>JABLXM010000008.1 GCA_013177815.1 Anaerolineae bacterium | reverse complement strand
TGGCGAAGATCGACAATTGCCCGCTATCGACGATTGCCTGCACCTTGTTGCGGATATCGCTGAAGTAGCCCGGTGAGGCGTTCTGCCAGGGCGAGATCGATTGCTGGATGCGGGCGGTTTCCGCCGGGTCGGCGCTCAACGCCGAGACCACGTCCACCCAATCCAGCGCATGCAGGTGGTAGAAGTGCATCACGTGGTCGTGCACGTACTGCTGCGCGATCATCATGTTGCGCATCAGGTTGGCTGCCTTGGGTATCTGTATCTTTAGGGCGTCTTCCACCGAGCGGATCGACGCGAACGAGTGCACCGTGGTGCACACCCCGCAGGCGCGCTGGGCGAACGCCCACGCTTCGCGTGGGTCCCGCCCTTTGAGGATGATCTCGATGCCGCGCACCATGGTTCCGGAGGAATAGGCTTGCTGGATGGTGCTATCAGCGCCCAGTTCAGCCTCGATGCGCAAATGCCCTTCGATGCGGGTGATTGGATCAACGACTATTCTTTCTGCCATGCTTTCCTCCTATTGGTTGCGCAACCAGGTTAACGCTTCCTCTTCGGTATCGAAGGCGCGCACCTCATGGGTATAGTAACTCTCAGGGACATCCAGCGCCGTAGCGCCGATCTTGACCCCGAAGATGGCGGTAGTGGGCATCATCGGGCGAAAATTCTTCAAGTTCTGCATACATTCTTCGCCGGTCGTACCGAGAAGGTCCACTAACAATTTACCGCGGTAATCGTGCAGGAAAGCCGCCAAGGCTCGTACATCCTCGTGGGACATCGGAGCAGTGTGCTGGCAACGCATGATCCCTTTTTCAACCGGTGTGATCGTGAAGGCTGACATTTTTCACCTCCTAATCCATGATCGAATCGGCGACCAGTTGACTCAAACCAGCCACCTTCCAATCCAAATTGAAATGTTCCACGCAGTCGGTGTACTGCAAGCGGCAGTTCGAACACGACATGACCACCGTATCGGCGCCAACCTGATTCACCTGCGCCACCTTCAACTCGAAGGTCTGGTAGCGCAGCGCATCGGCGTCCTTGATGGCAATCACACCGCCACCGCCACCACAGCAGATGGCTTCTTCGCGGTTCGGGCTCATTTCCTTGAAGCTCTTAGGCGCCAGGATCTTCATCACCTGGCGGGGTTCATTGATGTGCCCGCCTTTGCGCTGGATCTTGCAGGCGTCATGGAAGGTGTAGGTCTTGCCGTTATCCAGCGCACCCGCCTTCAGCTTGATGCGCCCGCTATCGACGTATTCGCCGATCAAGCCAACAATGTGCGTGATCTCCATATCCGGTACGTCCATCATGTTGTGGGCGTGCCAGCGGATGGCATCATAGGCGTGACCGCACTCGGTCACTACGATCTTCTTGACGCCCAGTTCCTTCGCCCCGTCGAAGACGCGTTCCAGGAACATTTTGGTATGCTCGTGGCTGCCCTCGTAGAAACCGAAGTTGACGATCTCGCGCGCCTTGCTGCTCAAGGTCCAGTTCTCGCCGGCTTTGTTGAGGATCTTGGCAATGGCGGCGATATTGGTGGGGAACTTCATGATCTCGATGGACGAGAAGACCACCAGCGTATCGGCGCCTTTCTTGTCCATCGGCAGGTCTTCTTCCCACTCGTCCGCCACCCACTCCATGCGCGATTCGAACACGTCATCGGTGACGCCCAGCGGGCTGCCTTCTTCGACCTGCTTGTTGACGGCTGCCATCAGATCATCCGGCACCACCCCCGCCGCCGCCATACCGGCGCGCACTTCTGCGATCAGCGAGCCGATATCGATGCCCATCGGGCAGACCATCGAACACTTATTGCAAACTGTGCAGGCGTAGTAGAGGTACTTACTCCATTCTTCCAGATCCTGGTCGCTGACGGCTTTGTCAACGCCCAGTGCGACCTTGACCTTGCCGATCAAAGTGAACTTTTGCTCGTACGCCCGGCGCAGCAGTTCCATCTTCCAAACCGGCGCGTACTCCGGTACACCGCTCGCCTGGTAGAAGTGGCAGGCTTCGGCGCACATTCCGCAGCGGGTGCAGGCTTCCAACTGCGAAGCCACCCAACCGCCGGTATCCTGTACGAATGTGTTCATTGCTTCGACTGATTTCATCCTGTGCCTCCTATGGATTTACGGCGCGTTTGCCAAATTCCTGCCCGTGGATCGCCCGCGAGAAGAAATAGAACATGAAGTGCGAGATGCGGCTCAACGGGATCCAGATCAACAGGAAGTCCACCGTCAGCATGTGGATGCTGAACATCACCTCGTAGCGGAAGAACAGATGGTGGGTCAGCATGTAACCGCTCACCATCGGCAAGAAGACGAACGCCAGGTTCAACCACTCTGCCGGTCCGGTCAGCAGCTTCAACACCGGGTTGAACAGGCGGTTGATGAACAAAGCCACCATCGCGACGATGCCCACCGCCGCCATCCAGTCCACGATCGGCAGCGGCAGCGTCCACCAGCCGAAGCCCAGCAGGCTCTTCCATACCAGCATGTGCGCCGCTCCCAAAATCAAGACCACGAACAGCGAGAGGTGGAACAACCCACCCGCCAGGTAAATGACCGGGTTTTTGGTGAAAGTACGTTTGACCCAGGGGATGAACGGGAAGATCAGGAGACCCTTGAGAAAGGACTTGACCACCCCGACGGCTTTGCTGCCTTTGGCTGGCACTTTATCCTTCTGCCAGCCCAACATCAACACCCGCACCAGGCGATAGAGCATACCAGCCACGAAGATGACCAGCGCCACCTGGAACAATGGTCCGCGGGTAAATGCCAAGATTTCGGTCCAGTTCATGCGCTCCTCCTATTTGGCTTTCTCCGCCTTTTTGGCGGCTTTCTTCTGCGCCTGGTTGGCAGCGCCAACTGCCACGCCGGCAACCGCACCGGCAGCCGCAGCGGCGCCCACCACCGTCAGGTCAGGACGACTGAGCGGTGCCGATTGACCCTGGTAGAACCCGCCGCCATCCCAGAAGCCGGGTTCCGAGCAACCCAGGCAGGGGTGACCGGCTTGGATTGGAAACGACAGACCGCCATCCCATTTGAGGGAGGCGCAGGCGTTATAGGTGGTTGGACCCTTGCAGCCCAGTTTGTACAGACACCAGCCTTCTTTGGCGCCCTCGTCATCGTAGGAAAGGGCAAACTTGCCCGCCTCGTAGAACGGTCGCCGCAGGCAGCGGTCATGGATCGTCTTGCCGTAGAACGTCTTCGGTCGGTTCAGGCTGTCCAACTCCGGCAGCGCGCCAAACACCAGGAAGTGCGCCACCACCGCAGTGAACACCTCCGGGATCGCCGGGCAGCCGGGGATGTTGACCACCGGTTTATCGGTCACGATTTCCCAAACGCCTTTCGCATCGGTGGGGTTGGGCTTGGCTTTCGGCAGCCCACCGAATGCAGCGCAGTTGCCGGTGGCGATGATCGCCGCCGCCCCGGCAGCCGATTCCTTGAGGATATCCAGCGCGCTACGCCCGCCAATGGTGCAGTAGGCGCCATCCAACGCCATCGGGATGCTGCCTTCCACCACCAGCACGTATTGCCCGGCGTATTTCTCCATTGCGTTGTGCTTGGCACCCTCCGCCTGGAAACCCGCCGCCGCCGAAAGCGTCTCGTGATATTCCACCGTGATGGCGTTCAACACCAGATTGACCAGCGTGGGGGAATGCGAACGCGAGAGCGCCTCGGTGCAGCCGGCACAATCCTGGAATTCCAGCCAGATGACCGGCAGGCGCGATTTGGTCTCCAGCACACGCGCCACCTGGTCACGCGCCTTGTAGCCGGAGCGCGCCAATGTAACCGGCAACCCGCTGGCTTGCACCGGCGGCAAACCGGAGAGCCCGATCGCCCCGGCTACCGCTCCGCACAACTTGAGGAAATCGCGCCGCGTTACACCCTGCTGTTTCAATCGTTCATAGATACTATCTTCCGCCATGATGTCTCCTCCTTGAAAGGATAAATTCAGGGGTTAACAGGAAATATTGTCCGCTTCCAGTTTTTGCTGGTACGCCGCGACGCCATCCGCGCCCGTCACCAGCACACCATTTTCACCATCCCAGTTGGACGGCTTCATCTCTGCGATCCAGCCTTCTCCGTACGGGTCGGTCGATGCCAGGTTGGGATCGCCAGCCAACTTATCGTTCCCACGCAGCAGCACACCAGTCACCGGCGCCGGCACCGGACCAACGAACTTGCTGCTCTCCACCGTGGCAACGCTCTTGCCCTGCGCCACCTCCTGCCCGATGGCTTTGGCTTTCACCGTCACACCCGCCAGGTTGCTGCCCGCCAGTTTGGCGGCTACCGCGGTCATCCCAACGCGCACCGTGCCATCGTCCATCAACTTTGCCCAAACATGCTTCTCGATGTTGTAGTACAGCTCCTCGGGCAGGTTACATCCGCGCACATTAGCCATTTATTCGCTCCTTTCGAATCCCTAGAATGTCAGCGTTTTGCTGTCTTCCGCCATCTGCCACATGGCTGCCCCACCCACCATCTTGATGCCGTCGATCAGGTCTTCGGGTTTGAGGTCGTGCAGTTCGGTGGAGGCGGTGCAGGCGGTGAACTTGACGCCCGCGTCCAGCGCATCCTGGATGAAATCGCTCACCGGTTTGCCGCCGGCTTTGGGGTAAACCGTCTCTGCCATGCCCTTTTTCAGCAGCAGCGTGCCGTCGATGGTGAAGAACATCGTCACCTCATATTCCATGGCAGCCGCCAGGGTGGCAAAAAAGAAAGGCGTCGCACATCGGCGAGGGGTATCCGGTCCACTGGTCATAACGATCAATACTGAGTCCATAGAAATCTCCTTTACAAAGGAATATCGGTCTTAGAACGACAGCGAGATGGCATCTTTGCTGGCATATTCCAGGAAGGTCGCTGCCCCACCGATCTCGATACTGTCGATCAGTTCATCCTTTTTGATGCCCATCACGTCCATGGTCATCTGGCAGGCAATCAAGCGCACATTCATCTCGACCGCCATCTCCAACAATTCGCTCAACTTTGCCACATTGGCTTTGCTCATCCAACCGTTCATCATGCCGGTCGCCACGGCGGTCATGCCGGGCAGCACGCCAATGATGTTGGGCACCGAGATGCCGGGCACCGGTTGCGGCATGGCTGGGTTAGCGATCGGCGCGACCTGCAATTTATCGGCTTTGCCCTTCTTGAGGATCTCCAAGCCGAAGAACGTGAAGAAAATGGCTACCTCCATGTCCATCGCTGCTGCTGCCGTCGCAAGGATCAACGGCGGGTAAGCGGCATCCATCGAGCCGTGCGCCGCGATGATTGCCAATCGTTTTGCTTCCATAGGTTCCTCCAATTATTATTTTTACAATTCAGATAGTTATTGATTAATTTAGAAGGCTTACCGTAAAGGTAAGCCTTCTGTTATTTCTTCTTGATGTAGAAGATGAATTTGTCGCCGTCCTGCGCATGGCTGACCAGTTCGTGACCAGTTTTGGCAGTCCAGGCTTGCACGTCCGGCAACGAGCCCGGGTCGGTGGCAGTCATCTTGAGCACCTCTCCGGAATTCAATCCGTCCACTGCCTTCTTGGTCTTCAAGATAGGCATCGGGCAAGCCAAACCACTGCAATCCAATTCCTGATCAAATTTCTCCGACATGTTTACCTCCTATAGATTTGTAAGTTCGATATCACTCATTTCGGCAATTTGCCGTAAACGATGCATTAGACCGGCGCGTTCACTGCTGATCTGGTTGAAAGTCAGCGCCACGCGCTGCAACCATTGTCCGATCTGGGAAACCTTGCGCTCATCCAATACCGAAAGATGTCCGGCAGCCTGCGCCAGCAGTTGCGGGTCCACATCGAATTTCTTCGCCAACGTCTGAATGCGCTGCGCCTCTTCCTCCGGATCTGGTTGGCTCGTGAAGAACTGCCCCGCCACCAGAATGGCAACCAGTTCTCCCTGCACCTCGATCGGCGCGCTGGCATATTGCAACCCGGCGTGACAAGTCACGAACTCTGTGACCGCCTGCCGGCGCTCGACCAGGCTGCGCCAGGCAGACATGCACGCCGCGCGCCCCTCGGCGCTGCCCATGATCAGTTTGCAAAAGTCGCTACAGTTGCTGATGCGCGTCAATGGCTCACCATTGGTATTCGTCGTGACGGAGCCGACCTCGGCGATCTCGCCGAACACATCCTGCACCGGCTGCATGCAATGCAGCGGCAGCACGCTCACATCCACCCGGTCTGATTCCATCCGGCTGGCGCTGCCACCTTGCATCAATTCCTCCACCTCGTGCGCGCGGAAGCGCCAATGCTGCCCAACCTTCACGCCTGCCAACCTGCCGTCCTTCAGCATACGGTAGATGGTCGTGCGATCGACGTTCAATAGTTCCTGTACTTGTTTCGCCGTCAACAATGTGTCCATGAAAGGCTGATCCCGATGGGTCTTCGACCCGCGATTGATGTTGTTGTTTACTTCTATTTGCATGGGATTGCAATAGTTTGCAATAGTATTCTCTCACTTTTTATTAATGCTCATTAGTGACATTTGTCTAATTACAGGGTGACATATGTCATATTTGTTTTATGGATGGCGAATTTTTATCGAATTGGACGGTCTATGTCCCCAAAGGGCGTCCATACAATACGTTTAGATTGGGTTGAAGCGGCTAAGTGATGGGGTGCGATGTGAGTCGGTGACAGGATCGATGAGCGCGCCTCAACCCAACCTACGAGAGCAGGCAGCAACCTGCGTCAATTAAATTGTCGCTCGGTCAACGAACATACCCGCTGCCCTCGATGTAATCCTCCAGGTTGCGGATCAGGCTTTGTTGATCAGAAATGATCGCCTTGACCACATCCCCGATCGAGATCAACCCTGCCAATTTTCCGTCTTCGATCACCGGCAGGTGGCGGATGTGTTTGGCGGACATCAACTGCATCACCTGTTCGATGGTCTGGCTGGGATCGACGTGGAAGACTTCCCTGGTCATGATCATTTCGACCTGCCCGTTCAACGGCACGCAGCCACTCTTGCCGATCAGGCGGGCAAAGTCGCGCTCGGAGATGATCCCCACCAGTTTTTCATCCTCCATCACCACCAGCGCGCCAACATCCTTCTCGCCCAACATGCGCAACATATCCAGAAGGTTGGTGCTGGGGGTCACCGACCACACATCGGCTCCTTTGATGCGCAACAGATCACGAACGGTCAACATGGCTACATCCTCCTTTGCGGGTCAAGATCAGGCAATTCTCCGGCTAAACCTGCCAGCCAGACAATGCACCCAGCTTTTGGGAAAGCAAGCACTCTTATTATACAAAATAATCCAACCCTCGCTTGCCCGCAAAAACCGGAAAGATAGCTTAAAATTAGGGCGATGTATCCCTCACAATCATCCTTCCTTAAACGGACCGCCGCTTTGACCCTGATGGCAGCGCTGCTGCTGTGCCTCTCGGCGCCTGCATTTTCCCAACAACCACCGGCGGGCGAATTGACCGTTTCCAACATCGATACTACCGGCTTCCCCACCATCGCCTTTCGCATGGGAGTGTTTGGCGCTGAAGGTCAGTTCGTATCTGATCTGACCTTCGCCGATGTGCAAGTCATCGAGGACGGCGCCCCCCAGGCGCTGGACGATTTGCAGATCGTCCAGCCCGGCATGCAGATCATCACCACCTTTGCGCCTGCCCCAATCTTTGCCGATAAGGTCGGCGGTGTTACCATAATCGAAACCCTCAAGAACCACTTCATCGCCTGGGCGCAGAGCCAGCCGGAGGATTCCCCCGATGAGTTCAGCATTGCCACCTCGACCGGTATGCTGGCTATCCGCCTCAAAGACCCCAACCTGTGGGTTGAAGCGCTTTCCGCCTATCAACCTGACCTGCTGCAAGCCCAAACCACCCTGGTGAGCCTCAGCCAAGCGCTCGACCTGGCGGCGGACCCCAGCGCCCAACCGGGGCAGCGCCAGGTCATCTTCTACGTCACCGCCCTGCCGCCCGCCAACGCCCTGACCTCGCTGGAAGGTCTATCCGACCTGGCTGAGTCCCTGGGCGTGCGCGTCAATGTCATCGCGGTCACCAACTCTGCCCAGGTGCCGCTGCAAACTTCCGAACCACTCATCCGGCTGGCAGAACGCACCGGCGGCGCTTTCTTCGTCTACACCGGCACAGAAACCCTGCCCAACCTGGAAGCTGCCCTCCAGCCGCTGCGTTACCAATACCAGGCATCCTATACCTCGCGGGTCAATATATCCGGGCAACACACGCTGCAAGTGCAGTTGCTCAGCCAGGAGTTGCCGCTAACCAGCCAGACCGCCACCATCGATATTGATGTCCAGCCACCCAACCCAATCTTCCTCTCGCCGCCGGTGACCATCAACCGAGGCTGGAGCGAACCTGCCAACCGCAGTGGGGAACGCCAGTTGATGCCCGGCAGCCAAACCATCCAGATGTTGGTCGAGTTCCCGGATGGACACACCCGTCCACTGCAAAGCGCCACCCTGTATGCCAATGGCGTGGCGGTCGCCGAGAACTCCGCTGCGCCGTTCGATAGCTTCAACCTGCCGCTGGACTCCTACACTTCCGACACATCGCTGCTGCTGCAAGTCGAGGTGATCGATTCGCTCGGGTTGTCCGCCCGCAGCATCGAAGTCCCGGTTGAAATCGTCGTGGCGCACGAACCGCAACGATTTTGGGGGGATATCGTCACCCTCGAGCGCAGTTTGATCGCCGGCGCGCTGTTGCTGGCTGCTGTCATCCTGGTGGTGGTGCTGCTCCTTTCGGGCAATCGGAAAAAAGCGCTTTCTTCGCGCGCCCGGCGCGACCCCGTCACCCAACCGGTTGCCATTCGCCAGGTCAAGCCTGCCAAGACACGTCCCAGCGCCAACACCCCCCCCATCTCTGAAGCCGGGACGTCGGCGCCAGTTTCTGCCCTGGCGCGCCTGGTGCCGCTAAGCGAGACCGGCGCCCCAATGATCGAAAACACCGTGCCGCTGAACCACAACGACATCATCCTCGGCAGCGACCCCGGGCGCGCCAACCCTGTGCTCACCCATCCTTCTGTTCACCCGCAACACTGCCGGATCACATGGTCACCCAATGGCAGGATCAGCATCATGGACTTAGGGTCTGCCGCCGGTACCTGGATCAACTACGAGCAACTCACGAGAGACAGCCGCCCACTGGCGCATGGCGACCTGTTACATATCGGGCGCCTGGCATTCCGCTTCGAACTCGCCACCCCGCCCAACCGCCGCCCGGTCGTCTCGCCATTCGAGGAGGACGAACCATGAAGCGCATTCAAAACGCCCACCTGCCGGTGGTTGCCAACACCCATCCGGGCATGAGCGGCAAGAACAATGAGGATCGTTACGCCGTCAACACATTCCTGCTGCCGGGCGAGGAACGGACACCAAACCTGCTGGCGATCCTTTCCGACGGCATCGGCGGTCACCGCGCCGGCGAGGTCGCCGCCGAGATCGCCGTCAACGCCATCACCCACGCCATCGCCGAATCCGACGGTTCCCAGCCGCAAGCCATCCTCAACACCGCCATCACCCACGCCAGCCAGGAAATATTCCGCCAATCCCGCGCCGATGCACAGCGCTACGGCATGGGCGCAACCTGCGCCATCGCATGGATCATCGGTCGGCAGGTCTACACCGCAACCGTGGGCGACTCGCGCATCTACCTGATGCACGCGGGCGTCATACGCCAGATCACCAAAGACCACACCTGGGTTCAGGAAGCCATGGAAGCCGGTCTGATCACACCGGAAGAAGCCATCGACCACCCCAACACGCATGTCATCCGTCGTTACCTGGGTGCGCCCATCGACCCGGAAGTCGATTTCCGCCTCTACCTGACCGGCGAAGAGGATGATGACCAGGCAACCGCCAACCAGGGGTTCGAATTACAGGAGGGTGACCGCCTGCTGTTGTGCAGCGACGGTCTCAGTGACCTGGTGACGCCGGTGGAGATGCTCGAAGCTTTTCAACAGCCAGACATGCAGCCGGCGGTGGATGGGTTGATAGAACTCGCCAATCAGCGCGGCGGGCATGACAACATCACCGTCATCGCCATCGAAAGTCCCTCACAACCGCTATTGCCCGCCAAACCCAAACGCTCGCTCCTGCGCATGGCAGTGGTTGCTGTCATCGGTGCCGTGGTATTTTGCTTCGTTGCTTTGTTGGCTTATCTGGGTTGGTTGTGGTCGGGCACACGCCCGATCCTGCAGGAAACGGCGACCGGCTCTCCACCCGCCGTGTTGACGGTGCTACCGGGCACCGCTGCGGTCACCCAGGCGCCGTTGGTCAGCCCCTCGCCGAACGCACCCTACCTGCCGCCGCTGGAAGACGGCGCCACGCTCACCCCCTGGGCAACCCACACCTATCAGCCGACCCAATCGCAAACCGGCACAGACGTCGGCTCGCCCCCGGCAACGCCGTGACCGCGGCTAACCTTTAGATTTACGCTAAGGCAGCACCGTCTCGCCCAGCAATTCCAGCGGGTGCATCTCCGGAAAATAGATACCCCAAACCTGCAACGCCCGTACATTTTCGGGTATATCACTGATCTGCGCCGAGATGTGGTAAGCGCAAAAACAGCGACACACTTCACCGGTATTGGTCTCAATCAGTTTGAGCGTTCCATCCTCCTGCTCAAGGGTCAAAACGAACTCCGCGCAGCAGACGTAGCGCGCATCCTGCTCGATCTGTGCCACGCCGTCGGTGACGGTGATCTCGACTTTTTCCACCATCTCCAGCACAGCGCTCTGGTCACACTCGCCCACCTGGTAAGTGAGTGTCGCCGGCGCAGCGGCTGGACTCTCCCCGGTCGCTGGCGGCGCAACGGTCCCGGTTCCGGCGCCACTGCAACCGGTCATCAAAGCAATCAGCACCAGGTCTACCACCAGACGTTTGACCATAGCGTAACGAACGCCTGCCTTGAACACGCAATGCTTCTCTGCTGCCATCATGCCTCCTTACCACATCTCCCGTTCTGCCCGCTGCAACCAGCGCAAGACCAGCAACAACAGCCCCAGGCATCCCAAGTAGACCAACATACCAACCACCAGCGGCAATTCGACCGGCAACATCCCCATCAGGTCCATGTAAGTTCGATATTGTGTCAGGTGAGTCGCCAGGGAGAGCGAAACCGCGCCACCCACCAGCGCCGCCAGCGCCAGCCGCGGTTGACTGGAACGGTACACGATAAAGAAGGGGATGAACAACGCCGCCAGCAGCCATAGAGCCAGCGCCACCAGCGCGTGCGACAGGCGTGCTACGATATCCTCCGGCGCCTGCAAAATCGTCTGAATCGTCAGCAACCCGCCCAGCGCGGCTGCGCCGGTCATCAATATGGCTGCCAGCCAATAAAGACGCTTTGCCGGAATTTGCGCCAACGCTTCGGCGCTGTGTCCGCTGACCCGCCGGTACAAGGTGAAGACTACTCCCAATCCGATCGACATAAAGATCAGCACACCGGCAGCTACCACATCGTTGAATATCACTGGTTGGTCCCTGAGGATCAAAGATTAACCCCAGTATAGCGTAAAAACGTCATCCATTCAGGGGCATCGAAAACCGTTCTTTCCCGATGGTTCATCCACCGGTTCGTCAACCACACTGCTGTTCCTGCCCACGGGTGTTTTCAAGCGGGAACTTGCACGCAAGAAGACCGAAGCCGCCCGGGTCTGGTTGACCGGGCGGCATAATACAACCATCGATCGCGGGGTGATCCAATATCCCCGCTCGATTCCCCGCTACAACGTACGTTTCTCCCGGTCGTAATTGCTGCCCAGGAATTTCGGCGTGGTCGAGCGTTTGAAAGTCAGCACCATCACCACGATGGTGGCAACATATGGCAGCATGATCAAGAACTGGTATGGAATTGCCGATGTACCGATCTGCACCCGGTACGCCAACACCTCGATGCCTGCAAAGAACAGTGAGCCATACAGAATTGGGAGCGGTCGCCAGCCGCCGAAGAAGCACAGCGCGCTCGCCAGCCAACCGCGCCCCTTGGTTATCTGTTCAGTGAACGTGCCGGTGTAAACCATCGGCAGGTAGACGCCAGCCAGCCCAATCAGCATGCATCCGATGATGATCGCTACGTAGCGTTGACGAAAAACGTTGATACCCAGGCTATCCGCCATTTTGGGGTTTTCACCCACCGAGCGCATCTCCAACCCAAAACTGGTGCGGTACAGGAAGTAATATAGGAGAAGCGAAACCAGCACCGAGACATACACCAGGATATTCTGGTTGAAGAAGATATCCCCAAGGAATGGGATCTTGCTCAACAGCGGGATGGGCAGGTTTTGTAAGGTCGGGATGACCGGTTGAACCAGCGAAACACCAAAGATCAACTTGGGAATGAGGGTCGAAATGCCGGTGCCCAAAAAGAAGAACGCCAGCCCGATGACAAACTGATTCAACTTCAATGAAGTTGTCATGTACGCCATGACCAGACCAAATAACCCGCCCACCAGCATGGCAGCAACCATGCCTAAGAGAATGCTATTGGACTGGAATGCAATGATAAATCCGACCGAAGCGGTGGTTAGCATGATGCCTTCGGTAGCAACATTGAATACCCCCGTCCGCCCCGCCAGCATGGTACCCTGCGCTGCCAGGATGAACGGCACCATCGTCAGCATCATTTGTTTTAGAAAGAAAGCGACTTCGTGAAGTATTTGGTCCATAATCTTATTTCCTTCTGACCACATCCACCAGCAGCACAAACAGCAAGATCAGGGCTTCCACGATGTAGACCATCTCGATCGGAATGTTCAAGGTACGCTGCATGGCACTGGCACCCACTTCCATCACCGCGATGAAGAACGCCACAAAAGGCACCGCCAGGCTGCTACCCTTGGCGATCAGCCCGATGATAATGCCCAGGATCTTGAAGTTGGAATGCATGCCTTCTATCAGGTGGTGTTGGATACCGGCGACCTCGATGCCGCCAGCCAGACCCGCCAACGCGCCGCCGATCACCAGCCCCATCATGAACATCACCGGCACGTTGATGCCGAACACCCCTGCCGCGCGCGGGTTGGCGCCGGTTGCCACCAGTTCGTAACCGCGCGTCGAGCGATTGGTGAAAGCATATACGCCGATTGCAACCATGACCATCAAAATCAATCCGGAGTGCAGGGGTGGATTATCCACCAGCATCGGCAGCCAGCCTTCGGTTGCGATGCGGATGGTGGTGGGGTGACCGACTTCCGGATTCGGGTAGACCTCGGTGGCGATATAGTTGACCAGCGCGAAGGTGACAAAGTTGAGCAGTACGGTCGTCAGGATCTCGTTGATCTTATAGCGGTACAGCAACCAGCCGGGAATAAACCCCCAGATGGCGCCCGCCAGCGTGCCAGCCAGCAGCACCGCTGGCACCATCAGTATTGGCGGCAATCCTTTGAGCAGGATGCCGGCGATGGTCGCACCGATGGCGCCCATCAACAGTTGCCCTTCACCACCGATGTTGAACTTCATGGTCGCATATGGCACGGTGAAAGCCAGCGCCAGTAACGTCAGCGGCACCCATTTGAGCAATGTTTGGATAAAACCGTTTGGTGTCCGGAATGATGTCACCAAGATGGTCTGGAAGGCTTTGAACGGGTCATAACCCATCAAAGCGATGAAGATGCCGGATGCCACGAATGCCGCCAGGATCGCCAGCAAATAGGACATCACCGGGTGGCTCAACAACTTCCTGACCGAAAACTTATTTTCCGGGGTCTGATTAGCTTTTGACACCGCTCATCATCCTCCCAATCTCATATTTATCGAACTGGCTGCGGTGAAGAATACCCACCAGTTCACCGCGGTACATCACGCCGATGCGGTCGCACAGCAGCAGCAATTCATCCAGGTCTTCCGAGATGAGCAGCGTGGCGTAGCCTTGCATCTTGCGCGCCAGCAATTTCTTGTATACAAAATCCATCGATGGGATATCCAGCCCGCGCGTTGGGCAGTGCGCCAACATCAGCGAATCCCCCACATGCGAGAACGCCCGCGCGATCATCACGCGCTGGATATTGCCGCCGGAAAGGTTCGCCGCCGTATCCTTTGGTCCACTGGTCTTAATGTTGTATTCCTTGATCATTTCCCAGGAAGCTTCGAAGACCTTGCGCCAGTCGATGAAACCGTTCTTGCTGTACGGCTGCTTGTGTTGCGCGCCCAGGATCAGGTTTTGCGCCACGTTCACTTTCGGCAGGTAGCCATCGCCCAGACGGTCTTCGGGAATATAGGTCAACCCTTGCTGCAACAATTCTGCCGTGACCATGTTCAATTCACGCCCGTTGTACTTGATGGTGCCACCCGCCTTGGATTGCACACCCACCAGTGTTTCCGCCAGCTCCAACTGCCCGTTGCCAGCCACCCCGGCGATACCGAAGATCTCGCCCGGGTGGATGCTGAAGGTGACATCCTTCAACCGTTCGATGCCTTGCTCGGTCACGTGCCGCAAACCCTTGACCTCCAGCACCGGCGTGACGACCTCATCGATCTTGGTTCCCTCGCGGATTTCCTTCGAGAAAATGACGCTGTCCTTGACGTTCAGGTCTTCACCCACCATGCCGCGCACCAGCGTTTCTTCGTTGGCTTCGCTGCGTGGCATGCAGGTGACGTTCTTGCCGTTTCGCAGCAAGGTAATGCGGTCGCACACGCTCAAAACCTCACGCAGTTTGTGCGTGATGAACACGATGCTCAAACCCTCGTCGACCATCACCTTCAGGGATACAAACAGCGCATCCACCTCTTGCGGCGTCAGGTTGGTGGTCGGTTCATCCAGGATCAGGATATCGACGCCGCGGTAAAGCGCTTTGAGGATCTCCACTTTCTGGCGGGTGCCCATCGGCAGTTCGCCCACTTCCACTTGCAGGTCTATATCGATCGCAAACCGGTCGCACAATTTCTGCAACTTCGCTACTTCCGGCGCCAGATTCATCGTCCATTTATTTTGTACGGAAGATCCCAGCACAACATTCTGCACCACCGACCAATTGTTGATCTGAAGGAAGTGCTGGTGTACCATGCCAATGCCGTTGCGGATGGCATCTCGGGGCGAAGCGATGCGCAGTTTCTTGCCCTTCAGCAGGATATCACCGCTGTCCTGCTTGTAAAGACCATAGAGCACGTTCATCAACGTGGTCTTGCCGGCGCCATTGCCGCCCAGCAAGCCATGAATCTCACGGGCACCGAGTTCAAAATTGACATGGTCCAAAGCCTGGTTGCCGTCAAAGGCTTTGCAGATGTCGACCATTTGGAGGATTACTTCATTTTGCTCCATCAATGGTCAGCCTCCTATAGATTAATAAGTGATCATTACATTTCGTGAAAAATAAAAAAAATGATTTCTGTTGTTCTCCATCCCCCTGGTCTGACAGGGGGATGGAGAAATGATCATTGGGTCAGGCTACCAACGTGACCGATTTATTCGTAAGGCGTAGAGTCCTTGACGACAACGATTTCGCCGGAAAGGATCTTATCGATGATCTGGGCAGCTTCAGCGTCGAGCGCCGGGTCAACGTTCGACAGCGGCATCTGGATGTTGACGCCCTTGCCGAATTCCAGGTTATAGTAACCGCCCATTTCACCTTCCATGATCCTCGTGACGATCTCTTTCAAGGGGTCGGTGAAGTCGTACAGCGCCGAGGTCATGTAATTGTTGGGGGCAAAATTCTTCTTATCGATGTACTTGGCACTCACCAGCACCTTCTCGGTCTCCGTGCTGGCTGCCTTGGCGCCCTCGAAGATGCCCAGCATGCCCAGGTTCATTGAGCCGATGATGACATCGACGCCCTGACCGATCATGGTATCCGCCACCTGGCGACCCTTGGTTGGGTCGTTGAAGTCGCCGGTTACCTCATGTACGAATTCGACATCCATACCGGAATCAGCAATCGCCTGTTCAACGGCGTGTCGTTCCTGGAAGGTGAAAGGCATGTTCAACCCGCCGATATAACCGATCTTGCCGGTCTGGGTGGTCTTGGCTGCAATGTAACCGATGACGTAGAAAGGCGTGTGGAAGTTGCGGTCGATCAGCCACAGGTTTTCGGGCTGGTTTTCCACCGGGTTATCCACTTCACAGATGAACGCCACTTCCGGGAACTGGGGCGCCAGGTCCATGACCGCGGTCAGGAATTGACCGCCGTGGGCGAAGATGATGTTATAGCCGCCATCGATGTACTCGCGCATCACACGGTCCACATCCGGTACGGCTACCGCTTCCGAGTACGACATCTCGACACCCAGGTCAGATTGGACGGCGGTCGAAGCCAGGTGCCCGAGGGTGTTGTAGTCTGCATCCGTGATCACGCCAGGGTAGATGCTGGCGAGTTTGTAACCTTCCGCCGGGTCAACTTTTTCCACTTCCACAACCACAGTCTGTTGAACGACTTCCTGCACAACCACCGTTTCAACGGCTGCTGTGGGTTCCGCTGCCGGTGCGCAGGCAGAGAGCACCATCACCCCCACCAGCAACAGCGAAAAGAGAGCAATAACAGCATTCTTTTTCATTTTTTTCTTCCTCTTTAGAGATTTTTACGTTGTCGATTGTTAAAAAACCGTATAGAGAATACTATTTAACAAATTTCAATACTAGTAACAAATATCACCAATAGCGCCACCTCCTCTCTTAATCGAATATGACCCAATTATCCAAATCGTATGAGTGGATCGCGTCCGCAT
The DNA here is from genome assembly GCA_013177815.1 of Anaerolineae bacterium. Classification (GTDB taxonomy): domain Bacteria; phylum Chloroflexota; class Anaerolineae; order Anaerolineales; family Anaerolineaceae; genus JABLXM01. Next base: position 26,137 of record JABLXM010000008.1, on the reverse strand, counting down.
CCGGCAACCCGGAGGACGAATTCCAACCAAGGAAAGCATAATATTCATCCAACTGCTGCTGCACCGCTTCCCGGTCAAGCTTTGCCCCCTCATATGGACCATCCGCGTTCGGCATCTCAAAAAATCGCTTTGGCACCATATCGTCGCGCCGGTCGAACCCGCCAAAAACGTGCGTCAGGTAGCGCTCCAGGGTGTGAACTCTCAATCCCTGATGGTGCAGGTCTTCACCGCTGATATGATGACCACTGGCGGCGAAATACAAATCCGCCAGGTCGTTCATATTGGCGATCTCCCGGTCGTACCAGCCATAAGCAAAATAGCATAATCCAAGGCTATCGATGATGGCTTTCAGACCCTCGCTGTAGGCGACCATCCTGCCTTTTCCCTCATACGCCTGCGGATTCCCTGCCAGGGGGTTATCAAAGAGACGTGCGCCTTCTTCAGCGCTGATTTGCCGATTCTCAGACTGGACGGCGCCACCCAGGTGACCACCGCCGCGGGTGGACGTCATGATGCCGAGCGCCCATCCGCGATGTGAACGGATGCCCTGTTCGTTGATGCCCACTTTCTTTGTGGTCATCGCATATTCCATGCTCTCCGGTCCGACCTGTTGGGCAGCCCGGTACGCTCCTTCTCCCAACAATGCGCCGAAGCCCTCCCGACGAGCAATTTGTTCCGTCAAGCGAACAAGGGAGGCAGCATCCCCCCATTCCAGGCGCACGCCGCCGGGCTGTTCGACCGGCAGCAGTTCGTTCTCGGCGCACTCCAAAGCAAACGCCATGGAGGACGAAACGCCATCGACATCCATGCCATACTCGTTCACCAGCCAGTGCATCCGCAGGATCGCCTCGATATCATCGACCCCCAGGTTGGAACCCAACCCCCGCACCGAATTGGCGTGCATGCCTTCGATCTCCAACTCACCCTGGGCGGCTGTGGGTAAACGGTAAACATGCAGACATTGCAGATTGCAGCCGGGGCAGCCCGCGCGTTTGATCTCCCATTGGCGCGCGGCTGCTTCCTGAATTGGTTTCGATTCTTCAGGAGACAGAAATTCATTGCGCATATTCTTGACCGCCGTGGGCACTTTCCCTGAAAATCCGCCCGCCGCTGCCGATGCGTGGGTACCGCCGCGCTTCAGCACTTGCATGGCAGGCGAGGCACCGATGTTGGCATCCAGTTGGTGTGCTTTTTGGGTTAGTTCTGCCGGATATTTGAATACGACCTTCTTGTATCCGCAGGCGACAACTGCTTTGAGTTGCTTCGACCCGAAGACCAGCCCGCCGCCGCCCCAGCCCGCCGCATGAGCGCGGTCTACCATCAGGCAGGAGATGCGCACCAGGTTCTCGCCCGCCGGACCAATGCCAATGAAGCTGAACGGTCGGTCGGGGTAGGTTTGGGTCAACCGCTCTCGCATTTCTGAGATACGCAATCCCCACAATGAGTCTGCCGACTTGAGTTCGGGTCCGTTTTCGCCCAGCAGTAGGTAAACCGGACTGGAACTGGCGTTGCGGAGAACGACAGCATCGTAACCGGCTGTCTTCATGCGCAAGCCAAAGTCTCCGCCGACATTGGAATAATAAATCCCGTTGGATAGCTGGTTGCGTCCGGTGACAGCCGCACGCGATGACATGGGTATGGCGCTGCCCGAAAGCAGTCCGCTGGTTATGGCGATGGGTTGTTTCGCCGGATCATCCGCAGCCAGGTCCGGCAATCGCGCCAGCAACGCCAAGCCCAATCCCCGCCCACCGATCCATTCCCTGTAATTATCAGTCTCTTCCTCGCGGAATGACCTGTCAGCCAGGTCTACCCACAGAATCTTCCCGGCATAACCGTTGTTATTGTCGTGCACAACATTACTCCTGGTCACTAAGGTGCGGCTTTCGCCACCATGCTGATCCCATCCGTCGGACACATGCCAATGCACAACCCGCACCCATCGCACACCAGCACATCCACCACCGCTTTCTTATCCTGTATGAACAGCGCTTCGAACCCGCCCGCATCACACGCCCTCACGCACAAGCCGCAACCGTTGCATTTGTTGGGATCGACATATGCCAGCAGCTTGATGTTCAGGTCGATATCGGGATAATTCTTGAGTTGCGGCAGCGCCTTGCCCACCAGGTCGTTTACCGTGGCAAGGTCGTGTTGGTCCAGGTAATCGTTCAACCCTTTGGTCAACTTAGCGATGATCTCATAACCGTTCCACATCACCGCCGTGCACACCTGCACCAGGCTGGCGCCCACCGTCATGTATTCCGCCGCATCGCGCCATTTGCTGATCCCGCCGCAGCCCGCCAGCGGGATATCGACCGCGCGCCCAATGCTGGCGGCGCAGCGTAGCGCCACCGCCTTCAGACCTGGTCCACTATAACCACCAAAGATGCCGATCCCACCCACGGTTGGCAATGGGGCAAAGCACTCCAGGTCCACACCCGCCATGCCGGAAAGTGTGTTGGTCGCCACGACCGCATCCGCGCCCATCTCCTTCGCCACCTGTGCCAGCGGCGTCACGTCCGCCACGTTGGGTGTCAGTTTGACCCATAACGGCAGGCTGGTCGCCTGGCGCACCCAGCCAATCGCCAATGCCAGCGATTCCGGGTCCTGCCCCAGTTGCGAGCCGCGCCCGCCGTGGGCAAAGTTCGGGCACGAGACGTTCATTTCGAAAGCGTTCACGCCGTGGGGTTCCAGCAGGTGAACCACCTCCTGCCAGTCTTCAGCCCTGCCGCCGCCCATGATGCTGGCGATCAGCGGTCGCTCAGGGAACTCATCGCGGATGCTCTTCAACTCATCCACCCACTGCAACGCCGTCAGGTCGCTGATCAATTCGATGTTCACCAGACCCCGCTTATCACGCCCATCTTTAACGACCTGCATGCGCGGGCTGGGGTTGGGGGTTGGCTCCAGCCCAACCGTTTTGAGCACCACGCCGCCCCAGCCGGCGCGAAAGGCTTTCTTGATCATGTGGGCGTTGGTGGTGGATGGAGATGACGATACCAAGAAGGGATTGGGGAAGTGAATACCGGTAAAAGTCGTCTCTAAATTCGCCATCGAAGGCTCTCCAATGACAGATCAATCGTGGATGTTCTTGGCGGCGGCTTCGGCGGCTTCCACCAAGTGTTGCCGCATCACTTCGCGTGCGGCAGCGCAATCGCGTTGTTTGATCGCATCCATGATCAGGCGGTGGTCGCTCACGCCCACGATGGTGGATTCATACATCATGGTTTGCAGTGAGAGGTAGCGCCGAGCCTGCACGATCAAACCGTCCAGCACCTGCTCGAGCCGCCGGTTGCCGGCTGCCTCCCAAATCTTGCGATGCAGCCGGATATCCTGATACGCCACCTCATTGTATGCCTTATTCTCGGCAGCCTCGAAAAGATTGCCCAGGATGCTCTCCATCTCTTCCAACTGCGCAGCGCTGGCGTTCTGGCATGCCAGCACCACAGCTTCCTGTTCCAGCAGGATGCGCAACATGTAGATTTCCTGAGCATCCTTCTTGGAGAGCGTAGCGGTGTAACTACCTTTGCCCGGCACGGCTTCAGCCAACCCGGTCGCTTCCAGAATGCGCAGCGCCTCGCGCACCGGTCCACGGCTGACGCCCAACTGGTTCGCCAGGTCGGCTTCCACCAGCCTCGTACCCGGCGGGATGGTGCCATCCTGGATCAGGCGGCTCAGGCGCTTGGCGACCTCACTCGCCAGCGATTGTCGTTCGACCTTAAATTGAGTGGATATCTCAACCATGGTCTCATCCATTCATACTTTATTATGGGAGCGAGGCATCACCGCCTCGCATTATAGTTTAGCAAATTATGTACCAATTGTCAACATTAGGATTGTTGACATTGCTCTCTCGTTTGCGCTATAATGAGTCCGGATCCACAGTTCCTGGCGTCCATCCACCAATTCAACTCCCATCACCCAGAGGAATGCCGCATGAACTATACAATTAGTAAAGTCTTCGCCCGCGAGATCATCGATTGCCGCGGGTTCCCCACCGTCGAAGTTGACCTGTGGGTCGATGACGTCCTGGCTGCCCGCGCACCGGTGCCTGCCGGGCGCTCCACCGGGCAACGCGAGGCGGTCGAACTGCGCGATGGGGGCGCGCGCTGGGGCGGTAAACGCGTCACCAAAGCCGTGCAGACCGTCAACCAGGTCATCGCCCCGGCTGTGGTCGGTATGGACGTGCGCGACCAGCGCGCCATCGATGCAACGCTGCGCCAACTGGACGGCACACCGGACAAGTCCAAATTGGGCGCCAACGCCATCGTGGGCGTCTCGCTGGCTACCATTCGCGCCGGCGCCTTCGCCGCCGAGCTGCCGCTCTACCGCTACATCAACACCAACGCCCACATCCTGCCGGTGCCGCTCGTCAACCTCATCAATGGCGGCAAACTGACCTCCAACGATCTCGAATTTCAGGAGTTCATCGTGATGCCGGTCGGCGCCAACTCACTGTTGGAAGGGTTGCAGATGTGCTACGAGATCAACCTGCACCTGCACGACATCCTGGTCGACCGCTTCGGCAAGATCGCCTGTAATGTTGGCGATGAGGGCGGCTTCGCCCCCCCGCTGCGCGGTCTGGATGAGCCCATGCAAATTCTCACCAGCGCGGTCGATGCCAGCGGCTACAGCAAGCACATCGTGTACGGCTTCGATGCCGCCGCCTCCCATTGGTACGATTGGGAGCAGGGTCATTACGTCTTCAACGGTGAGAACATGACCCGCGACGACGTCATCGCCATGTACGCCAAACTGTGCCGCGACTACCCGGTCGCCTCCATCGAAGACCCGCTGATGGAGGACGACTTCGAGGGTTGGGCACTGCTGACCAGCAAGCTGGATGGCGTGCAGATCGTGGGCGACGACCTGTTCACCACCAACACCACCTTCATCCAGAAGGGCGTGGCGATGGGCGCCGCCAACGCCGTGCTATGGAAGTTCAACCAGATCGGCACGCTCAGCGAGGCGCTGGACGCCGCCGAACTGGCTTACCGCAACGGCTACGGCGTTCAGGTTTCGGAACGCTCCGGCGAGACCGAGGACACCTCCATCGCCGATTTCGCCGTGGCGCTCAACTGCGGGCAGATCAAGACCGGCACCACCCGCTCCGAGCGCACTGCCAAATACAACCAACTGCTGCGCATCGCCGAGGAACTGGACGATGCCGCCGTCTACCCCGGGCGCAACTTCCGCCGCCCGGTGGGGTAAAACCATGCCTCATATCCAGAACGCGGACGACCTCACCAATCACGGCGACGCCCGCCTGCGCCGCATGGCGCTGGATATCATCGAGCATGCACTGGCAGCCGCCGACCCCTACCACGCCGCCATGCGGCTGATCCACCTGGAGGGCGAGACGCTCCACATCGGCGCGCTGGCGCTGGACCTGCGGCGCTTCGAGCGGGTGCTGGTGATCGGCGCCGGCAAAGCCACCGCACCGATCGCCACCGCGCTGGAGTCGATCCTGGGTGAGCGCATCAGCGGCGGGCTGGTGGTGCTGAAGCACGGCTACCCGGCGCAGCTCGCACACATCGAAGTGGTGCACGGCGCCCACCCGCTGCCGGACACGCACGGGCACGCCGGCGCGCAGCGCATGTTCGACCTTGTCGGCACCTGCACCCAGAAGGACCTGGTCATCGCCGCCATCACCGGCGGCTCTTCAGCGCTGTTGCCGCTGCCGGTGGCGGGCGTCTCGCTGGCGGACAAACAACGCATCAACGAACTGCTGTTGTTGAGCGGCGCCGACATCACCCAGATCAACGCCGTACGCAAGCACCTCTCGCGCATCAAGGGCGGCTGGCTGGCGCAGCGCGTGCTGCCTGCCACGCTGGTCAACCTGACCGTCTCGGACGTCATCGGCGACCCACTGGATTACATCACCGACCCCACCGTGGCGGACACTTCGACCTTCGAGGATGCGCGCGACGTGCTGGACGAATTCGACCTGTGGGATAAGTTGCCACCCGCTGCGGCGGCGTACCTGCGGGAGGGCGGCGCCGAACAGGAGACGCCTAAATCCTTCGAGGGGCAGCCGCTGCACACCTTCATCCTCGTCCCCGGCGTGGTCGCCTGCCAGGCGGCGGTGCAGCGCAGCCGCGAACTGGGCTTCGAGCCCATGCTGCTGACGACCATGTTGAAGGGTGAGGCGCGCGATTCGGGCGGTTTCTTCGCCGCCATCGGGCGTGAGATCGCCCACTCCGGGCAACCAATGCAGCCACCCTGCGCCATCATCGCCGGCGGCGAGAATACCGTCACCATTAAGGATGGCAAGCGCGGGATGGGCGGTCCCAACCAGGAGTTCGCACTCTCCGCCGCGCGCGAGATCAGCGGACTGCCGGGTTTGCTGGTCGCCTCGCTGGATACCGACGGCACCGATGGTCCCACCCACCTGGCGGGCGGCATGGTGGACCACGCCACCCTGGAGACAGCCGAGCGCCTGGGCATCAACGTCGATATCTGCCTGCGCGATCACGACACGCTCGAAGCGTTGGAGCGGCTGGGCGATGCCGTCGTCACCGGACACACCGGCACCAACATCAACGACCTCAAGCTGCTGCTGGCGGCGTGAGTATCTGCCACATCAACAACCGGTTTGCCCGCCGTGCGCGGACGGTCTAGAATAACAATGCGCCTTTCCCGTTGAAAAGGAGGTCCCATGTACCAACTCTTGATCAAGAATGCCCACTGCGTCAATCCGGAACGCGAGTTCAGCGCGGACGTGGCGGTGGCGGATGGCAAGATTGCCAGGATCGCGCCGGGGATCGACGCGGACGCCAACCGGGTGCTGGAGGCGGGCGGCAAGTTGCTGCTGCCGGGGGTGATCGACACACACGTGCACCTGCCTTGGCCCTCGGCGTCGTTCGATTCGGTCGATGACTTCGCCAGCGGCACCACGGCGGCAGTCTTCGGCGGCGTCACCACCATCATCGAGTACATTGTTCCAGATGAATCCGGGCACATTTTGCCCTTCCTGGACAGGGAGCTGATCAAAGCCGGTATGACGGCGCGCTGCGACTACTCCTTCCACTTCATTCTGAGAAAAGTGACCGCTGAGACGCTGGCGGAGATGGAACAGGCGGTGGCGCGCGGCATCACCACCTTCAAGATCTACACCGCCTACGCCGGCTTCCGGCTGGAGGACGAACCCATCCTGCGGGCGCTGCAGAAAGCCGACCAGTTGGGCGCCATGACCTGCTTCCACGCCGAGGACGGGCTGCTGATCAACTTTGCCAGCGCGGAGTTGGAGAAAGCCGGGCAGACCGCCATCCGCTACTATCCGCTGGCGCACCCACGCATGGCGGATACCAGCGCCACCCGGCGGGTGCTGGACCTGGCGGAATACCTGGGCGCGCGCGTGCACATCGTGCACGTCAATACCGCCGACGGCGCTGCCATGATCGGCGCAGCGCACAAAGCCGGCATGCGGGTGACAGGCGAAACCTGTCCGCAGTACCTGGGCTTCACCGATGCGGTCTACAAATCCGGCAAGCCCGAAGCCGCCAACTACATCCTGGCGCCGGTGATCCGCGAACAGGCGGACCAGGATGCGCTGTGGGCGGCGCTGGTACACGATGACCTGCAAACCATCGCGACCGACCACTGCCCGTATTCGACCGCCCAAAAGCAGAAGGCGGGCGACGACTTCCGCGGCGTGCCGGGCGGGGCGGGCGGCATCGAGACCAGCCTGCCGTTCGTGTTCACCCACGGCGTGAAGGCGGGCAAACTGGCGCTGACGCGCATGGTGGAATTGATGGCGACTAACCCCGCCAAACTGTTCAACCTGTACCCACAGAAGGGCGTCATCGCCGAGGGTTCGGACGCCGACTTCGCGCTGTACGACCCGGCGGGCGAGACAGCCTTCGAAGCAGCCAGGCTGCACGGCGCCGGCGACCACACCATCCTGCAGGGGCTGCCGATCAGCGGCAGGCTGGCGGCGACCATCCTGCGCGGCGAGGTGGTGGTGGAAGACGGCGCGCTGGCGGCGCAGCAACCGGGCGGGAAGTTCCTGCCGCGGCAGAAGTATAGGGAATAGACACAGAGATGATTAGTCGATGAGTTGGTTAGTGAGCAGTCGATCAGTACAAAGTTGACTGGTCGATTAGATGATTAGATGATCAGATGACAAGTTGATTAGTCGATCAGTCACATGCGCGCGCGACTGATCGACTAATTATCTAATCATCTGCATTTTTTCCTGCCACCAGCCGAAAGCGCCACGGCATCGAAAGCCACGGCTCGGGGGTGGCGCCCAGCCCGACGCGCGGCCCGGCGAGGACAAGCGCATCCGGCACCGGCTCGCCCGGCTCGATCCACAACCCGCCGGCGAGGTCGGTGAGGTCGACGCCGTTGAGGGCGCCGTCGATCGCCAGCGCTTTGGTGAGCTTGCCGGGTCCGTCGGTCCAGATGCGTTGCGGCATGGGGGCGCGGCGGGCGGCGATGACGTCCACGCCCTCTTCAGGGCGAATGGCGCGGATGAGCACAGCGGCAGGGAAACCCTCCGCCATGCACACCGCGTTGAGCATCCAGTGGTTGCCGTAGGTGAAGTAGACGTAAGCGCACCCGGGCAGCCCGTACATGATAGCAGTACGTGGTGTGCGCCCGGCGCGGGCGTGGCAGGCGAGGTCCTCTTCACCACGGTAGGCTTCGGCTTCGATGATGGTGCCGCCAATGCGCGCGCCATCCAGTCGGCGCACCAGGCGTGTGCCCAGCAGCGCACGCGCGACCTGAACGACGTCGCGGGCGTAGAAGGCGGGGGAGAGAGTGATTGGATCGGTCAGGTTCATAACGTATTGGCAAGATGGATCTTGGATTTCACTATCAATAGAGCCACAATAAAAGCGCTGGAGGTGAGAAAGTCCACCACCTCACACACTGAGTTCAGGTTCGCCTGACCAGTCAAGGCAGACGTCGGGACCGGTGGTCCGACCCGGCAATCCGCTTCGACGAACTTCTTATTTTCCAATGAAGATCACCCGGTCAGGAATAATCTCATTTTTGCTTTTGCCCTTCTGAATGATACAACAGAATGATCGATCGCATTTTTCGGTAGCTTGCCGAGGAGCACGGCGTCGGAATTCCGCTCAAGCTGGCGTTTCTGTTGAGCAGCCTCTTCAGGCGTTATGCTTGGCTTTTTCTTATCCCGACTCACTGATGATGACCCTCGATGTCGTGAATGATCGATTTGCGGTGGTCTATATTATATTCGTATCCCTCACAGGCAATCCATCCAGATGCGCAATGGGAATCTCGTTATAATGGGTTTGCCATGAATCATACCGACGTATCTCTCGACGTGAAAACACCCCATCATCACCTCACCGCGCTCCTGTTCGCGCTGATCGCACTGGAGGGCATCCTCCCGCTGCTGACGATCTTCGATGAACGTTCGATGGCGCGTAACGCGCTGTTGTGGGGCTATTCCGCCCCGCGCCTGGCGGTGGGCACCGCGCTGCTGCTGGCGATGCTCGGCTTCACCGCCCTGGCGCTGCTGATGCTCGCCAAACCATCCCTGCGCGCCAGGCTGCACCGCTGGGTGGATGCGCACATCGTCCAGCGGGACCGGTTGACCGCCTTCAGCCTGCTGCTGCTCTTCATCCCGGCGTGCCTGCTGCTATTCGCCGCCTTCACCATCACCCCACTGGGCACCGACCTGGGGATGCTGCTGGTGGTATTCCGCCGCATGCAGTTCGCCTGGCTGTGGCTCGGCTTGATCTGCCTGCAAACGTTGGGCTGGTTGTGGTGGAACTTCCGCCCGCACTTCGCCCGCGGGCAATTTTGGTCGCAGCCCGCCGCCCGAAACGCCACCCGGGCGCTGCTGGGCGCAACCCTGCTAGCTGCCCTGCTGCTGCTGGCGCTGGTGTTGGTGTTCGAACTGGAACACCTGCTCTTCCTCCCGGTGATGATGCTGCTGGCAGCGCTGATCGGGTTCGCCCGGGCTGAACTGGGCTGGCGCAAGCCGGATCCGGAGGGGCAATCCTTTCTGCTCGTGCTGTTGAACGCGGCGCTGGTGTTCTGTTTCGTCTTCATCGCCTACCGCTTCAGTTCGCTGGTGGTCAGCCAGCCCAACACGCCCGCCAAATCTTACTTCGACGCGCTGGCGGACGCCTGGCTGCACGGCAAGCTGTACCTGGTGAACCCGCCGCAAACCCATGACCTGACGCTCTACCGCGGCGAGTGGTACGTCGCCAACCCGCCGCTGGCGGCGGTGCTGATGCTGCCCTGGATTGCGCTGTTCGGGCTCGAAGCGATGAACACGGTGGTGTTCTCGATCCTGTTCGGCGCCGCCAACGCCGCGCTGGTCTACCTGCTGCTGGCGCGCCTAGCTGCCCGACGCTGGATCTCGCTGGACACCGGCGGCGCGCTGTGGTTGACGGCGCTGTTCGCCTTCGGCACCGCCCAGTGGTACATCGGCATCGGCGGCGTGATGTGGTTCATCAGCCAGACCATCACCATCACCTGCCTGGCGTTGGCAGCGTTGCTGGCGCTGGAAGACCGCCGCCCGATCTGGTCTGGAGCAGTGCTGGCGCTGGCGATGCTGGCGCGTCCGCACATCCTGGTGGCGTTCCCGCTGCTGCTGGGGCTGCACATCCAGCACCGCCGGGAGCGCGGCGAGCGCTTCGACCTGCGCGCCTTCATCAAGTGGGGCATGGCGATGGCTATCCCGGTTGCGCTGGCGGGCGGTACCATGTTGTTCTACAACTGGCTGCGCTTCGACAATCCGCTGGATTACGGCTACCTGACCGAGAACGTGGCGGACTTCATGGCAGGCGACCTGAAGCAATACGGCACCTTCCACCCGGTCTTCATCGAGCGCAACCTGCGGCTGATGCTGCTCGGTCTGCCCAAGTGGAGCGAGTACTGCCAATCCTACCTGCCCAGCGTGCAGGGGTTGAGCATCTTCCTGGTCACACCGGCGTTGGTGTGGCTGGTTGGCAGTTTTCGCCGCACCCCGTGGGTGGTGGGCTGCTGGGCGGGCGTGTTTTCCACCCTGGTGCCACTGATGCTGTACTACAACACCGGCGCCTGGCAGTTCGGCTACAAGTACCTGTTGGATTTCATCATCCCGGTGATCATGCTGCTGGCAGTGGCGACCGGCAAGCGCGTTCGGGTGCCGCTGGCGCTGCTCATTCTGGCGTCCATCGTGATCAACGGCTACGGCGTCCTGTGGTGGGCGGGGTTGGTCTGCCGGGGGTGAAGCCGGCGGCTGGGACGGCGAAATTGCCCTGCCCTGAACTCCCGGCAATGCGCATCCGCGCACCGACCCGATCAAGACATGCAACGAAGCATCCCGCAGGTGTTACCCTGCGGGATGCTTTCCACTGCACCGGCTGCACGCCTCATTCGGGGTGATGGTCGCCGGGGCTATCCAGCCCCTGTCATCATTCCAGACTCTCCGCAATCGCCAGGATGACCTCCTGCGGCACCAGCGCCGGGAAGTATGTGGTCACGTCGAACTGCGCGCCGTCCTCGAACCAAGTCAGGATCTGATGACACTCAATCCCACCTGCCAGCGTGGTCGAATCCCAGCAGGATTCCTGGTAGATCGCCGGGTTGCCATGCACGCTCACTTGCCGGTAGCCGCCCCACTGCTCCAGATCTTCCAGCGTCTGCTCGGAGTTGGGCGTCTGAAAGATGTCGACGCCATAGGTACGCCCATCGCCGACCGGCTGCCCGTTGAAATACGTCGCTATCCTATCCGGGACGTCACCAACCATCCAAGTGGCGATATGGTCGAAACGCACGTTGGAGAGCATCACAGTTGGGAAGCGCACGTCCTCACCAGCCACTGCTTCCGCCTGCTCCAGCGAGCGCAGGCGTTCCGGGTCGGGCGCGGCGTCGCCATCAGCCTGTGGGTCGATCCCGTTGAGGACCCCGGCAAGCCTTTGCATTTCCCGCACGGTGACGAAGCCCCTGCCGTCGCCGGCATCCAGCGAGGCAAAGATGATGTATGCCCGGTCGCCGTTCATCCACATCAGCGCGCGGTGGACAGAGGTCTGCTCCCCACCGCAGTAGGCTTCCACCGCCAGACCGCTTTCGATGAAGGCTGCGTTTTCGTTGTCAGCGCCAGCGATCGGCAGCCAGCCCTGCTGCACTGCCATGGCAATCTCCTGATCACCGTAGTAGAACTTTCGCAACAGGTCTTCAGGCGCGGGCAGCGCCCAGCCGCTTTGGGCGATCACCAGCGTGGTCGCCACGTCATCCGCCGAAGCCCGATAATACTGGCAAATGGCGTTGTGCTGGCTGTCATAGCGGATATCGTACGAGGTCACCCCGGCAGGCAACCACGCCGGTTCGACGAACGCAAAGCCGGCTTGCTGCTCCACCTCCGCCAGGGTGCGCCGGGCTTCGCTCCCATCAACAGGGTCGGCGTTTGGCGCGCTCATGCTTTCAGCAATCATGACCAGTTGCGCCTTGTCCAAGCCCAGCGGTCCATCTGGCGACTGAGCGGGGAAGTTGACCAGGGTGTAGCGCATATCGTCGCTTTGCCAGCGCAGCGCGCGGGTGGGCAGGTCGGCATCCCACGGCATACCCTCCAGCGAGGCATCCCACCCGCCCCACCAGCCCTGCACGAACTCACCGGGTTGCTCACCGATCATCACGCTTTCAACGGTGGTGTCCCGGGCGATCGTCCAGGTGGTCAATTCCTGCGCGTTGGCGGCGGTTTGCGCCAACAGCAGCATGCCAGCCGTCCCCTCATACCTCAGCAAGGCGCCCTCCGGCAGCAGCGTCGCTGCGCTGAAGGTGGTGCCCTCCGGCAACGCATCGGGGGCGAGCAGCGGGAACGTCACCTGTGCTGCAACTTCCTCCAGGCTGCAACGCGGCGAAAGCGGCGTGCCGCAGCCCTCCTCTTCGGCAGAGGGAGCTTCCGTTTCGATGATGGTTGCAACCCCGGTCGGCGGCGGCTGCAAGGTCGCCTGTATCACCGGCACCTGCTGGCGATTGGTGGTGTTCCTGGTGAAGAAGCTCAACACCTCCTGCGCCAGCACCCTGCCTTGCGGTGTCATGAGCACGAATGCTGCCATCGCAACCAGCGACGCACCGAGCGCTGCCCAACCCACGCTTCGCCGGCGGGATTTTGGCGCATTGCCACCCGCCGTGCCGCGCTGCCGCTCCAAAGCAGGCGTCGCCGGCAACTGCGTCTTGAGCCTGGACCACAGGTCGATCGATCCCGGCTGGAACGCCGCATCCACCATATCCTGCATCAATCTGCGCACATGCTGTTCATTCATTTCGACCTCCTATTCTTTCTCCTTTGGCTGTATTTCTGAATGGAGTATCGCGCCCAAATGTTTGCGCGCCGCCCGCAGCCACCACTTGACCGTGCTGACCGGTCGATCCATTCCGACTGCCATTTCAGCGGCATCCATCTCCAGATAGTAGCGCATCACGACCGCGCCACGGTGCTCGGGCGCCAACTGCAACAACGCCCGCCGCAAGCAATCGCGCTCCTCGCGCTGCTCCACCTGAACTTCCGGCAGGGCGCCGGGATCGACCAGCCACGCCGCCAATTCCCTGGCATCCTCATCACTGCCATCCGGCAGGCTGCTGAAGCGGGAACGCTCGCGGGCGCTTTTGACCGCGTCATTGATCACGATGCGGAAGAACCACGGCGCGAAGGGGAGCGCATCGTCGAAAGTGTGAATACGGTCGAACACCTTGAGGAAGGCGCTTTGAACGACATCCTCCGCCGGCGCCCGCTCTTGCAGCACCAGGTAAGCCGCCGAGACGGCTCTGACCTGGTAACGTTCGACCAGGGGCTCCAATCCCGCCGGGTCACCCAGTTTTATACGTGTAATGGCATCTTGATCGTCCATGCTTTTTCCTCGATCGTGATAGTTCTATTAACTATATCTTTTCACAAAGAAAAAGAGAGTGGGTAACGGGAGCCGATGGCGGGGACACCCACCCTGGACGCTTGTATCCGTAGCAAAAAACTGTATACTCATTTTGATGATGAAAGTTGAAATCAGGCGGGAAAGGGCATCGAAATTAGCGCTCATCGCTTTCATGGGCGGGATGATGTTGGCGTGCAGTCTGCCGCTGGGCGGGTCAGGGGTGAAACCCACACAGTCCGGCGATGTGCCCAACGCCACAGACACTGCGCTGCCGACGCAAACACCCTTTGATGCCGTAATGGCAACTGCGCACGTCACGCCCATTCCCACCATCACTGCCACGGCGACATCCAGCGGCGTGCACCTGCTCGCCCCGCCGGACGGCAGCGAACTCGCCGGGGCAGGTTTGCTAACCTTCGATTGGGAACCATACACTGGCGCTTCCGGCTACCGCATCGATTTCACCAACCCCAAAGGCGCCACCGTCAGCTTCACCGAATTCGGCACCCGGCACGAGCGCTACGCCGAATCGCTGCCGTGGGGCGGCGATTTCACCTGGCAGGTCCTGGCGCTGGATAGCCGCGGCAGGGTGTTGGCGTCCTCGGCGGTGTGGGTATTCTACAAACCGGCGGCTTCTTCCGGCGGCGACCCGGGGGATGGTGGGGATGGCGGCGACGACGGGGGTGAAGAACGCCACCCGTGATGAGCGTATAGGCTGGGCTGGAGGGAAGTCTCCTGCATGGTTGGAAGAAGTCTTTTAACCGCGGCAAAGTAAATTCAGTTGAGTAAAAAGAAAAAGGCTGATGAGAAGCATGGCAGAGACGCCCAAACCCGGTCGGTAGGTTGAATAAATAGTGGGCGCGGAGGGGCTCGAATATCATCCCCCTGCGGGGACACCCGAACCTGGTCGGTAGGTTAAATAAATAGTGGGCGCGGAGGGGCTCGAACCCCCGAACCTCACGGATGTGAACCGTGCGCTCTAACCAACTGAGCTACGCGCCCTGAGGTTTTTGATTATAGCAGGTCCGGTTACCTTTGACAAGCAAGGTTTTACAATTTTGAAGGAAATGTAACGGTGTGCCAGAAATCGTGTATATTAAGCTTAGCATCAAAATATACACACCAAAAGGAAGACAATGAAATCATCCCCACGGACTTTTCTGATGATGTTCACCGCGCTGACGCTGCTGGCGGGTTGCGCCGCTCCCACGCCGGTGAGTGAGCCCTCCCCAACGGTGGATATTCCTGCTACGGCGCAAGCCGCGGTCGATGCCACGCTGGCGGTTGCCACGGTGGTGCAAGCCACCATCGATTCAGCGGTCAGCGGCACGGTCACCGCCATGCCCACGCCGCCGCCACCGCCGGCGGGCACGCCCACCCCGGCGCCGGCGGTGGATTATTACACACTGACCGAAGATGAGCTGAATGCGTTGATCGACCAAGCGGTGACGGACGCGCTGGCGGCTTCGGAGGATGCCAGCGCCGCCACGATCTATTACGTCGATGACGGCACGCTGAGCGAAGAGGAGTTGTACTACCTGGACCTGTATTACCAGGCAGCCGAGGAGGCTCTGGCGTTGGCAGAAGAGGCGCTGTACATCTACGAAGATATCTACGGCGAACTGCTGGTGGATACAGTGGCGCTTTTGACGGCAATCGAGGAGGACCTGACCGATATCAGCGACAACCTGACAGAGATGACCGACCTGCTGGCGCAGGGCGCCGATGCCGCCAACGCCGCGCTCGATCAGTTGCAGCAAAAGGCGGGCGAGACGGCTGCCAACATCCAGGCGGCGCAGGAAGGATCACAAAACTGGCTGGAGGTGAACCGCGGCGAGCAACAGCGGTTGGAGGACTATCTCGCTGCTGTGCAACCCACCAACGTGGCTGGCAACCGCCTTGCCGCGCTGGCGGATGCGCAGACCTACATCACCACCATGCGCGAGGCGCTGGGCGACCAGAAGATCTCACTGGCGGAGTTCCAGAATATCGCACAGTTAGGCGTCAACGCCGGGGCAGGGTTGAACCTGCACGGGCTGGCGGGCGCAGGCGGCGATTTCCAATCGCAGATCCTGCAGATGAACGGTCAGATGGCGCGCGGTGAACTGCCGCAGTTGCGGGGCGGGCTGGATGCCTTCGAGTGCGGGCTGCCGCGCAGGTAGTTTCAGTCGGTGATGTAGATCAGCGGCGAACTGACCTCGACGATATCCGCCTGGCTGGTGGTCATGACCCATACCACCCAGTGCTCGCCGGCGTTGGTGCCGGGCGGGATGGTCACGTTCTGGCTGGCGGTGCCGTCGGCGGCAATTTTGCCATCATAGACGACGCTGTACGACTCGCCGCGCTTGCCGAGCCGGTAGTCGATCTCGGCATTGGCAGGGAAGCCTGAGACGTACACGGTGATCGAGTCGCCATCACTGGCGCTGGTCTTCGAAAGCGTGACCCGTCCAGACCCGGCGTAGGGCTGATTGGGATAATAGGGGGTGTAGGATTGGTAATCGCCGGAGATATAAATGAGGGGCGAATTGACATCCACCACATCCGCCTGGCTGGTGGTCATGACGCGCA
Organism: Anaerolineae bacterium; assembly: GCA_013177815.1. Classification (GTDB taxonomy): domain Bacteria; phylum Chloroflexota; class Anaerolineae; order Anaerolineales; family Anaerolineaceae; genus JABLXM01. The sequence goes on along the minus strand of JABLXM010000008.1, from coordinate 9,731 downwards.
CCACCCAGTATTCGCCGGCGTCGGCGCCGGGCGGGATCGCAACGGTTTGGGAAGCGGTGCCGTAGGCATCGATGTTGCCGTCATAGGCAATGACGTACGCCTCGCCGTACTCACCCACGCGATAATCGATCTCGGCGTTGGGCGGGAAGCCGTTGACGAAGACCGTCACCACGTCGCCCTCGCGCGCCCAGGTGGTGGAAAGGCTGACCTTGTTGGAGCCGTAATTTACATTACCGTAGGGCGCGTTGGAATAATAGGGGTAATAATTATACGGGTAGGGCGACACGTAAGTCACCGGGGCATTGTCCGTCAGACGCAGGATGTTGCCGGTGTAGATGACGTTGGGGTTGAAGATCTGCGGATTCAACGACAGGATGCTGGCGACGGTGGTGCCGCAGCGGCGGGCGATCTTGTCAAGGTAGTCGCCAGGCTGGATGACGTACGTATCGCCGCAACCATCTGCGGACGTGGCTGCGGGCGGCGCCGCCGCCAGGACGGGGGTCAGGACAAAGCCGGCGACGAGCAAAGCGATGATGGCAATGAATACAACTTTCTTTTGCATGGTGGATCCCTCCGATCGACCAGGGAGCGGGCGCATCGTGCGCCCATAACCCGTGATCACTATCTGCCTATATCATAATCATTTTTGGCGGTTTTGAGTAGATAGATCGCTGGCGGACGCCCGGGTGAATAGCTGCTACTTGTTTCCGATCTTTGGAGCTTTTCGTTCAAATCCGGCGGGTTGGTGTATCATAATGGGTAGAAAATCCACATTCAGGGCAGGCAAATGACAAAGTACATCGGTGTATTGACCGCAGGCGGGGATACCCCCGGTTTAAACGCCGCCTTGCGCGGCATGGGCAAGGCCGCGCTGGACACTTACGGCTTCCAGATCATCGGTTTCTTCGATGGCTTTCGTGGGTTGATGCAGGACCGCAACCTGCGGCTGGATGGCGACAACCTCTCCGGCATCCTGACGCTGGGGGGGACCATCCTGGGCACCAGCCGCGACAAACCCAAATCGATGCCGGTGGGCGGGCAATGGCTGGATATGACCGATGCCATGATCGACACCTACAAGCGCCATCACCTGGACGTGCTGGTGTGCCTGGGCGGCGGCGGGACGCAGAAGAGCGCCTTTCACCTGGCGGAACGGGGGCTCAACATCATCACGCTGCCCAAGACCATCGACAACGACATCGCCATGACCGACCAGTCCTTCGGGTTCGACACCGCGCTCAGCATCGCCACCGAAGCCATCGACCGGCTGCACTCCACCGCCCACAGCCATCACCGCATCATCGTGGTGGAGATCATGGGGCATAATGCCGGCTGGCTGGCGCTGGGCGCCGGCATCGCCGGCGGCGCAGATGTCATCCTGATCCCTGAGATCCCCTACGACATCAACATCGTGGCAGAAGCCATCCTGCAACGCAACCGCACCGGCAAACGCTTCAGCATCGTGGCGGTGGCGGAAGGCGCAATGACCCAGGAGGACTTCAAGGCGGACGAGCAGGGGAGCAACGGCAAAGGAAAGAAGAAAGGTGGAACGGAAGTGGCTTCTGTGCCGCGACTCAGCCCAGAATCCATGCCAGGCAGCATCCGCACGCTGCAACTGGCGGCGCGGTTGGAGGAATTGACCGGGCTGGAATCACGCATCACCATCCTGGGACACCTGCAACGCGGCGGCACGCCCTCAGCCTACGACCGGCTGCTGGCAACGCGGCTGGGCACGGCGGCAGCCGGGTTGATTGCGGACGACAAATATGGGGTGATGGTGGCAGTGCGGGGGGAAGGCACCAAGGCAGTGCCGCTGGCGCAAGTGGTCGGCAAGCGACGCACGGTCCCGTCCGACCACCCGTGGGTCGAATCGGCGCGCAAGGTGGGCACCTGCCTGGGGGATTGAGCAGCCTGCTCTCCGCCGTTTTTGATCACAAATCCTTGACAGGGCGAGACTATATCGTATAATTACGATATAACGATATGGATACCATTGCCCTCTCTCAAGATCAGCAGCGCCTGGCGAGGATGCTCAAAGCGCTTGGCAACCCGGTGCGTTTCCGCATCATCCAATTTCTGGCGGAACACCAAACTTGCATCACCAATGACATCGTGCAGAGCACGCCGCTGGCGCAATCCACCATCAGCCAGCACCTCAAGGTGCTGCGGGATGCGGGTTTGATCCAGGGAGAGTACGAGGGACCCGCAACCTGCTATTGCCTCGACACGGAAGGGGTACGCTGGCTCAAGAATCAGATCGGCAACTGGCTCAGCGAGTGCTGCCAGTGATTTTTTTAGGTTAGATCATCGTATTTTTACGATAATGACAAGGATGGTAACACGATCATGAAATCCAATACTTCCTCTTATTTCAAACAGGTCGCCGGCGAATGGGATGCACTGCGCGAGGGGTTTTTCCCCGAGCGGGTGCGCCAGGCAGCCATCCAGCGGGCGCACCTGCGCCCGGAAATGGCAGTCGCAGATATCGGCGGTGGCACCGGGTTCATCGCCGCCGCCCTGGCGCCACTGGTCAGGCGTGTCCACCTGGTGGATGGCTCGGCGGAGATGCTGGCAGTGGCTCGCCAGAACCTCTCCGGCATGGCGAATGTGGTCTTCGAGCTGGCGGACGGGCTGGCTTTGCCCTTTCCGGATGACAGCCTGGACGCCGTCTTCGCCAACATGTACCTGCACCACTGCCCTGATCCGCTCGCTGCAATTCGCGAGATGGCGCGCGTGCTGGCGCCCGGCGGGCGGACGATATTGACCGCCTGGACACGCACGAGCATGTTTGGATGAAGGCTGAGATGGCAGACGAATGGCTTGGGTTCGAGCGCCGCCAGGTGCTGGATTGGTTCGAACAAGCCGGGCTGGTGAACCGCCTGGTGGATTGCACCGGTGAAGACTGCTGCGCGACGCATGCAGGCGATACAGGGGCAGACGAGCCAAACGAGCAGGCTCGCATCAGCGTGTTCGCCGCAGTCGGCACCAAGCGGGTCAATGGCGCGCGCGAACACGTTCAGGAACAGTATGCTGCGCGCGCCCGCACCGGCGCGGCTTGCTGCGGCAGCGGCAGCGGAGTGAACATCTGCTGCGCTTCCCCCGACAATCCAGATAGCGAAGGCGTAAACATCCAACCGGACTATGCCGCGATCGACACGACGGTGATCCCGGAAGAAGCGGCTGGCATGGCGTTGGGCTGCGGCAACCCGACCGCCCTGGCTTTGCTCCAGCCGGGCGAGGTGGTGGTGGACATCGGCAGCGGGGGCGGGTTGGACTGTTTTCTGGCATCCCGCCAGGTGGGGGAGAAGGGGAAGGTCATCGGCGTGGACATGACCCCGGTCATGCTGGGTCGCGCGCGACAGGCGGCGCGGCGCATGGGCATTGCCAATGTGGAATTTCGCAAAGGGACCGCCGAGGCGCTCCCGCTACCGGACGGCAGCGCGGATGTGGTGATGTCCAACTGCGTCATCAACCTGTGCGAGGACAAGGGGCAGGTGTTCAACGAAGCCTTCCGCGTGCTGAAGCCCGGCGGTAGACTGGAGATCAGCGATATTGTTGCCAGTGGTTCGTTTCCCGGCGAAGTCAGCGCCGACCCTTCGCGCTGGGGCGATTGCATCTTTGGCGCCATACCAGAAGGCGAATACCTGGCGCTGCTGCGGCAGGCGGGGTTTTCTGACCCGCAGGTCCAGAAGCGCGCGCACTCCGGCGATGTGTTCGATGTTGCAATCTCCAGCCTGACACTGACTGCCGCCAAACCATCGACCACGGCATAGCCTGGTCTCCGGCGCATGGCGCCGGCGTCTCTCGCGGCGTGGGCAGCAATCGTTCAGCGCGCCAACCAGCACCCGATCAGCGGGTAGCGGTACTCTTTGCCGCGCAACACACGCACGGCTGCCACCAGCCCCAGCGTCTGGTAGAGCGGCGCCAGGAGAAGGGCTGCACCCGCCAGCAATAAGTAAAGGAACAACGGTACGAAGACCAAAAATTGTTGAAAGGACAATGTCCCCAGCTTGTAGGCGGTTGTGATCTCTCCGGCAAAGATGATGACCGGCAGCGCCGCCAGCCATGCGGTTGCGATCAGCAGAAGCCCGACCGCCAACCCGATGCCCTGGTAGAGCAGCGTCTGCAATGCCTGAAAGCGGGACCAGGCGCTGCGCCCGGCGCGCTGCAGCAGGTTCCACAGCGGCAGCAGCATGCCGGTCAGCGGGATGAGGATGGCAGCGTGCGCCATCGCCGCCAGCAAACGGGCAATGCGCGTTTCGGTCTCGCCTTCAGCGGTCAGGTAACGCTGCAACCGTCCCCCCAACCAGGGGTAATGGAAATTGCGACCCAACAGGCAGGCGAGCACCCCACACACAGCCGCCAGCGCGTAGAGCAGCCCGGCAAGGGCAAAGATGGCGGCGAACACCGCCACCGCCCAACCGATTTGCGGCACAGTTAGACCACCCGGGCGGGCGGAGAGCAGCAACAGGGCAACCACCAGCCCAATGCCCTCCAACAAGATGACCAGCAGGAAGTAAACCGGTTGCAGCACGTTCCAGGCGACCGCCTGCAACAGTTGGAAATCCAACCAGCCGCCGGGTTCGCGTTGCCGGTCGCGCAACAACAGCGGCACAATGAAGCCGAAGCTGGACAGCACCAGCAGTCCCAGGTGCCCGACTGCGGCGGTGATACGGTCGGAGGTTAGGATCGGGTCACCGATCATAGCTTGCCCCAGGTAACCCCGGTTGGCGATGGATCACCTGACCACCTGCCAGATCAGAACATTGCCGCTGTAATCGGCGGATGCCAGCAGGGCGCCATCATCCGAGATATCGATGGCGGTGATCAAGCCGGAATGCCCATCCAGTTGAATGAAATCGTTCACATCCCAGCGACCGCCTTCGTGCCACCAATAGGTCAAGCGGTTGCCCACACCAGCGAACATCAGGTCATTGTTGGGCGCGATGATGGAGGACATCAGGTGCGGGTCCATGGGGGAAAGTGCGGCGACCCTGGTTTGGTTCACCACGTCGATCACATCCAGGGTCATCAAATACAGGGAAGGGTAATAGACCATGCCGTAGGTCGCGATGGCGCCATCCGGCGACAAGGATACACTGCTCGACTTTGGTTTGTAACGAACCCTGGGCAGGTCGACCTGCTGGTTGTAAACAATGTATGAAGCTTGCGCTTCACCCGCGTTCCAGATGACAGCATAACCGCAGGAAAAGGATGCGGCGAAGACGCTGCCCGAGACATCCGCATCGAACGAAAAGACGACTGCATTCCTGCACGCCTCATCCACCGGTCGGGGAACACGCTCTTCCCTGTAGCGGGTAAAACTGATCAGATCCCACAGGGTGATGGTGCCATCCGAACTCACGCTGACCAAGCGATCATCCGGCAGGAACTTCAACGCCAGACCGTTGCCCTGCCCGGTCGCGGAGAACAACACCCGCCAATCGGACGTATCCCAGAGGATCAGCTCGTTGCTGGCGCTGAGGGCTGCCAGCATGGCGCCATCGGGCGAAAAATCGATGCCGCGTGGGCGGATGGACAGCCCGGCGAGGGCGACAACCTCTTCGCCCGAAGCGGCATCCCAAACATGCACCGGGCGGTCATCACCGCCGCTGGCGAGGAGCGCCCCATCCGGCGAGAACGCCACGGCATAGACCGGTCCGGTCTGAGAGAGGGTGAGGGTATTGGCAATATACTTGCGGTTCCCATAGCCGATGACATCCCCACCCGCCGGCGGCGCATAGGTGAAAGCCGCCTGCCCATCAGCGGCGAGGCTCAGGAACACATCATGGTCGAAAACCAAGCGCGGTTCGGCGTCATCTACATTCACCAGCAGCGGCAGCCAGCCGGCGGCAGTCCCGTCCGGCAGCAGTTCGGCGCTCTGCAAACAGGGCAGCGGACAGGGCGACAGCGCCAGGCTGGGGTATTCCTGCCCGTGGGTGAAACTTGTGAACAGAGCGGGCGGCAGTTCGACGACATCCTCAGCGGTATAGGCGGCTGTGAGCGACAGGTACGGCAGGAGGTATTCCTGCCCCGCCGGCGGCTGGTCACTGTAGCCAAGCACTTCCCGCAGCATCCTGGCGGCGCGCTCACCCCGCAACACCTTGTGAACCTGCACCCGCAAGATCTCCCCGCCGCGCTCTACGAAGGCAGCCGCCCCCAACGGCAGCGGCGAACCTTCGGGGTAGGTTTCGTTCTGCGGGACGAAATTCTTCTCCTGCGGCGAAAGAAGCAGGTCGCCGGCGCCCAACAAATCGAAGTAGACAACCCCGCTCTCCGCCGCGAAGCGCAGCACCGGGGCTGAGTCGTCGGCATAGACCAGGTACACCAGGCGAGCCGGGCGGGTCTCGCCCGGCAGCAGCGCCGCCTGCGCCGGGGAAGGCGCCGGCGGGTCCACGAGGGACGGCTGGGACGGACCAATGTGCCCGTTGGTGATGATGGTGAACATCTCATCCGCCAGCGGTTGGAGCGGCTCGTTCGACCCGCCCGGCGCGCGGGCTAGCACCAGGTCGATCACCAGCCAGGTCGTTCCGGGCGGCGGGGTGGTCTCGATTTGCCCCTGCGCCGCCTGCCCGGTGAGCACGCTCTCGACCGTGAGGGTGAAGTCCTCGCCATTCAAGCTGAAGGGATGGGCTTGCCCCAGCGGGATGGTGGGGAGCATGTAATCTGCGCCGGAATAGAGCACCTCGGTCGGCGTGGGTGTGTTGGTGGGGTGAACGGTCGCGGTCGGCGGCGGGGTGGCGGACTCTTGCACAGCGGTCGGGGCAAGTGTGGCATGGGGCACGCAGGAAGTGAGAACCAAAAGGGCGAGGAAAATCCCATTCCGGGCAAAGGTAGTTTTCATAACAATGCTCCTGCCAGACGAAACCTTCCGAAGGTTTGGAACCTTCGGAAGGTTTCGTCAATCACTCACGCGCTTCCAAGACATATGCCTCGTAACCATGCGCGTCAAAAAACTCATCAATCAATGCACGATCAACCAACTGACCTGATCTGAAGTCAATCCATTCACGATAATTGCTAAATTCCCAATCCTGTGGGCGTTCGACCATCCCAGCCGTGACCGGGTTGAGATGGATATACCTTGCGATCTGGAATACGTCTTGCGCGTTCTCAACCAAACGGTACTTGACCTTGCCATCGAAAAGCGGTCCGCTTCTACCTTCTTGTTTGTTATAGGCTTGCACATACCGGTTCAAGGCATTTTGGATCAACTTCGACAGCGCCTGTGGTACATCAACCCTGGCAAGGATATGATAATGGGTCAGCATCAAACAATAAGCCACGATCCGGACAGGATGCTTGTTCAGATTTTCGGTCATGGTAGCGAGAAAATAGCGATAGTTGGCTGAATTCTTGAATATTTGCCTGCGATCTATCCCACGATTGAAAGCGTGAATGAAAATCTTCCCGAATTCCAAATGAACGCCTGATGCATCCATGATAATTATTTCTTCTTATAACCTTCCGAAGGTTGACTCGCGGTGGCGGCTTCGTAGGCGCGGGCAGCGCGCAGCAGCAGCGCCTCGCTGAAATCGGCACCCAACAGTTGGATGCCGAGCGGCAAACCATCGGCTGCCAGCCCGGCGGGGATGGAAAGCCCCGGCGTGCCGGCATGGTTGGCGGGCACGGTCAATTGGTCGGCGTATTGCATCAGCACGCTGTCGCCGTAGACCGCGCCCATCGGAAAGGCAGTGGTGGGGGTGGTGGGGGTGAGCAGCAGGTCAATGCGCCTGGGGTTGGCGGAATCGAACGCCTGCTCGAAATCGCTCCGGATGAGGGTGCGCACGCGCAAGGCGCGCTGGTAGTACTGGGCACTGTATTGCGCGGCGCTGACGTACATGCCCATCAGGATGCGCAGTTTGGGCTGGCGCCCGAAGCCCTCCGCGCGGCTGGCACGGTACAACTGGCGCAGGTCGGTTTGCGGCTTGGGGGTGCGGTAGCCATACTTGACGCCATCGTAGCGGTGCAGGTTGGAGGCAGCCTCCACCCGGCTGATGACGAAATACGCGGGGATGCCATAGCGGGTGTTGGGCATGGGCACGTCCTCGACGATCTCGGCGCCCAGGCTGGCATAGACCTGGGCGGCGCGCAGGACGGCGGCTTCGATCTCCTGCGGCAGCGGCTGTTGGATGTATTCGCCGTTGGCGGGGTCTGGAAAGGTGATCCGGAAGTAATCCGGCGAAAGCCCGATGCGCAGCCCCTTGACGCCGCCCTCCAAGCCCGCCAGGTAATCCTCCACCGGGCGGTTGGCGCTGGTGCTGTCGCGCCGGTCACGCCCGGCGATGACTTGCAGCATCTGGGCGGCATCGCGCACGTTGCGCGCCAGCGGACCGGGACAATCCAACGAGGAGCCAAAGGCAATCAGCCCATAGCGCGAGACGCGCCCGTAGGTGGGCTTCATGCCAACTACACCGCAAAAGGCGGCTGGCTGGCGGATGGAACCGGCGGTATCGGTGCCCAGCGAGAGGGCACCTTCGCCGGCAGCCACCGCGGCGGCGCTGCCGCCGGAGGAGCCACCCGGGACGCGTTCGGTGTTCCAGGGGTTGCGGGTGGAAGGTTGGAAAGCCGAAGATTCGGTCGAGGAGCCGTAGGTGAATTCATCCAGGTTGACCTTGCCAAGCACCAGCGCGCCGGCTTGCTCCATACGGACAACCGGGGTGGCGCTATAGGGAGCAATGAAGTTCGCCAGGATGCGCGAGGCGGCGGTGGAGGGCACACCGGCGACGGTGAAGATATCCTTGATGGTGACCGGGGCGCCCGCCAGCGCACCGGGGTCTTCGCCGGCAGCGATCTTGTCATCCACAGCTTGCGCTTGGGCGCGGGCGCGCTCCGCCGTCAATGTGATGAAGGCGTGCACCTTGCATTGGTCTTCGGCGGTGATCTCACCCGGCGTCAGCGTACCCGGACGACCATCCACTTGATCGATGCGCTTCAGGCTATCTTCCAGGATCTCCAGCGCCGAAACCTGGCGCGCTTTCAACAAACGGGTCAATTCGTGGGCAGGCAGGTCGCACAGCATGGCATCATTCCAGGTCGGTGTGGGGGATATCGGGGACAATGATATAGCCGTCATCCACCTGGGGCGCCTGCGCCAGGATATCCGCGGGCGGCGCATCCGGCTGCCAATCATCCCCACGCAGCGGCGGGCTGTTTTCCGGCGGGTAAGGCACACCGCGCGCGGCAAGCGGTTCATCGCCGCGCAACGGGATGGCAGCCATCTCATCGATGACATTCAACTGGTTGTTCAATTCACGCCGCAGGTATTCTGCTTCGGCAAGGTCGAGTTCGAGCGCGGCTAACTGAACCAGGCGCTCGAAGGTCTGGGGGTCGATATGGTCGGTCATACCGTTGATTATACTGGTTTATTCACATACCCCGCCAGCATCGAGCGTCGCCTGGCAGGCGATGACGGTCTGCTGAGCATTATGGGTGGCAGTCAGATCAGGAGTGTTGGTGCCGGTGGGCACCAGGGTTTCGGTGGGGGTCGGCACCAGCGTTTCGGTCGGCGTCTCGGTGATGATGGGGGTCTGCGTGATGGTGCCAGTGTTGGTGGGCGTGAACGAGTTGACCGGCGTCCAGGTAACGGTCATAGTGCGAGTTTGGGTGATGGTGCGCGTCATCGTGCGGGTGCTGGTCTTCGCCGGCACTTTTGTCTTGGTGACGGTGCGGGTGGGTGTGGGGGTCTTGCCGCCGGTGGGAGTGCGCGAGAGGGTGCGGGTGGGCGTGCG
>JABLXM010000079.1 GCA_013177815.1 Anaerolineae bacterium | reverse complement strand
GACCGCGCCTGGGCGGACGGCTTTCTTCGTTCCCGCTGGGGCGACACGCTGATGGTCATCCGCGGGCAGGTCTATGACCTGCGGGAGTATCCCGCTTTCTTCGCCCAGCAGGATGGCAGGCGGGTGGGGCTGGCGACCTACCGCCTCGACGGCGCAGCGTGCGAACTGCTCAGCCTGGATAGCACGGTCGAGCGCCAGGGGGTGGGTTGGGCATTGATCCAGGCAGTGATGGCGGTGGCGCGCGCTGCCGGCTGCCGGCGGCTCTTCCTGGTGACCACCAACGATAACACCCCCGCCCTGCGCTTCTACCAGCGCAAAGGCTTCCACCTCTCAGGTCTTTCCGTCGGCGCGGTGGATGCGGCGCGGCAAATCAAGCCCGGCATCCCCCGCCTGGGCATCGATGATATCCCCATCCGCGACGAAATCGAACTCGAGATCGACCTGTGAAGCCTAACCCCCGCTGATCTCCTCCAGCGTGCGCCCGGTCGTCTCCTGCTTCATCCCCGCGAGAACCAGCGTGGCAAGCAGCGGCGCCGATGCCAGGATCGAGAAGGTCAACGACATGCTCCCGCCCGCCTGGATGAGCCACGCCACCACCAGCGGCGCCGCCACACCGCCCAACCGTCCCACCCCGGTCGCCCAACCGGTGGCAGCCGCCCGCATGTGGGTGGGGTACAGTTCCATCGAAAAGGGGTTGCCAAATCCCCACGACATGCCGTTGAAGACCATCAACAAAAAGCCCATCCCCAACACCCACGCCGGTGCACGTGAGAGCGGGAACAGCAGCGCCGTCGCACCCAGCGCCAGCATCGCCCAAATGACCAGCCGGCGCCGGCTGCCGCGGTCCGCCAGGAAAGCCGCCAGCAGCGTGCCGGGCAATTGCCCCAGCGAGATGAACAGCGTGATCAGAAAGGCGTTGCCGGTGGCGAAATCGATGGTCGCCAGCAGCGTGGGCAGCCAGATGAAGACCCCCTGGAAGATGAAGTTGAGCGCGAACCACATCAGCCACAGCGAGGCGGTCACGCGGGCATAAGCCGGCGACCAGATGCCGCCATTGTTGCGGGCGGCGGCTTTGGGCGTACCGCTGTTGGCAGGGGCAGCCGGCGCCTCCCCGCTTTCAGCAACACGCTCGCCCAGGCGCACCCGCTGCGCCTCGCGCGCTGCCTGCTCCGTTTTGCCCTGTTCCAGCAGGTAGCGCAGCGACTCGGGCAACAGAAAGTGCACCAGCAGCGCCGAGAGCGCCGCCAGCGCACCGAACCACATGGCGGGACGCCAACCAAAACGCAGCACCAGGCTGTAGCCCACCAGCGCCGCCACCGTGCTGCCCAAGCCCCAAAAGCCGTTCAGCAACACCATCATCATGCCGCGCAGCCGCGAAGGGCTGAACTCGCTCACCAGCGTGCCCGCCGCCGGCAGGATGGCGCCCATGCCCATGCCGACGAAGAAGCGCATGCCCAGCAGCGTCGGGTAGTTCCACGCCAGCGCCGAAAGGCAGAATACCAATGACAGGTAAAGCATGGTCAACGTCAGCATGCGCCGCCGCCCGAAGCGGTCCGAAAGCCGCCCACCCACGACCGAACCCGCCAGCATGCCAATCATGCCGACCCCCGCCAGGTAGCCGAGCGCGTCCGCCGAGACACCCCATTCGGCTTGCATGGACGGCAGCAAGAAGCCGATGACGGTGACGCTGTACGCCGCCCAGCCCCAGCAGGTGCCGGTCACCAGGATCAGAACAAGGTGGAACTTGCCCAGTTTGGCGTTGTCGATGCGGTGAAGGAGGGCGGTGTCCAGATTATGTTGACCTTATTGATTTTGAGGATTTATACCAGGCGAGAAACTCAACTGGTTGTACAACAGGTATGAGTGATGGGAGGAAATTCTTAGGATTACGTGTGATCAAGTAATCCAATCGATTTTGGACTGCTGATACCATTTGAACAGCATCCTCAAAATCAGGATAATCGAGGTTTAATGCTTGCTCAATAGTTGACTGATCAACATTGGTGATGGAAATAAATTGAAATAAACTGGTGATATTGGCTTTTGCCTCAGAAACACTGTTTGATTTATTCAAAATATAGAAGAGCGTTGTCACCGAATGAGCGCAAATAAAACCTTGAACAACTCCAATCTCCGCCAGTTCCAACACTTTTGCCGAATCGGAATAAAAATCATCCCTTTTCTGAAAGACATCTAGAATAATATTCAGGTCCAGCAATATCTTTGGCTTATCCGTCATATTTCTCGTCCAAGTGTCGCTTGTAATCTTCCTCTGAAAAACGAGAAGGAACAATTCCAGTCAGACGCCGGACAATGGGAGCATCGCCAAGTGGGTCCTGTGCAGGTATTTGCTGCATGTATGATTCGATCAATCTGGTTACGGTCGTTTGGCGCAATTCAGCGTAGCGTTTGAGATTATTCAACAATTCACGTCGCACACGAATTGTCAACTTTGTTGTTTCCATAGCAATTTCTCCTGCCGTACAATATATCATATTTTTGTACGGCAGTCAACTATCATAAATATATCACCCAAGCCGGTACGCCGTCTTCGCCAGACCGACCGCCAGCGCCACCGCCATCTCCTCGGCTTCGTCCAGTTCCAGAACGCCGGTCGCCACCTGCCCCGCCAGCCAGTTGGCGCTGGCGCGCCGCCACAGGTCGTGCCGCGCCGGGATGGAGGCGAAGGCGCGCGTGTCATCGTTGAAGCCCGCCAGGTTGTACAGCCCGGCGGTCTCCACCACCTGGTCGAAGTAACGCCCTATGCCGCCCAGCGAATCATGGAACCACCAGGGCGGACCCAGCCGCACCGCCGGGTAGTGCCCCGCCAGCGGCGCCAGTTCCCGCGCGTAGGCGCTCTCGTCCAGCGTGAACAGGATGAGCGTAAAGTTGGGGTGCTCCCCAAAGGCTTCCAGCAGCGGGCGCAGGTTACAGGTAAACTCGGCGCGCAGCGGGATATCCGCCCCCAGGTTGGCGCCAAAGCGCACCCACAGCGGATGGTTGTGATTGCGCAATGCGCCGGCGTGCAGTTGCATCACCAGCCCATCCTCGGCGCTCATGGCTGCCATCTCCATCAGCATGTGCCCGCCGAAGCGCACCGCATCCGCCGGGTTGACCTCGCCGCGCAGCGCGCGCTGGAAGACCTCCGCGACCACCGAACGTTCCATCCAGCCGGTGTATGGTTCCTCGACGGCGTGGTCGGATGCCACGGCTCCCAAGGCGCGGAACTGCGCCCGGCGCTCCCGCAGCGCTTCGATATAAGCGCCGTAGTTGCGGATGTCCACCCCCGTCAACCCGCCCAGGCGCGTGATGCTGCCGCGCCAGTCCGGCGCGGTCAGGTCCAGCACATCATCCGGGCGGAAGGTAGGCAGCACCCGCCCGCCCCAGCCGCTGGCGCGAATGGCTTCGTGCGCATCGAGCGGCTGGCTGGCAGGGTCGCTGGTGCACAGCGCCTCGATCTTGAACTGCTCGAACAGCCGGCGCGGCTGGAACTCCGGCGCTGCCAGCTTTTCCGCCACCTGGTCATAGACCGCCTGGGCGCTGTGCGCATCCAGCCGGCGGTGCACGCCAAACACCTGCACCAGCTCATACGATAGCCAGGCGCCCACCGGCGTGGCGCGGAACAGGTAGAAGTTCTCGGCAAAGCGCTGCCAGATGCGGCGCGGGTCGCGTTCGACTTCCCCGCTGCCGTCCAGCGGCGGGATGCCCAGCTTCTCCAGCGCGATGCCCTGCGAATGAAGCATGCGCAGGATATAGTGATCGCCGGTGACAAAGAACGCCGCCGGGTCGCCGAAACCGGCATCCCCGCGCGCGAACCACGCCGGGTCCACATGTCCGTGCGGGCACACCAGCGGCAAGTCGGCGATGCCCTGGTACAGGCGCATTGCGGTGGCTTTCTGGCGACTTTCGGGTCCGAAGAAACGCTCCGGCGGCAGGTTCCAATCGGCAGGCATACTCCCAGTATAGCAGGAGGGGGGAAAGTGGAGAAGTCAATCGATCAATTAGTTGATTAGTCGATTAGATGATTAGCTGACACTTCCCCAATCGACTAATCACTAATCCCTCGTCTCTGTTCTCTGTGCCTGTGGTTTAGTTTGCATGACCGTCACGCGCCAAGCTGTATAATAAGAAAATCCTACTCCGGGGAGGCTCGATGACCGCAAACACCGACATGATGCAACTGACCATCTTCTTCCGCCACAACCAGGCGCTGACGCTGGACGAGATCCTGGCGCAGCTCAAAAAGACCGGCTTTTGGAAGCACTTCCCGCCCGACGGCATGGAGATCGTCTCGTGGCAGGTGCTGATGGGCATCGGGCACGTGGTGACGCTGCGCCTGCCCCCCGACCGGCTGCGCGAACTGAACATCACGGTCGAACGCTATGCCTGGGGCGCCTTCACCACCGAGTTCTATCCCTCCTATGACTTCAGCGCCGTCTACCCGGAGTACCACCGCAAGGCGCTGGCGGGGGAGATGTAGGGTTTTGCTACCCCGCGCCGTCGGATGAACCGCAAAATGACCCGGGCAACCGAATGGTGAGGCGCCCCTAACCCTGTAACGCTAACTGGCATCACGATTGCAACCGCTATCGTTGGGTTGGAAATGCTCCATCCCAAAAACATGCTCCGTCAGGTGGCTGGCTATGGCTGGATTGACATCCACACTTGCAAACATATGGGGTAACAAGAAATATCGCTCATTGCTGCTGCTGTCGCTGATCCTCTTGGGCGTCATGGTGGATATCCTGCTGGACATAGAAAGCGTCCAATTCGGGAGATATGAAATCCACGGGAAACGCTTGTTGCTCTTCTCCATCGGGCTGCTGACTGCATTGATAAGCATGGTCACATTATTCAAATCCTGGAAATTTTTCATCGAAGAAGCGCTGCCGTTCGGCGCCATCCTCGCACCCTTTGCCTTCTGGGTCACCAGCCGCACCGTCGAACTGGATTTCTGGTATGACGAACTGGTCACACTGACACGCTTCGTCTTCGTCCCGCTGCAAACCACATTGACGGATTACCCCTATCCCAACAATCACATCTTCTTCAACCTGCTGAACAATCTCTACCTCAAAGCCGCCGGGCTGTCGCAGTTGACAACGTTGATGGAGCACCCCTCCTTCATCCGCTACCTGATGTTGTTCTATGCCATCATTGGACTGGTATACCTCTACCTGACCGGGCGGGAATTCGCAGGAAAGCTGGCGGGGCAGTTCAGCCTGCTGGTGCTGGCGACCAGCATCCCGTTCTTCAACTTTGCAACGCAGGTGCGCGGTTACGGGCTTTCGATCACGCTGGTGTGCGCGATGCTCTTTCATTGGTGGCGCTACGAGCAAAAGCTCGCCTGGCGGCACCTGGCTGCCTTCACCACCGCCGGCGCGCTGCTGATCTATACCATGCCGTCCACGCTGTATATCCTCGCCGGCATGATGGGCTGGAGCGGGTTGGTGGGGCTGCGCCAACTCTTTGCGCGCCGGGCGCAGCCGCTACGTCCGGACACACTGCTGCGCACCTTCGCCATCCCCATCGCTGGCTTGGTCGCAATCGGCGCGGCAGTCTTGTGCTACAGCCCCGTGCTGTCATCCGTGCTCAACAACAGTGTCGTCAGCAGTCGCGGCATGTTCAAGTGGGTCATCCTGACGCGCCTGCTCCCGCGTGTGCTCACTCACTTCGTCTCGGCGCGCTGGCTGCTGGTGGCGCTGGCGCTGGCTGGCTTGGCGCTGCTGTTCACCCGCGCCATCCGCCAGGCGCAACCAGGCACAGCCCAACGGGTGGGCGGGCTGCTCTTCCTGCTGCTGGCGCCGTTCGTCATGAGCTACGTGCGCGGCGATAACCCCTTCGACCGCATCTTCCTGGTGCAATTACCGGTCTTCAGCCTGCTGATCGGCATCGGGCTGCAACTGCTCTGCCGGCGCCTGCCGCAAAGGTTGCAACGCCCCGGCTGGGTGCTCTTTCTGCTGGGGGTCTACACTGCCGTCGTGTTCAGCACGCAGATTCTGCGCAACGAAGCGCTCGTGCGCCAGAACAACGCCGCCGGTATCGGCTCACAAACCATCTATGCCAATTTCTACCTGGTGGATTACCGCCCCGACCAGTTAATGCGGGATTTCTTCAGCCAGCAGGACGAACTGGCGCACGAATTCTACATCTATGACCTGGGCGATAACGCCTCCGCGCGCGAATACAGCGCCAAGTACTATGGCTACTACCCCTCGACGGTCGAATCACTGGCGGGATTCCACGGCGCTTTCTACGTCTTCACCGCCTTCCCCAACCAGTTCCTGGCGGAAGTGCAGGCGGATTACCCCCACACAACCTGTCAACGCCTGAACAGCGCGGTGTGGTACCAGAACATCTTCCTGTGCGATGCAGGTACACCGTGAACCTGGCAGGCGCGCCTGCGCGGCTGCATGATGTAGTAAAATGATGGGCAGGTGACCGCTTTGGCACCATCTCATCCCGAAAAAAAGGCGCCCATGAAGGTAGCGATCCTGGCAGGCGGACTCGGAACCCGGTTGGCGGAAGAGACCCACATCAAACCCAAGCCGATGGTGCTGATCGGCGAAAGACCCATCCTGTGGCATATCATGAGCATCTATGCCGCTCACGGCTTCAAAGAGTTCGTGGTGGCATTGGGCTATAAAGGGGATATGATCAAGGATTACTTCATTAACTACCACCTGATGCGCAACAGCCTGACGGTGAACCTGGCGAACGGCGCCGCCACCGCCCACCATGAATGCCCCGAGGATTGGCTGGTGCACCTGGTGGATACCGGCGCCCAGACCCAGACCGGCGGGCGCGTCAAACGGCTGCAACAGTGGGTCGGCGAGGAGACCTTCATGCTGACCTATGGCGACGGGGTGGCGAACATCGACCTGCACAGTTTGCTGGCGTTCCACAAACGGCACGGCAAACTGGCGACGCTGACCGCCGTGCGCATGCCATCGCGCTTCGGCGGGCTTTCGCTGGCGGAGGAGCGGGTGGACTCCTTCACCGAAAAGCCCAGGCTGGGCGAAGGCTGGATCAACGGCGGCTTCTTCGTGCTGGAACCGGGCGTGTTCGACTACCTGGAAGGCGACGATACCATCTTCGAACGCGAGCCGCTGGAAAACCTCGCCCAGGATGGGCAATTGTTCGCCTACCGCCACGAGGATTACTGGCAGTGCATGGATTCGATGCGGGACGTTCAACTGCTGGAAAAACAATGGGCACAAGGCAGCGCACCGTGGAAGCTATGGAATTGAACACCGCCTTCTGGCAGGACCGCCCCACCTTCGTGACCGGCGGCAGCGGTTTGGTGGGCAACTGGCTGGTCAAGCGCCTGCTGGCAGCCGGCGCCGACGTGGTCTGCCTGCTGCGCGATTGGGTGCCCCAGAGCGAACTGGTGCAACAGGGGCTGCTGGAACGGGTCAAGGTGGTGCGCGGCGACGTGCGCGACCAGGAAACGTTGGAGCGCGCCCTGGGCGAGTTCGAGATCGACACCGTCATCCACCTGGCAGCCCAGACCATCGTCACCATCGCCAACCGCAACCCGGTCTCCACGCTCGATAGCAACATCCGCGGCACCTGGAGCCTGCTGGAAGCCTGCCGCCGCAGCCCAAGCGTGCGCCAGATCGTGGTGGCGTCCTCCGATAAAGCCTACGGCGACCAGGAGCAACTACCCTACGACGAGGACACCCCGCTGCAAGGGCAGCACCCCTACGACGTCAGCAAATCCTGCGCCGACCTGATCGCCCACATGTACGCCAAGACCTTCGACCTGCCCGTCGCCATCACCCGTTGCGGCAACTTCTACGGCGGCGGCGATCTGAACTGGAACCGCATCATCCCGGGCACCATCCGCTCGGTGCTGCGCGCTCAGCGCCCGGTCATCCGCTCGGATGGCGAATACATCCGGGACTATTTCTACGTCGAGGACGGCGCAGCAGCGTACATGCTGCTGGCGGAAGAACTGTGCGCCAACCCGGCGCTCAAAGGGCAGGCGTTCAACTTCTCCAACGAACTGCAAGTCTCGGTGCGCCAGATCGTGCAGCGCATCCTGGAGCTGATGGCAACCGACCTGCAACCCGAGATCCACAATCGCGTCACCAACGAGATCCGCCACCAGTACCTCAGCGCCGCCAAAGCGCGCGAGATGCTGGGCTGGCAGCCGCTCTTCACGCTGGATGAAGGCTTGCGCCGCACCATCGACTGGTACCGCGACTTCCTCAAGGGGTAGAAATCCCATTGTGACCTGGCGCCCCCAACCGATGACCTCAAACCAACCCATCGCCCCGCAGGACCTGGCGCACATCCTGGAGCATACCCGCCCGCTGTGGCAGGAACTGCGCGGGCGCTCGCTCTTCATCACCGGCGGCACCGGTTTCATCGGGCGCTGGCTGCTGGAGAGCTTCCTGCATGCCAATCAAACCCTGCGCCTGGGCGCGCGGGCGGTGGTGCTCAGCCGCGACCCGCAAAAATTCCTGAGCGCGGCGCCCTTCTTTGCCGATCAGCCCACGTTGACCTTCATCCAGGGCGACGTGCGCGCTTTCGACTTTCCGCCCGGCGCCTTTCCATATATCATCCACGCCGCCACCGAATCGAGCGTCAACCCGCTGGACGGCGACTACCGGGGGTTGTTCGATACCATCGTCGAAGGCACCCGCCGCACACTTCAGTTTGCCGCCGACCGCGGCGGCGAGAAATTGCTGTTCACCAGTTCGGGCGCAGTCTACGGCAGGCAGCCGGCAGACATGACCCACATGCCGGAAGATCACCCCGGCGCGCCCGACCCCACCGCTCCATCCTCGGCTTACGGCGAGGGCAAGCGCGCCGCCGAACTGCTGTGCGCGCTGGCAGCCGCCAACAGCCCCCTGCAAGTCAAAATCGCCCGCGTCTATGCCCTGGTGGGAGCGCACATGCCGCTGGATATCCACTTCGCCATGGGCAACTTCGTGCGCGACGCGCTCAAAGGCGGTCCGGTGGTGGTGCAAAGCGACGGCACGCCCCAACGCTCCTTCCTGTACATCGCCGACCTGGCGATCTGGCTGTGGACAATGCTGTTCAAGGGACGGTCCGGGCGCGCTTACAATGCCGGCAGCGACCAGGCTATCTCAATCGCCGACCTGGCGCACACTGTATCGGCTACGCGCAATCCACCCGCCCCGGTCGAAATCCGCGGCGCGCCCAACCCCGCCCGCCCGGTCGAACGCTACGTCCCCGATACCCGCCGCGCGAGAGAGGAACTGGGGTTGCAGGTCTATATCCCGCTGCCCGAAGCCCTTGCCCGCACCCTGGCATTTTACGAATCCGACCATGACTGACCCGCACCTCGATACCCGCGCCTTCGCCAAAAGCATCCGCAAGCACGCCCTGCGCATGGTGCACCGCGCCAACACCTCGCACATCGGCACCTGCCTCAGCATGGCGGACCTGCTGGCAGCGCTGTACACCCAGGTGCTGAACATCGATCCGGCGCAACCCGCCTGGGCTGCGCGCGACCGCCTGATTCTCTCCAAGGGGCACGGCGCTGCCATCCTGTACGCCGCGCTGGCGGAGCGCGGCTTCTTCCCGCCCGATTGGCTGGAGACCTTCAGCCAGGACGGCTCGCTCCTCACCGGGCACGTCAACCATCGCGTGCCGGGCATCGATTTCTCCACCGGCTCGCTGGGGCATGGGCTGTCGGTCGCCTGCGGCATGGCGATCGCCGCCAGGCGTGATGCCGCCGCCTACCGCGTCTTCGCGCTCTTGAGCGATGGCGAACTGGACGAAGGCTCCACCTGGGAGCCGATCCTGTTCGCGCCGCAATACCGGCTGGATAACCTGGTGGCAATCGTCGATTTCAACAAGATCCAGAGCTTTGGCACGGTGGCAGAAGTGCTGGAGCTGCAACCCCTGGCGGATAAATGGCGCGCCTGCCGCTGGGCGGTGCGCGAGATCGACGGGCACGACCACACCCAGATCGCCGCCGCGCTGCGCGACCTGCCCTTCGAGCCCGGCAAACCCAGCGTCATCATCGCCCACACCGTCAAGGGCAAGGGCGTGTCATATATGGAAGGTCAACTCGCCTGGCATTACAAAGCCCCCAATGCCCAACAACTGGCGCAGGCGTTGGCAGAAGTGGACGCGGCGCCATGAGGAACACTTTCATCGACACCCTGACCGAACTCGCCGCCGCCGACCCGCGCATCTGGCTGGTGACCGGCGACCTGGGCTTTTCGGTCTTGGAACGCTTCGCCGAACGCTTTCCGGGGCGCTACCTGAACGTCGGCGTGGCGGAACAGAACATGACCGGCATGGCGGCTGGCATCAGCACCACCGGCAAGGTGGTCTTCACCTATTCGATCGCCAACTTCCCCGTCATGCGCTGCCTGGAGCAGGTGCGCAACGATATCTGCTACCACAACCTGAATGTCAAGATCGTGGCGGTGGGCGGCGGCTTTGGCTACGGCTCCGCCGGCTACACCCACCACGGGCTGGAAGACCTGGCAGTGATGAGCGCCCTGCCCAACATGACCGTGCTGGCGCCCGGCGACCCGGTGGAAACCCGCCTGGCAGTTCGCGCCATCGTCCAGCATCCCGCACCGTGCTACCTGCGCCTGGGCAAGGGCGGCGAGCCGGTTGTCCACACTTCCGAGCCGCGTTTCGAGATCGGCAAAGCCATCCCGCTGATGAGCGGTAAAGACCTGACGCTCATCAGCACCGGCGGCATCCTGAGCATTGTCATGTCGGCGGCGCGCGCGCTGGAAGCAGCCGGTTTTTCGGTCGGTGTGCTCAGCATGCCAACCGTCTCGCCCCTCGACCGCGATGCCGTGCTGGCAGCCGCGGCAGCCTCGCGCGCCCTGCTGACCGTGGAGGAGCACGCCCCGGGCGGGCTGGGCAGCCGGGTGGCGGAGGCGCTGGCAGTTGCCGGCGCCGGCATCCCCTTCGCCATGCTGACGGCAGACCGCTCGCACCTGCACCTGGCGGGATCGCAGGACTATCTGCGCGACCACAGCGGGCTTTCACTGGAGGCTATCCTGGCAAAGGCGCGTGACCTGCTGGCGTCGGGCAGGAACGCCGGTTGAGCAACGCTTTACCCCCCGCCCCATCCATCACCACCGCCGGCAGCGATACCCCGCTGGTCAGCATCTGCATCCCCGCCTACAACGCCGAGCGCACGCTGGGGCGCACGCTGGATTCGCTCCTCAAGCAGACCTATGCCAACATCGAGATCATCGTCTCCGATAACCATTCCACCGACGCCACCCGCCCGTTGATCGAGTCCTACGCCGGGCGCGGCGTGCGCGGCGTGACCCCGCCGCAGCCCAAGGACTGGCTGGCCGGGCAGCCCAACTACATCGGCGCTTACGAGAATTGCAATTTCGTCCTCAGCCAGGCGCGCGGCGCGTTCATCGCCCTCTACCACGCCGACGACCTGTACCAGCCCGAGATCGTGCAAAGGGAGGTCGCCTTCCTGCAGGCGCACCCCCAGGCGGGCATGGTCTTCACCATGAGCCGGCGCATCGGCGCCGACGACCGCCCGCTGGACCTGCCGGTCACCCGCCTGCCCAAGGCGCTGGCGGGGCAGGCGCTCTTCGGCTTCGCCGACCTGTTCAACGCGCTGCTGCTGCACGGCAACTTCCTGCCCACCCCCAGCGCCATGTTCCGCGCCGGCATCTTCCAGACCGTGGGTTATTTCACAGAGCAGGACTTCAAGACCTCCTCCGACCTGGAGATGTGGCTGCGCGTCTCACGCCATTATCCGGTCGGGGTCATTGACCAGCCGCTGCTGAACTACCGCATCAGCGCCCAGCAGGGCGGCTTCGTCTACCACCGGCTGCGCACCGCGCCGGCGGATAACCTCCACGTCTACGATCATTACCTGGACCAGCCCGGCGTGCCGGCGCTGACGCACCCCCAGGCGCTGGCAAAGCACCGCCTGTACCAGTCCACCGATAAGATCTACCGCGCCCGCAACCTGCTGACGCAGGGCGAGGTGCAGCCGGCGCGCGCGCTGCTGGATGAAGCCCTGGCGCCCCGGCACAGCCTGCGGACGCTGCTGACCCAGCCGCTGCTGGCGCGCCGTCTGCTGATGGGCGTGCTCCTGCGCGCCAGCCTGGCAGTGGGGCTGGGCGCGGCGCTCAGCCGCTGGCTCAACGCCTGGTACCTGCGCCGCATGCAGCGCCGCCTGCGGCTGGAATAGCTGTAGCTCACGCTGTCAGCGTGACTGAAATCAGCAAGGCGGTATCTACGGCGTAAACCTCCATAAGTAGGGCAAAGCGATGGACAACTTGCGAACCGTATCCACCCCACATTGCGCTCAACCGCCCAACTGCTTCGTTCATAATTAACCACCTTGATAAAATGAACAACAAAATGGCTGTTGATTTTCATTATATGTTTGCTATAATTTATGTGAGAAGTTACAATGGCAATCCAATTTAAGTATGATCCGGTAAAGACCTCCCAGGCAGTAGCTTTCCTTCTCCAACGGCACGGCGGCTTGATGAAATATTTACATCTCATCAAATTGCTATACCTTGCCGATCGTCACGCCCTTGACCAATGGGAACGCACAATCACAGGCGATTCTTACTGTTCAATGCCTCTAGGTCCTGTGCTATCCAAGACGTTCGACCTCATCAAGGGAGCCGATAGTGACAGTTACTGGTCAACCCATTTTCGCACTGAGCAACATAGCCTAATCTTGAAAACTCCCTCTCTGAGGGATAAACTTTCTGATGCCGAAATAAAAATTCTTGCCGAAGTTGATGATCAGTACGGAGCGATGGACCAATGGGAACTTGTTGATCATCTTCATAGATCACTCCCGGAATATCGAGACCCTCGTGGCTCATCAATCCCAATTTCTATAGAAGATATTTTAAACGCGCTTTCTGTCCCAGCATCCGACCAGGAACGCATCGCCGTCGAAGTTCAAGCCGAACAATCCTTGGCGGATCTCTTGGGGGTTGATTGCTAACCGGCACTCCAGGCGAATCGATCCTGTTCGAAACGAATTTTAATTTCCGTACAGACTCATACCAGCAGCATCTTCACTTCATCATCGCCGCTTGTAATAAAGATAATCGGGTTTTGATTATTCCTGTAGACTCCCTGCGTGCAAAAGCCGACAGAACAACCATTCTTCAGCCTGGTGACCACCCGTTTATAACCCATTTGTCATTCATGAATTACAGCCAGGCAAAAATCGTCCCCCTGAACCACCTTAATACCTTGATTACTGAACATAAAGCGAAAGAAGACAGTCCCTTGGATCAAGCAATTCTCGACAGGATACGGAATGGTGTCTGCAGATCCGACCGTACACCTGACGGTGTAAAGGATTTCTACCTTGATGTGCTCTACAACACCTTGGGCACCTGAACTTGCTGTTCCATCAGCAATTCCCGCATAGACACACCCACGTCATCAGCCCTGCCCCGCAAGGGGCGGAGTGCATAATGTCCCATTTACGCCTCCTGTGCTGATTTACAACAATCGCCTCATAACCTTATAAAAGGCAACCATGAACACCCTCTACTATAACGACAACCTACCCCCCTGCGCGAATATCCACGCCTGCATATCCTGACCATCGATGAGCTCCTCGCCGGCGCCGAGGTCAAAATGCCCCCACCGAGGGCAGCCTCAAGGAAGCCCCGCGTGCCAAACCCGCCCCACCCGAAAACCAACGCTGGGGATATAAAGATCTCCTGCTTGACAAAATAGAAATATTGTTCTATAATAGTATACCCGCCCGGGTCCCCGCCGCGCGGTCTTGCACCTTAAAAACTACATAGCCCTCATTCGAACCGCGAAAAAAAACGGGAACGCATAGCTCCCTCCAACTTCGTCATTCTGAAGGAGCGTAGCGACCGAAGAATCTCATCGCACACCCAACCCGGCGCGCCAAAAACAAACCCCCCAGCGCTCCACCCCCCCCCCAATCCGTCATGCTGAAGGAGCGTAGCGACCGAAGAATCTCA
>JABLXM010000078.1 GCA_013177815.1 Anaerolineae bacterium | reverse complement strand
CGTAAAAGAGTGATGCCCATTGACAAAATATTCATTCAATTGTATATTAAACCGACCGTCGGTTTAATATACAATGGCACGCAATATCAACCCCGAAGAACACAACGAAAAGCGCAACCAGATCATCGACGCCGCCCAACGGTTGATCTACACCAAGGGTTACCAGCAAATGTCCATCCAGGATATCCAGACTGAACTGGGTATCTCCAAGGGCGCTTTCTATCACTACTATGACTCCAAAGCCGCACTGTTGGAGGCGCTGGTGGATCGCATGCAAAACCAGGCACTGGCGTTCATACAGCCCATCATCGCCGAGCCACAACTCTCGGCTTTCGAGAAACTGACGCAATATTTTTCCACCGTCGCCAACTGGAAGACCGCTCAAAAGGATTACCTGCTGGCGATCCTGCGCGGTTGGTACATGGACGACAACGCCATCGTACGCCAAAAAGTGGTCGATTCCGGCATGGAGCGCATCTCGCCCATAATCGGGCAGATCATTCAGCAGGGCATCCGCGAGGGGGTCGTTCACACCCAATTTCCCAATCAGGTCAGCCAGGTGGTGCTTTCGCTACTCTTTACCATGGGCGAACGCCTGGCGCTGATGATGCTGGCGCTGCTGGATGAACCCGACCTGCATGCCCGGCAAACCGGATTGGCGCAGATCACCGAGATGGTGGCAGCCTTCACGGACGCGCTCGAGCGCGCCCTGGGCGCCGCGTCAGGGTCCATCGTTATCTTCGATACCAACATCTTGAAGGAGTGGCTGGAACCGGAATCGGATACCAGCCAACCGCCCACGATGCAACCTCAGCATCCGCATAACGAAAAGGAGATCTCTGAATGAGCCTGTATCTTCGTCTGGCATGGCGCAACATGCTGCGCCACAAACGCCGGTCTTTGATCGTATTTCTCTCGGTCGGGCTGGGCATGATGTTGATGATGTTCTACGACGGCTTCGTGGCGGGCTTCGAAGACGCCATCTATGCCAACGCCATCAAGATATTGGGCGGCAACATCCAGGCGCACGCCGCCGGTTACAGCGAACAGTCCGATACCAACCCGATCCTGCCGCTGGCGGAAGATGGCGAGATCATGGCAGCCGCCCAGGCGTTGCCGCAGGTGCAGGCTGCCAGCCGGCGCATCACCACCGCCGGGCTTGCCAGCAGTCGCGAAGGCGCTTTTTCGGTCAGCATCACCGGCATCGAGCCTGAACTGGAGTTGGCGGTCAGCCTGTCTGCCCAGAACCTGGTGGATGGGCGCTTCCTTTCCGCCACCGACCAGGACGTGGTCTATATCGGCAAAGGGTTGGCAGATGCCATGGACGTCGGTGTTGGCGACCATATCACCCTGGTCGGTCAAGCCAGCCACGAGCAGATGCGCCAGCGCACCATGACGGTCGCCGGCATCTACGATATCGGCATCCCCGATATCGAGAAGCGCACCATCTACATCTCGCTGGCGGAAGCCCAGGCGCTCTACAACCTCAACGGCGGCTCCACCGAGGTGATGATCTCGCTCAAGCGCCTGGGGCGAGAGCCGCAGGTGCTGGAAGCGCTGAGAGCGCAATTCCCATCGAACGAGATCGATTCCTGGGAAAACAACTTTCCTGAAATGCAATCTGCCATCAACACCAAGGGCGGCGTGATGGATATCATCAGCGTCATCATCCTGGCGATCGCCGGCATCGGCATCCTCAACCTGCTGATGATGGCGGTCTACGAGCGCACCCGCGAGATCGGCATCCTGGGCGCCATCGGCATGAAGCCGGGTCAGATCACGCTGCTCTTTCTGCTGGAAGGGGCGCTGATGGGCGTGTTCGGGCTGGTCTTCGGCATCGCCCTGGGGCTGGCGCTCAACCTTATCCTGGGGCGCATCGGCTTTGATTACAGCCAGTTCTCCTCACTGACCGAATACACCGCCCTCATCAGCGGGCGGGTCTACCCCACCCTGGGGGTCGATAAATTGCTGCAGCGCGGTCTGACGGTCGTGGTCATCGCCATCCTGGCAGCATATTACCCGGCGCGCGAAGCCGCCCGGCGCGACCCCGCCCAAGCGCTGCACTACGTGTGAGGTTCGGCATGAAAACCCTGATCAAAATGGCATTCCGTGACCTGGGGCGCAACCGCCGCCGCTCGCTCTTCTCCATGCTGGCTCTGGGTATGGGATTGGCGCTGTTGTTGCTGATCGCGTCCATCTATGAAGGTCAAATGCGGCTCTCCCTGGATACCGCCATCCGTCTGCAAACCGGTCACCTGCAAGTGCGCGCCGCCAACTATAACGAAAACAAAACCAGCCTGGCATGGGAGGACCTGGTGGCAGATCCGCAACTGGTCGCTTCGCAGGTTGCATCCCTTCCGGCGGTTGAACTCGCCACGCCGCGCCTGTACGCCAGCGGTATCCTTTCACTCGGTGAAAAGACCAATGGGGTGCGCGTCATCGGCATCGACCCGGATTCAACCGCCAACCAGCCTTTCCGCCTGGGATTGGTCAGCGGGGAATTCATCACCGCGGAGGATCGCCAGGGGCTGTTGCTCGGTCAACCGCTGGCGGACAAATTGCAGGTGGAGGTTGGCGACCAGGTCAACCTGCTGGTGAACACCGCCAGCGGCGAAGTGGATGAACAAAACTTCACTGTGCGGGGCATCTACGACACCCACACGCCGGGGTATGATCGCAGCACGGTCTTCCTGCCGCTGGCGAAGGCACAAGCCATCACCCAGAGCGAAAACCACGCCAGCATCATCTTCATACTGCTGAAGGATCGCGACCTGACCGGCGCGGTTGTGAACGCCCTGTCCTCCAGCCCGTACCAGGTCGTCACCTGGGAAAAAATGAACGAACTGGTGCTGCAAACCGAGGAATTTTCCAACGCCTTTCTTTACGTCCTCTACCTGATCGTGCTTGGCATCACTGCAACCGTCATCGTCAACACCCTGGTGATGGCGGTGTTCGAACGCACCCGCGAGATCGGCATCCTCTCTGCCGTTGGCATGAAGAGCAATCACATCATGGCGATGTTCTTCATCGAATCGAGCATGCTGGCAATTGGCGGCATCATCATCGGTCTGATCCTGGGTGGATTGATGGCTTGGTACGCCAAAACGGTTGGTTTCTATATCGGCGATATGGGCGTCACCGGCATGCTGTACGGCGACCGCCTGTATGGTCATTTGGTTTTCGAGGACATCGCCAGCGCCAGCCTGGTTGCTTTCATCATCACGCTGGTGGCTTCACTTTATCCCGCCATCCTGGCTGCCCGCATGGAACCGGTCGAAGCGCTACACGGCGGCAAACAATTGTAAGGAGAACAGCATGGAAGTCACAAAAGTCGAAAATGTAACCCGTGTTTACACGGTTGGAGATGTCGAAACACACGCCCTGCGCGGCGTCACCCTGGGCATTCAGCCCGGCGAGTTCACCGCCCTGGTGGGACCTTCCGGGTCCGGCAAGACCACCCTGCTGCAGTTGATGGGCTGCCTGGACCAGCCCACCAGCGGGCAGGTCTTCATCAATGGCAAAGATGTCAGCCAACTCAACCGCAACCAGCGCGCCGATATGCGGCGCGGCACCATCGGCTTCATCTTCCAATTCTTCGCCCTGATACCCACCCTGACGGCTTACGAGAACATCGAGGTGCCGCTGTTGCTCAACGGTCACACCCCGGCAGAACGCCGCAAGCGCGTGCAGCAATTGATCGAAGCGGTCGACCTGGTGGAGCGAGCCCATCACCGCCCGGACCAATTGAGCGGCGGGCAGCAACAGCGCGTCGCCATCGCACGCGCACTGGCTTCCACCCCCTCCCTCATCCTGGCGGATGAACCCACCGCCAATCTGGATACCGAGAACGGCAAACAGGTCATGGAAATCATGACCCGCCTCAACCAGGAGACCGGGGTCACCTTCGTTTTTGCCACCCACGACCCACGCGTCTTCACCTACGCCCACCGGGTCATCACTCTGCAGGATGGGCTGGTGGTGGAGAACGGCAAATCGCCCCGTAAATGATCGGGAGACATTCATGAAACTCAGGTCGCTGTCATTCCTCATGTTGATCGTCATACTGGCGGGTTGCGGCTCGGCTGGCGCCGGCGCCCCCACACCTTACCCCACCATCGTGCTTGGGAACGGCACGCCCGTTGCCCCACCTGCCAGCAATTTCCCGGGCGGGGTGCGCGCATCCGGTGTGCTGGTGCCGGGTCGCCAGGCGCAGATTGCCTCAGCCAGCGGCGGGATCATCACCAGCCTGCCGGTTGCCCTCGGTCAAACGGTCAAAGCCGGCGAAGTACTGGTGAAACTCTCCGGCGGCGAGCAGGCTGCCGCAGCACTGGAAGCCGCCAAATTCGAGCTACTGGCTGCCCAACAAGCATTGTCGGAGATAGAAGAGAATGCCGCTACGGATAAAGCTCAGGCCCAGTTACGCCTGGCGCTCGCCAGCGACGCCTTCGACGAGGCGAAGAAACACCGCAGTTGGAAGGATTATCGCGTCGGCAGCGATGACCAGGTCGCAGTCGCGCGCGCCAACCTGCTGCTGGCAGAGGATGCCCTCAAGCAAGCCGAAGACGCCTACGGCGGCTATGTGGACGACCCGGTCGATAACCTCAATAAAGCTTATGCCCTCACCGCGCTGGCAAACGCCCGCGACGCCCGCAACAGAGCCTCCGCCAACCTGAATTACCTGCTATCCAAACCGGATGCCGAGGATGTTGCCAAAGCCGACGCCGAACTGGCGGTGGCGCAGGCGGAAATGGAAGCCGCCCAGCGCGCCCTGGAAACCATCGGCGAAGGACCCAACCCGCAGGCGCTGGCGCTGGCAGAAGCGCGCCTCAAGAACGCCGAAGCGCAGGTGGCTGCCAGCCAGGCTGTGCTGGATAGCCTGGTAATCAAAGCACCCTTCTCCGGCGCGGTCGGCAAGATCGACCTGGAACAGGGCAGTTGGGCAAACCCCGGGCAGGTCATCCTGGTGCTGGCGGACCTGAAGGGCATGCGCGTCAAAACCACCGACCTGAGCGAGCGCGACGTCGCCACCGTGCAGGTCGGTCAGGAAACGCTGGTGTTGATCGAACCGCTGGGGGTGAATGTTCCCGGCATGGTGACAGAGATCGCCTCTTTGCCGGACGTGCTGGGCGGCGACGTGGTCTACCAGACCATCATCCGCCTGGAATCGATCCCCGACGACGCACGCGCCGGCATGAGCGTGGAGGTGAGCTACGGTCAGTGACCTGCGCGCCGGTCACCCCATCGGGTAAGGGCTGGGAATCTCGACCGTCAGGATGAACCCGCCATCCTGCGGGGCTTCGAATTTCATCGCGCCACCCATCAGGGCGGCGCGTTCGCTAATACCCAGCAGTCCATAGTGCTTGCTGGCAGAAAGATCCGCCAGGTTGGGCAGGTCCGTCACCACTTTACCGTCATCCTCGATGCGCACCAGCAGGCTATCTCCCAGGGAGCGTTTCAACGTGACCCTGGCGCGCGTGGCGCGCGCATGCTTGGCGATGTTGTTGATGCCTTCCTGCACGATGCGAAAGACCGAGAGTTCGATCGCCTCCGGCAGCCTTCCAAATTCCTCTTCTACTTCCAGGTGCACCATGATGCCCGTGCGTTCGGACCATTCCTGCGTCAAAGAGCGGATGGCAGACGGCAAGCCGTGGTTGTCGATGGTTGGCGGGCGCAGGTCGCGACACAACTGCCGCAGGTCACCCACCACCTGGCGAATGCCTTCGCGGATGGCGATCAACTCCTGGCGGTGCTCATTGGGGATGTCATCATCGCCGGCTTCCTCCAGCCGATAATTGATGCTCAACAGGTCCTGGATAGACTGATCGTGTAATTCGCGCGCCAGCGCTTTGCGCTCCTCCTCGCGTTCGGTCATCAGCCGCCGCTGGGTGGATTGCAACGCCAGGTTCAACTTCCCCAACGCGCGCACTTGCTCGCTCAGTTTTTCCACCAATTGCCGGTTGAGCGAATCACTCTGTTCCAGGTTGCGGTGCAGGCGCTCCTGCTGACGGAACAACTCCTCGGTCTTGCGCTGGGCAGAATGATAACTCTCCAACGCCCAGATGACGGGCGTGACCAGGTCGCGATCACGCATACCAACGATCAACTCGACGATATCTCGGGCGGTCGATTCTTGCGTCAGGCGGTCTGCCGACAGCCGCCCTTCATACAGCACCAGGATGCGGTCGGTAACGCTGAACAAGTGTTTGAGATTGTCGCTGCAGATGATGACCGCAGTGCCGCCCTGCGCCAATTTCTTGATGTGCTCCAAAACCAGCGTTTGGCGCTGGAACGATAGGTTGGGCAAGAAGTCATCCAGGATGAGCAGTTTGGCTGGATGACAGAGCGAGCGCGCCAGCGCCACCATGTGACGCTGTTCATCCGTCAGGCTGCCGGTCGGCTGGCTCAACAGGTCCAAAGGCACGCTGAACGCCGTCAGCAGTTCGCTCGCCCGCTGGTGCATACGGCGCCATTGCGGCATGCCGATTCGCGGAGGCACGCACAACTCGCGCCCCAGGAAGATGTTCTCCAACACGCTCAACTGGTCCACCATCGGCGGGAATTGGTTCACCAATTCGACCCCCACCCGGCGTGCCTGATGGACGCGTTCAAAATGGACCTTTCTTCCATTCACCAGGATGTGCCCGCTGTTAGGCGGGAAAACCCCGCCCAGGATATTCAGCAGTGTAGTCTTGCCGGCGCCACGCCTGCCAACCACCCCCACCACCTCGCCGGCGCGCAGGTCAAATGAGATACCATCCAGCACCAGCAAATTGCTGAAGATCTTTGAAAGTGACCGTACCTGCAATAGCGCTTCGGACATGCTCACCTACAGACTTCTACCATACCGGTTGCCAATCATGCCACATTTTTTAGTAGAGCAGGCACAGTGAAGCGCCCTTGATCAAATAGCCTCACATGCCTCCCTGATAAATATAACGGGGATACCAGAACCTGCCCTGGCATCCCCGCCACAGATGATAGAACCGCCACCCGCCCGGCGTAAACAGATGAAATTACTTGCCGATGCGGCGGGTGCTGACATCGAAGATCACGGCTGCCGTCAGGACGGCACCGCGCACGATGTACTGGAGCGAAATGTCGATGCCCATCAAGTTCATACCGCTGGTCAGCGAAGTCATTACCAGCGCGCCGATGATCGAGCCGATCACCTTGCCCACACCGCCAGCCGCCGAAACGCCGCCCACATAGGCGGCGGCAATAGCATCCATTTCAAATAGCGCTCCGGCGGTGGTGGTGGCGGATTGAAGCCGAGAGGCAAACAAGATGCCCGAAAGCGCAGAAAGCATGCCCATCGAACCAAACACCACGTAGACGATCTTCTTGACGCTGATACCGCTCAACTCCGCCGCTTCCGGGTTGCCCCCCACGGCATAGATATGCCGCCCCAGCACAGTCTGGGTAGTCACAAATTGGTAGATCGCCACCACGACCAGCACCACCACCAACGTCCAGGAGATGCCGCGGTAGCCAGCCAACACCCAAATGATGTACGCCACCAACCCGGAAATGAACACCATCTTAAGGATGAACATATTGATCGGCAGGACTTCGAAGTTGTATTGCTTTTTGATCCGCCTCTGATTGATCTCGTTGGCGATATAGAGCACGATCGCCAGCAAGCCCAACAGCAACGTCAACTTGTGAACGTTCGGCAGGATGCCGATATCGGGGATATCCGGAATAAACCCGTTGCCAATCGCGTTGAAGGTTTCATTGGGGATGACGATGGTACCGGTGCTGATGGTGACCAACAGAATGGCACCGCGGTAGATCAACCAGCCCCCCAGCGAAGCCACGAAGGATGGAATGCCCCTGTTCGCCACCAGGTAAGCGGTCAGACAGCCGGCGAGAACTCCCAACCCCAGCGTCATGGGGATAACCACGATCACCGGTAATTTCCAAGATACCATAGCGATGGCTGCCACCGCACCCAGAAAACCGGCTAAAAAGCCAACTGAAAGATCAATATGGCGGATGACGATCACCAGCGTCATGCCGACCGCCAGCACCGCGATATATCCGGTCTGGTTGAGCAAGTTGCTGATGTTGCGGGATGAGATGAAGACCCCATCTGTCATGATCGCAAAGATGCCCATGATCACGAACAGCGCGATGTACATACCATACTCGCGAACATTCCGTTTCAATACAGTTTGTAGATCATTCAGGAACGCCATCTCCCACTCCTCAATTCGTCGCTAGATGCATGATCTTTTCCTGGGTCGCTTCCGCCACCGGCAGTTCCCCCGTCACCCGTCCGGACGAGATGACATAAACGCGATCGCTCATACCCAGGATCTCGGGCAGTTCCGAAGAGATCATGATGATGCTCATACCCTGCTCCACCAGCCGGTTCATGATGGTGTAGATCTCATATTTAGCGCCCACATCGATGCCGCGGGTGGGCTCATCCAAGATCAGGACATTTGGTTTCACGAACAACCACTTGCCCAGCGAGACTTTCTGCTGGTTGCCACCGCTCAGGTTCATCACCCGTTGCTCGACGGTGGGGGTTTTGATATTCAGTGAGTCCTTGTACTCATTGGCGACCTGCACCTCGGCGTTGTTGTTGACCACACCGCGCTTTGCGATCTCCCGCAGGTTTGCCAGGGTGATGTTCTGCTTGACGTCCTGAATCAGGATCAAGCCATCGCCCTTGCGGTCCTCGGTCACGTACGCCAGACCATATTTGATCGCCTCTTGGGGATGGTTGATACGCCGCTTGCTGTCTTTGATGCGCATCTCGCCCTTGATGCGAAAGCCCATCGGGTTGCCAAAGATGCTGCGCGCCAATTCCGTCCTGCCTGAACCCATCAAACCTGATATCCCAACGATCTCGCCTGCCCGAACGTTGATATTGACATCCTTCAATACGTTGCGTCCGATTTTGGGATCATAGGCGCTCCAGTCGATGATCTCCATCGCCACGTCGCCGATCACCCGCTGCCCACGCGGCGGGTAGATGTTCTCGATCTCGCGTCCGACCATGTTCTTGATCAGCACCGCCTCCGAGACTTCGCCCTTCGCCGCGCTGAGGGTGCAGATGGTGGCACCGTCGCGCAGCACGGTGATGGTGTCCGCGATCGAGATGACCTCTTTGAGCTTGTGCGAGATCAAAATACATGTGACGCCTTGCCGCTTGAGACCACGCAGCAGGTTCAGCAAGTTTTCGCTATCGGTTTCGTTGAGCGCCGAGGTCGGTTCATCCAGGATCAGCAGCTTGACATCACGGCTCAACGCCTTGGCGATCTCCACCAGTTGTTTTTTACCTACACCGAGTTCTTTTACCTTGGCTGCCGGGTTGACTTCCAAACCAACTTTTTCCAACATTACCCCGGCGTGTTTGATGGTCTCGTTCCAGTCGATCGCAATCCCGCTGTGGATCTCATGTCCCAGGAAAATATTTTCGTAGACCGTCATTTCCGGTATCAACGCCAGTTCTTGATAAATAATTGCAATGCCTGCCTGTTCACTGTCACGGATGGAATGAAACTGTTTTGTTTCGCCGTATAACAATATCTCGCCGCTGTATTCGCCGTGTGGATAGACTCCGCTGAGCACTTTCATCAGCGTGGATTTGCCGGCGCCATTCTCCCCCACCAGGCAGTGGATCTCCCCTTCCGCCACCTTGAAACTCACATTGTCCAGCGCCCGCACGCCAGGGAATTCTTTGGTTATGTTTCTCATCTCTAGGATCGGGGTATCCATTGACTGAAACGCTCCTGTGAAATGAGGTAACAGGAATAGTGATGGTTTCCCATCACTATTCCTGTTTTTATATTGCCACTATTTTACTCTAAGCCGGTGAACTCCTCAGCAGGCCAGTAGCCGCTGTCGATCACCGCTGCCTTGACATTGTCCTTGTCCACCGTGACCACCACCGATGGTTTGGCGGGCACGTCGATGACACCGTTGTTGTAGGCGTTAGTCTCTTCCGGAGTGCCACCCTCAAGGTACGCCACAGCCGCAGCAATGGCATCCGCCACCAGCGTGCGTACGTCCTTCAGCACCGTCATCGACTGTTTGCCATCGATGATGTATTGCACCGAGGCGATCTCGGCATCCTGCCCGGTCACCACGTAGCTGGTCACATCCGTGTCCGCCGCAAAGGCATCCGCTATGGCGCGCGCCGTGCCATCGTTCGGCGCCAGAATGAACACATCTCCCTTGTCCGCCGCGGTTGCAACCGTCAGGTTGGCTTCCGCCAAACCCTTGGCAGTGTTGAAGTCCCAGTTGGTCGTGACCTGACCGATGATCTTCGCCTGCTCGTCGCGCGTCAGCGTCGCCTTGTCCTGCAACGCCACCGCTTCGCTCGAGTTCTTGATCACGAAGGTGCCATCGGCAATCTTCGGCTGCAACACGTTCCACGCACCCTCGAAGAACAGGAAGGCGTTGTTGTCCGATGATGCGCCGGCATACAGGTACAACGGATTGCCCGTCCCGCTGGCTTTGTCCACCAGGTACTGCGCCTGCGCCGCACCCACCGCAACACTGTCGAACGTCACGTAGTAATCCACCGCCTCCGTGTCCCGAATCAGGCGGTCATACGAGATCACCTTCACACCGGCTTCGCGCGCAACCTCAGCCGCCGCTGCGGCGGC
Source organism: Anaerolineae bacterium (assembly GCA_013177815.1). Lineage (GTDB taxonomy): Bacteria > Chloroflexota > Anaerolineae > Anaerolineales > Anaerolineaceae > JABLXM01. The sequence continues at coordinate 3,620 of JABLXM010000078.1, read as the reverse complement.
TGCACCGTCCTGCGGGCAGATGATGAGCACTTTGACGCCCTTGGTGATCAGCGCTTCGACGTTCTCCTTCTCCTTGGCGCTGGAACCCTGGCTGAACAGGATCTCGACATCGTAGCCAGCCGCGGTTAGCGCTTCCTTGAAACGAGTTTCATCCTGAATCCAGCGCGGCTCGTCCTTGGTCGGCAACACAATGCCAACCGCCAGCGATTCACCCTCTGGCGCGGCTTCTTCTGGCACTGGTGTCGCCGCTGGTCCGCACGCCGCCAGGAACATACTGGCAAGCATCAGGATCGAGACGATTAAAGTGATTGAACGGAATTTCTTCATTATTTTTCTCCTCAGAATTTTGGTAGTACTTGGGTTGTCGATCTGATCTGACGATTTAAAGCACTCGCGATTCGCATACACCTCCTTTCATGCGATAAGAATCGATCCGCATCAGGTACAAGATGCGGCTGGTTGATGACGACTTCTATGGGGCTGTTGGGGATTGGCTGGGTGTAATTAATCCACCTGACAAACCGGAAAAGGCTTGCCAACCGACAATTTTCAGCGGTGTATGGTTTCTTCGATTTTTCAACCCGAATTTGGTGCAAAGTCATCCTCAAACCGTTGCCAATATTAGTTTGTAATACCTGGTACAGATTGCCACGATGACTAGACAGAAACAGTGTACCGGAATGTCACTCATAAACCAATGCAGTTTCCCCTAATCAGAATGAGGGATTCCCCCTAATTGTGGGTGGAGGTCGAATTAACCGTTTTAGCCTGGGCAGGGTATCCAGGTGCGCCCAACACGATCGGGTCATCGACCACACAGGACACAATAGCATGGTATAGTTGCCAGCATGGCAGCAGCGCGTATCATCCTGGCAGATGACCATGCCATCGTGCGAGCCGGTATCCGTAAGGTGGTCGAAGAAATGCCCGGGGTTGACGTGGTGGCGGAAGCCGTAGACGGTCCGACCCTATTTCTACAAATGGACGCCCACCAACCGGACGGTTTGCTGATCGATATCACCATGCCGGATTTCAACCCGATCAAGGATATCCAGCATGTCCGCGCGCTGTATCCTCACCTCAAGATCCTGGTGGTCAGCGCTTATGATGATGATGTCTACGTCCAGGGTCTGCTGGGAGCCGGCGTCAACGGCTATCACCTGAAAGACCAGCCGCTTAGCGATCTCAAACTGGCGGTGGAACGCGTGCTGGCGGGTGAACGCTGGATCTCCAGCCCGCTCATCTCCAAACTAGTCACCCCCCCGCGTCCCATCAGCAACGCAAACTCATTGACCACCCGCCAGCGCGACCTGCTGCATCTGCTACATAACGGATTGGATAACCTGCACATTGCCCACGAGATGGGTTTGTCGGTTAAAACGGTCGAGAACCATCTCACCCGCCTCTATAAAACCCTCAACGTTCAAAGCCGGCTGGAAGCCGTCAACCACGTCAACCAACACCCGGAACTGCTCGGCGTCCACGGCTATGACGCCATCCAGAGCAGGGAAAATACGCCAACGGGTGCCGGGCGCAAGATCGCCATCCTGCTGGTGGATGACAACGCCAGTTACCTCAAGCAGTTGCAGCGCACGCTCGGAAAAGCCTATCCCCATGCGGTGCTCTATGAAGCCGATAGTCTGGTGCGCGCCGTTCACCTGGCAGAAACGCTCAAACCGCTGCTGGTCTTCGTCGATGTGGTACTTGGCGATGAGGATGGCATCCGCTGCGCGCGCCGGATCAAGAACGTTTCGCCCACCTCACGCATCATCATGATCAGCGCCTACCCCGATCGTGAATTTCACCGCCTCAGCCTGGAATCGGGTGCGCTGGCTTTCCTGGATAAAAAGGACCTGGACGCCGTTACCCTCAAGCATGTGGTGGATGACATCGTGCGCTGACCCCAACAGCACAAGCCCCACCGCCAATCCCATACAGGATGAAAGTCACCCCAAGCAGGTGCTTACAGCTACCTTGATATAAATCATCACATCGGATATACTCACTGAGTGAGTATATCCGATGTCTGATGCCACCTTTGGGCGCGCACCCACCCTGGAAAATCCTCTGCTCGGGTTGCTACTAATCCGACCCATGCACGGCTATGACCTGCACCAGGTGCTGATCGATAACGTCGGCATGGTCTGGCATGTGCGCCAGTCACAAACCTACAGCACCCTCGATCGTCTGGAGCGCAGGGGACTGATCGTTGGCGACATCGAAGAACAGGCGAACCGCCCGCAGCGCAAGGTCAACAGCCTGACCGCCGCCGGCAGGCAGCGCGCCGATAAATGGCTGGTCACACCCGGGCGCTGCTCGGTGCAGATCATCCGCATGGACCTGCCGGTGCGACTCTTCATCCTGGCGCACCTTGCGCCGCGCCGCGTCCCCGAAGTGCTGGCAGACCAACGCCAGGCAATTTTCGACGGCTATATGGACATGAACCGCTCGCTGGCTGCCATCCCACCCGATCAGCCCTACAACCGCATGGCGGTTGCCTTCCGCGTCCACCAGGTATGGGCGATGCTGGAATGGCTAGACCACCTGCTGCAATCCTACCAAAACAATAGTGCCTAGGACCCAGGGATTGAGCGGATCATGATGGATTTTCGCATTCAGCCGATCGGATTGATCCATACGCCATTCAAGACGCTCGCCGATACGCCGATACAATCGTCTCGTTCGAACGCATCCGGCGAAATTGAGGTCTTTTCGCAATACGAACAAGGGCTTGAAAGTCTGGATGGGCTATCCCACATCTTCTTGATATATGTTTTTCACCACGCGCTCGACAGCCAGGACCTGATGGTCAAACCCCTGCTTGATAAGAAAAAGCATGGCGTTTTTTCGACCCGATACTTTCGGCGCCCCAATCCCATTGGGCTTTCGATCGTACGCCTCATCCGAAGAGACGGCTTGAGGTTGCACATCCAATCCGTGGATATGTTGGATGCGACCCCGTTGATCGATATCAAGCCTTATGTTCCTGAATTCGATATCCGCGTGGTCGAGAAAATCGGCTGGTATGACAACCGGGCATATTCATAATGTTACCTGAAAGCAGCGCGGCATGATCGATCTCCCAACGAGGGTAATTCCCCGTGCCAATAATGGTCGTAAATTCGATGAAAAGGACTCATCCAAACCAGCGATCTTCGATTGGCTCAAGAATCCCTGGCAATTGCTTTCCTTGCCGTTGTTGCTTTATATCACCATTCCCTTGGTGGCGATCTTCATCCAAACGCCATTATCAGACCTGTTCCAAACCATCAAACGAACCCAGGTCGTCCAAGCGGTTACACTGAGCCTGGTCACATCACTGTCTACAACGGTCATCACATGGGTGATCGGCAGCCCGGTAGCATATCTATTGGCGCAACGTCGTTCTCGATTTCACCGGGTTATCGATTCATTGGTCGATCTCCCCACCGTCCTGCCCCCAGCCGTTGCCGGCGTGGCGCTGCTGATGGCATATGGCAGGCGCGGGTTGTTCGGACCCGTGCTGACGGGGCTGGGCATAAACATCCCCTTCACCATGCTTGCCGTCATCATGGCGCAAACCTTCATCGCTTCACCGCTGTATATTAAGTCCGCCGCAGTCGGTTTTTCTTCGGTCGATG
>JABLXM010000077.1 GCA_013177815.1 Anaerolineae bacterium | reverse complement strand
GACCCGGCTGCGCCATCGTATATGGTTTGAAGACAGGGTAGGCTGGTTTTCTGTGTTTCATACCCCTATTGAATCACATTCCCTTTAAACGCGAAAGGGACCGCCCTGTTCTTTTTGGACAGCCCCTGATCGTTTTCTGGTTGGATTGTTATTCCAATTTTGACTTGATTACCCGACCAAGTCGCGTGATCCCTTCATTAATAACCTCCGGTTTGCAATACGAAAAGTTCAATCGCATCGTGTTCTGACCACCGCCGCACGGGTAGAACGATTCGCCCGGCACGAATGCGACCTTTTGCTCGATCGCCTCTGGGAACATCTCGGTGGTTGATATTTGTTCCGGCAGCGTCACCCACAAGAACAGACCTCCCAGGGGCTTTGTCCATTTCACACCGGGTGGCATGTTCTCTTCCAGCGTTTCGAGCATGACGTCCCGCCGTTCGTGGTAGACTTCCCGGATCATGCGTACGTGATCATCATAGAAGCCGCCGTTGCCGACCACATGTGCCACCACCTGGTTGAACGTTGCCGTATGCAGGTCAGTTCCTTGTTTCGCTTGCACCAGTTTCCGGATCACCTCTGGGGGTGCAATGATCCATGCCAGCCGTAATCCCGGTGCCAGGATCTTGGAGAATGTGCTCAGGTAGATCACATTGCCTGTATAGGTGCCGTTCTTGGTTCGTAATTTACTATCTAACGCCGCGATGGGTGGAATGTGTTCACCTTCGAATCGCAACTGCCCGTATGGATCATCCTCGATGATTGGAACACCAAACTGGTTGGCGATCTCCACCAATTTTTCCCGCCGCTCGTATGAGATTGTGACGCCGGTGGGATTTTGGAAGTTCGGTAGGGCATAGATGAATTTGGGTCCGTAACGCAGCGCCTCGGCAAGCGCTGAAGGGATCATGCCGTATTCATCTGTTTCCACGGGCACATATTCTGCCCCATACGTGTCCCATGCCTGTAAAGCTCCCAGGTAGGTTGGTGCCTCCACCAGGATACGATCACCATTGTTGATGAAGAGCTTACCCAACAGATCCAAAGCCTGTTGCGACCCGGATGTGATCAGGATGTTCTCTGCTGTTACTTCGATTCCATATCTCCCGGTGTGACGTGCAATCATTTCACGTAAGGGGAGGTAACCTTCGGTTGTCCCATATTGAAGCGCAACCGCGTATTGGTGATCAAGAACCTCGGCACATGCGTTTTTGATTTGCTCTGCTGGAAAGACTTCCGGCGCTGGCAGTCCGCCTGCGAATGAGATCACATCTTGTCGTTCGGTCAGTTTGAGCAACTCCCGGATAGCGGAACTTTTGATACGCTGTGTGCGTTGGGCGTAACGGTGCTCCCAAGGGGTGTTGTTCATCGTTTTTTATATTCTCCTTATTCTTGTGGTTGATAAAAAATTCGCTGCGGGTGTACTTCCCGCAGCGTTGGTAACGCTTAGGTTAATTTCGGAAAGCGGCTAAGGATGACCGCAGGGGTCGGAAGGATAACACGCTCCCCGCTTTTTAGCAATGCAGGCGCTGTGCTGACTGTCTTTGGCGCACCCTGGTAGATCAGGATGGCTGTTCCTTCCACAGCGAACTTTTGCTCGACATAAGCCTGACCGGTCAGGTAACCATCCTTGTCGATCGCGCAAGATGTCACCACGCCGATCACCTGACCTTTTGTGTCCAGCACCGGGTCGTTTAGATGCGCCATTCGAACCGCCTTCTCGGTGAAGCGGAAGCGAGCCACGACGCGCTTGCGGGATGTCTCCCGGTCGATGAATGCCTGTCGTCCGATGAACCAGGGCTTATATACTTTGACATAACTGCCAAATCCAGCTTCGGCGACCCCAAGGCTCAACTCGCCGCCCATCTCGTGACCGTAGAGCGGTAATCCTGCTTCTGTCCGTAGCGAGTCGCGTGCGCCCAGCCCGCACGGTTTCAATCCGAGCGGTTCGCCGGCTTTGACCAGCGCTTCCCAAAAGGCTGGAGCTTTATCTGGGATGGATGAACAGTTCGAAAGCCATCCTCTCGCCGGTGTAACCGGTGCGTGAGACCACCAGGTCAAAACCGCCGACGATTGCCTCACATAGTTCGGTGCGTTTCAATTTCATGATCCGCTTGCGCGTATCGGTATCCACACCCAGTGACAACAGGATTTCCCGCGACTTGGGTCCTTGCAGGGCGATATCCACCCGCATGTCCGCTCCCTCCTTCGGGTCGCGCAGGTTACGTAGCGTCACGTTGCGTCCAAAAGCCAGTGAGCCTTTGTTTTCCCGATCAACTTGCACGGCGCCGGTTCGCACCGCGTTCAACCAGGTGCGGTCCTTATCATCATTGGAGGCGTTGACGACCAAAAGGTATTTCTCATCGCTCCGCCGGTACACCAGGCAATCATCGATCACATTGGCATCTGGGTCGAGTAGATGTGTGTAGCAGGATTCGCCAATTGCCAAACCGGCGATATCGTTTCCACATACGCTATCAAGGAAGACTGCTGCGTCTGCGCCTTCTGCCTGGTAGACGCCCATGTGCGATACATCGAATAGACCGGCTGCCTGGCGCGTAGCCATGTGTTCTTCTACCACTGAGGTGTACCAGACCGGCATCTCCCAGCCGGCGAATGGCACCATCTTGGCGCCCATCTTCTTGTGAATCTCGAACAAGGAAGTCCGTTTGAGGTCGTTGCTTTCTTTTTCTTCCCAGTGGAAATCCGGTAGACTTTTGCCCGAAACGGGCTTGAAGCCGATCGCATAGGGTTTCTCTTTGCCCATCACATCACCGGTCACATTGGGCTTTATGTTGTCTGTCTCAGCCACGATCACCGGACCAGGAATTCGCCGTACCGGCTGGGAGTCAAAACCGACATAGCCATCCGAGAGGTCCCGCAGCCATGTGGCGACGAGCGAAGCCTCACTGCTTGGAACTGTAAGCGTAAAGTTGTTTTTTGTTACGCACGTGAGAACACCATCCACCTGACCTTTGGGTGTGATGATGCTGGTCTTCTGCGCTTCTGATGGTTTCAATGCCTCTGCATCGTTCGTGAAAACGTAATTGACGAAATGGCGGATATTCTTACCGCTCAATGCATAACTTGTCGTATCTTTTTTTGGATCTTGCTTGTCATCCTGGTAATAAAAGTGAGGATATCCGTGATAATCAAGTTTCAGATCTTTGCCGGCTTTCTCTGCCAGGTCGCGGATCTTGATTTTGGTTTGGTTCAACACCTCAAAATCCACTTTCGCGCGAATGGTTGTGCCCTGCCGGGTTTCAACGCTGTAAGGTGTGGTCGAGAGGAGGATGTCAGCGATTGCGTTCGCTACCACCACCATGTCCTTCTCCACCAGCCCACGTTGGGTCATCCAGGGTGTGCCGAACCGGATGCCGGATGCGAATAGGGCGGTTTTGTCGCCCGGTATGGTGTTGCGGTTCAACACGATTCCCGCGATATCCAGGATGCGCGCGGCGATATCTCCGGAGAGTGTGCTGCCATCCATGCCAACAACCGTCTTGCAATCAACGTTCCCCAGGTGAGTATCTGACCCGCCAAATGGAATTCGCAATCCGCGAACCGTCAATTGCTTGGTCAGCGCGGCACAATTGGTGATGATCTGTTTCTGCAATTTCTTGAATTGCTCTGTTTTCGCCAGTTTGAAGGTTGTCGCCAGTGCCGCGAAGACATGAACGTGCGGTCCCCCTTGTTCGCCTGGGAAGACCGCCCGGTCAATCTTGCGACCAAGCGCGGCATCATGTGTCAGGATGCACGCGCCGCGTGGTCCGCACAGCGTTTTATGCGTCGTGAAGGTTACCACGTGGGCGATGCCAACCGGGGAGGAGATTGCCTCGCCAGCCACCAAACCTGAGATGTGCGAAATATCTGCCAGCAGGATCGCGCCAACCGAGTCGGCGATTTCACGGAAGCGCCGCCAGTCTGGCACCCATGGATAAGAGGAATAACCTGCGATGATGATCTTTGGTTTGGTTTCTGCCGCGATTCTCTGAACCACTTCGTAATCGATTTTTTCAGTCTCAGGATCGACATTGTAATGTGTCACCGCGTAAAGTTTGCCGGACCGGTTGACTGAAGAACCGTGTGTAAGATGTCCGCCGTGTAGCAGGTTCATGCCAAGGATAGGGTCGCCCGGGTTGATGAGCGCGTTGTAGACCGCGTTGTTCGCCGGTGCGCCGGATAGCGCCTGCACGTTGACATAGAGGTCATCTGCCGAGACGCGTTCATTTTGGTACACTTCGGCGCAGCGCCGTCGAGCCAGTGATTCGGCGATATCTGCATACTCGACGCCTTTATAGTAGCGCGGGTCTGAGTAGCGCCGGTAATATGCTAATCGCTCCGGATAGTCGAGGATCTCATCTTCGCTCATCCAGCGGGTATCCTCATCTGGATATCCCTCGGCATACAGGTTCTGGAAGGATGACCCCAATGCCTCGCGGATTGCTAATGGCGCCGCGCTCTCGCTTGGGATTAGGATCAATTTCCTGAATTGGCGCTCATTTTCAAGTTGGCTAAGCTGGTGGACTTCCGCATCTATTTCCCCCAAGGATCCTCGAAATAAAAAATCGCTCATCATGTTCTCCTTGTTCGAATTAGCGGTTATGAACAGGCGTGCTCAGAGGCTCGATAACCTGTAACAGCCCAGGATTATTTTAGTCATTGGATGTCGGCGGGTCAAGTGCCAGTCATCCTGAATTTATTGATTTTCGCTTTCGTCGTTCTTGATACTCCGATGTCGGTCCATCCACTCCACCATCAACGCCAGGATGGTGGCTTTTTCTGGTTCATTGTGTAGCTCGTGGAAGAAACCATCGTACAGTTTGTAGGTTAGATTCTTCTTGATCGATTCTGCAAATGCTTGCGTCGCCTTGGGGTCCACCAACCGATCGGCGTCTCCCTGCAGCAACAGTATAGGTATGGGCAAATCTCGTGCTTGCTCCAGCAGCCATTCCCCCTTGGAGATGATATCCCAACCGAGTTTCGCTGAGACTTTGGCATGTACCAACGGATCGTTCAAATATGCGGGTTTGATGGCAGGATCGCGCGAGAGACCGTCGATATCCAACCCATTGCCCATTACAAAGGATGGGTATACTCGCTGCATAATGCGCGCCAGTGCTCGTTTAGGCGCAGGTAGTGGGTCCGCGGGTCTGATGCCAGGCGAGGTGACGATAGCGCCGGCGATCTTTGGGAAAAATCGAAGGATGTAGTTCAATGTGATGTTGCCGCCCATGCTGTGCCCATAAAGGAAGATGGGTAATGCTGGGGCAGCCTCTGATTCTGTTTTCAACATCGTGGTGATCAGTGGGTAGATGTCCTCGAACCCGGCGTGCCCACGCTTGCCGTAGGATTGACCGTGCCCGGGCAGGTCCATTCCCACCAGGGTATACCCTGCCCAATTGAAAAAGTCTCCCACATGGTTGTACCGGCAAACATGGTCGCCAAGCCCGTGGATGAGTATAACCACGCCCTTCTGCGGTTGCTCGGTTTCCCATCTTCGGAAGTAAAGCTTCTTACCGGGTTTGATTTCCTGGGTGGATTCAACGATTGGCATTCCATCCTCCATTTGGAAGAGATTATGCATCAGTAACCAATATGTATCATGTTATCATACAAAGGCAAGTGTATACTCATACCAAATTAATCGCAAGCATGGAGGATGATGAATCCACCAACCTGGGATGAACTCTATAGGACGGGCGAATCCTTCTGGGAATCGCCGCATCCGATCTGCCAGAAATTGATTGATTTCGCCGCGACCAATCAAAAGGGAAACCGCACTGTACTGGATTTGGGATGCGGGAACGGCAGGCATCTTTCTTTGCTTGCATCCAAGTGGCAGCATGTGACCGGTTTGGATAACTCCCGCCAGGGGCTGCTGCAGGCGCGTCAAGTCATTCAACAGGACCGTGATGCCAACGTGTGTCTGGTGTTGGGTGATATGGTGCACCTCCCTTTTTCGAATTCCAGTTTTGATTCGTTGCTCAGCACACATGTCATTTATCACAACCCAATGGCGCTCATTCGCCAGGCGATTGCGGAGATATTTCGTGTTTTGAGACCGGGTGGTGTTGCCGCGCTCACATTTCAATCGGTGCGCAGTTGGCGATACGGTTATGGGGTACCCTTGGAGCCGAATACCTTCATCCCCGATGCCGGGTTGGATGCCGGCGTCCCCCATCATTATTTCGATGCAGTTGAATTAATGATCGAATTACGGAACTTCACACTCTGGTCTTTGGAATTGGAAGAAAGTCGCAACACCGAAGGGCATCGCAGCAGTCATTGGCAGGTTATTTTGGAGAAACCATGATCGAAAATAAGGGTGAAAATCCATCCCGTCCAATGGGAAGCCAGTCAGATAGAACGGGTGTTGGTTGTGGTTATCAACTTATACAGGGTCTAAGCTTTATTTGGATCATTGGCAACATCGCGTTGTTTAATTTCGCCACCTGGTTGATTGAACAGGCTAAATTCTATACCGGTCGCCCGGAAGCGGATCCGCGCTGGGGCATGGCGTTGTTTGTAGGCTTATCCTTATTCGTGCCGTTCATGCTCGCATCGCTACTGGCGAAAGATGCCAAACTGAAACGCCAATTTTTACTTTGGAGCATCGTTTCATTGTTCTTGATCTTCTTCGCGCCTTTGCGGTTGTTTGATCTGACACAATCCCAAACCCTCCTTGCAAGCCAGTGCGGAATATTTTTCTTTGCGTTGGCGATCCTCTTTGTTGTACGCAGTATCGTCAAGGAACGGACTGAAGTGCCTGCTTGGTCAAGTCATGCCATCCCGTATGCTTTCATCGTATCGGGTATTTTGGCGATTCCCTGGGTTTTATGGGGGGCGTGGGGATCTTTTTTGGACCTGGTTCTGGGCGTTCTCACCGGAACTCTGGCGGGTTGGTTCTTCGTCATTCTGGTTGACCTGGTGTTCTTCCGTTACCAGCCGCAAAAAGTAGGCAGCAATGCCTACACAGCCATCCTGGGGCTTGTCATCTTGCTTGCCGCCGTGGGGCAGAATGGCAATCAGTGGGTGTTATTGGGTGGCGCCGCGCTCTCTGGTTGGATTATGGCGGAACTATACGCGATGAGGGGAAAAGACCCGGCGCGCGCCAATATCCCCGCCATGCTCATATCCCTCTCGCTATCCATCACCTATCCCTTGATCTTCCTGGACCCCGATGAAATGCAAAGCGTGATAGCCTCCGGCGCTGGTGAACTATTCCATTGGGTCAATCTTTTGATTGCACTTTCGCTGCTATTATTGATCTTGACCGGGGTTCTGGGGCGTGTTGCCAATCGTTTCGAATTGCCCAAAAAAGTCTCTGGGTTGGCGTTGCTCCTATCCGCTGTTGCGATCTGGCTGCTGGTGACCGCTCTTTATGTGTTTGTGGGTCAGCCGGGTTTTCATGGCGAAAAACTGTTCGTGATACTATCGGATCAAGCCGATCTTGCCCAGGGTGCCTCGATATCTGATTACGATGCACGCAGGCAGTATGTATACGATACCCTGACTGCTCATGCGGATTCGAGCCAAGCCGGGTTGCGTGAACGTCTCGACCGCTTCGGTCTGGAATACACGCCATATTATCTCGTCAATGCCGTCGAGGTCAGGGGTGGTCCATTGGTCAGGTTGTGGTTGAGCAGGCGCCCGGAGGTTGCGCGTATCATTGATAGCCCCTATCTTCGTCCGTTGCCGGCACCTTTGCCCGTTAGCTCGGGTGAATTGTCCGCTTTGAATGATACCCCCTGGAATCTGAAAATGATCAACGCTGATGACGCCTGGCAGTTGGGATACCGGGGCGCAGGCATTGTGATTGGGCAATCCGATAGTGGCGTTCAAGGCGATCATCCGGAGTTGGCGGATGCCTACTTGGGTGTGGATGGTGAGGATGACTACCACTGGTTTGATCCCTGGTATGAAACTGTTTCACCGATGGACATTGGTGGGCATGGCACCCATACCCTCGGTACGATTTTGGGGGATCACACCGGCGTCGCGCCGGATGCGGGCTGGATTGGATGTGTCAATCTCGCCCGTAATCTGGGCAACCCTGCCTACTATTTGGATTGCATGCAATTCATGCTGGCGCCGTTTCCCCAGGACGGAGATCCACTGCATGATGGTGAACCGGATCGGGGTGCCCACATCCTGAATAATTCTTGGGGTTGCCCATCGGTCGAAGGATGCGATCCGTCTGCATTGCAACCGGCAGTGACCGCGTTGCGTGCGGCTGGTATCTTTGTCGTTGCCTCTGCCGGCAACAATGGTGATAACGGTTGTGGAACTGTGGAGGACCCAATCGCCATCTATGATGACGTGTTTACGGTCGGCGCCATCGACCAGGGTGGTGACCTGACAGGATTTAGTAGCCTGGGTCCTGTCGAGGTTGATGGCAGCGGTCGTATAAAACCGGATATCGTCGCGCCGGGCGCCAACATCCCATCAGCTTTTCCGGGGGGGACGTACGCTTTCCTCAGCGGCACGTCCATGGCGGGTCCCCATGTCGCTGGTGTTGTTGCCCTCATGTGGTCTGCCAATCCGCATCTGATCGGAGATATCGATCTGACTGAAACCATCCTGCGGAACTCCGCTACGACATATGACGGCTGGATCCCTGAGTGCCTTTCCGGTGGCGACCTTCGCAATGCTTACGGCTCTGGTATTGTGGATGCGTATCAAGCTGTAAAGAACGCGCTGGAAATTCAATGATGACTTTGTCCTGGCAAAATATCGAAACCGCAGAAAGAATCGCGTGTTAATGAAAAATGAACCGGTTGAATCGATGGAATACGATCCGAATGATGAGAACGCAGCGGTTCAGGATGCGATAGCTGGGAATTCCCAAGCTTTTAGTTGGTTGTATAACCGCTATGTCGGAAAGATCTATAACTATATCTATTATCGGACTGGCAAGCAATACGATGCCGAGGACCTGACCGCCAAAGTGTTTTTCCGGGCATTGCGCCGCATCCATGCCTATCGGATCACCGGCGTGCCGTTCTCAGCCTGGCTATATCGCATCGCCCATAACCTTGTAGCTAACTGGCATCGTGATAATAGCAGAAAGAAAGAAATATCGCTTGAAGATACTGCTGAGTTGTATGACCGCAGCATCCATCCGGAAATGAACGTTGTTCATTTACAGGAAAATGAGCGTCTGTTCGAAGCCATCAGAACGCTGACGCCGGATCGGCAACAGTTGCTGATCTTGAAGTTCGTCGAACACATGTCGAACGCTGAAATTGCCGCCATCATGCAACGCAGTGAAGGAGCCATCAAGAGCTTGTATCACCGTACGCTGCTGGCTTTACGGACAATAATGGAAGATAAGATCGAAAAAGACTCCCTGTTTACTGATGAGGATCTATGAGCCTGGCAACTTCAATCAACCCTTCAAAGGCATTTATGGACATCGAGCAGCAATTGGAAAGCAAGATGCAGCCGATTTCACCACGCGAAGAATATATCAATAAGCTGCGCGACCGCTTGATCACACCACCGACAATCCTCTACGAAAATCCGGAAAAAGGGTGGGGATTGGTCGTGATATTCGTGGGGTTATTTAGCGGGGTTTTGATTACTTGGTTATTGCTCTTCTTATTTCGTAAAAAACGCCCGTCATAACCCCAATTTACTTTCAAGCTCTGCGTTGCTGGGTTCGACCAGGATGCTGCCATCGGAGAAGACGATAGTGGGAACGCTGCGCATGCCGTTGTTCGCAGATTGTACAAATGCCCTGCCGTCTGCGTCCTTGTCGATATCGATATACTCATAATCGATCTGGTTGCGGTCGAATACCGCTTTTGCCCTGCGTGTATCTGAACACCAGTTCGTGCCATACATCTTGATCTTAGTGTTTTGTGTCTCTGGCATTGGTCTACTCCTGGTATTTTCTCGTTGACTGAGATGCTCTAACTCTAGAATGATTTTCTCCGCTTCCAGGATCAAATCGATCCCATCAGGGAGTTCATGGTTGGTATTGACTGCTAGCATGAAATGCCCCGCATATTCCCTGGCGGATGACGAGATCTCGCTTCTTTCCAGCATCTTTGGGATCAATAAGAGGATATTCCCCTCTGTGTCACTTGCGCCCACATCAGAAAAATAAGCTCTGATTGCTTTGCCTACTCCGCGCCGTGCGCAGACTCGCGCGCGCCCTTCCAATTCTTCCTCCCGGTATTTTCTGGCTTGTGATATATCTGTCCAAGCCTGTTCGAAAGTTATCTTCATGACCATTTTATCGATTGATTTTACCTGCTTTGCTCACAACCCGCCATATTTGATTCGAAGTATTAGGCAATAGCTTGACACCAAAGTCTAAACAGATATAATTAGTATTACGATTAATTAGTATGGCTAATAAAATGCATGACCGAAAAGAAGTTGCCAATCAGATCGTAAATATACTGCCCATGATGATGCGTCGAACTGGTTCTGGTATCCGCAGCCAGTTTCCGAACATCGGTCCAGCTCATTTCGGCATCATGATGTCCTTGCAACGCGGCGCTCGTACCGTCACTGCGCTTTCGAATGACCAGGAGGTCAGTACTGCTACCATGTCAAAAAGTGTTGACACTTTGGTTGAGCGCGGTTGGATACATCGGAAGACCTTGCAACACGATCGACGTAAAGTCGAACTTAGCCTCACCAGTGAAGGCGCCAACCAGATTGCTTGTTTGCAGTTCTATCTAGAAGATCGGGTCGTTGCAGCATTGGGGGCGATATCTGACGGCGATCTTGACAAATTATCGATGGGTCTGGGACTTCTCCACAAGGTACTGAAGCAGATGGATCAGATCGATCAACAAGAATCCATAAAAACTACATAAACGGAAAGAATCAATGAAAGGTATTCGTAGATTATTACCATTCCTGGTAAAGTATTGGAAAACATCCCTTGGTGCGTTATTGAGTTTGCTGATTGTTAACGCTGCCAACCTCTATACGCCTCAACTGCTTCGTCAACTGATCGATGATGGTATTACCCCAAAAAACCTCAATGTGGTGTTATCCATCGCTGGCATCATGATTGCGGTAGCTTTAGGGCGCGGTTTATTTTCTTTCTTCCAAGGGTATCTGTCCGAAGTTTTATCACAAAGTCTTGCCTATGATTTGAGGAACTCGTTATATGAGAAGTTACAGAAATTAAGTTTCTCATACCATGATCAGGCTCAAACCGGCAAGTTGATGACCCGAACGACTTCGGATGTGGATCAGGTTCGCATGTTTGTCGGAAATGGCATCCTGCAACTACTTTCTGCCATCATTTTGTTGGTGGGAACCATGGTGATCCTCTTCTCGATGAATGCAACCCTGACTGGCATCTTTTTACTCACCTTGCCCCCCATCTTTGTTGTGTTCGGATTTTTCGTCACCAAGATTATGCCGCTCTCCACCAATGTACAGGTCAAGTTGGCAAACCTGAACACCGTCCTGCAGGAAAATCTTGCCGGGATCCGGATCGTAAAAGCGTTCGCACGCGAGGATTACGAGATTTCTCGTTTCAGTGATCACAACAAAGAACTCTTAGATGTAAATGTCAGTTTGCAACGATTATTTTCCAGTTCCTTCCCGATCATCTTTTTGATTGCCAACCTGGGCACTGTTGCTGTTGTTTGGGTCGGTGGCAACCAGGTCATCAATCTCCAACTGACCTTGGGCGAACTGGTAGCGTTTCTTGGTTACCAGGGCTTCTTCCTCATGCCGGTTTTCATGTTGGGAATGATCGGCGCTGCCATCTCCCGTGCTGAAGCCTCTGCAGTGCGTATCAACGAGGTTCTGGATGCCGAATCAGATGTCACGGATAAACCAGGCGCCGTTGATGTCGATATTCGTGATGGTGCGGTGAGTTTCGAGAATGTTTCCTTCCGATACTTCGGTGGTTCGCAGGATGTCATCCATGATATTACTTTCTCTGTAAAGCCTCGGCAGACGGTTGCCATCCTCGGCAAGACCGGTTCGGGTAAATCGTCCATTATCAATCTCATCCCCCGTTTTTATGACGTTTCACAGGGAGTCGTCAAGATTGATGGCATGGATGTGCGCGATATGACCATAGCTTCCTTGCGTTCCCATGTCGGCATCGTCCTTCAGGAAACTACTTTGTTTTCCGGTACCATCCAGGAAAATATTGCATATGGGAAACCATCTGCCAGGATGGAGGATATCATCGAGGCTGCACGTACAGCGCAGGCTCATGATTTCATCATGGAATTTCCGGATGGATATGGAACCGAGATCGGCGAACGCGGCGTTGGGTTGTCTGGTGGACAAAAACAACGCATTGCCATTGCCAGGGCGTTGCTGCTGGACCCGAAGATACTGATCATGGATGATAGCACATCGTCGGTTGATGCAGAAACCGAATACAAGATTCAACAAGCGTTGGATAAACTTAAGAAAGAGAGCACCACCTTCGTGATCGCACAAAGGATCAGCACCGTTCGCAATGCAGACCTTATCCTCCTGTTGGATAATGGCGAACTTGCCGGGCAGGGCAGCCACGAGGAACTGTTGGCGTGTTGCGAACTATACGCCGAGATACTGGAGTCACAATTCAACGTCCGCGAAGAAATATTGACAGCGGATGAGGAGGCAGCCCAATGATGCGCGGAGGTATGCACGGGTTAAATACAGTCCAGGAAGAAAAGCCCCGCAACCGTGGCAGGGTCCTGGTCAGGCTAATACAGGAGTTAAAGCCATACACATCCTCTTTTTTGCTGGTTTTGTTGCTCGTCATCATAACGGCTGCCGGGCAAGGCGCCGCTCCGGTGCTTCTTGGAATAGCTGTTGACCAATATATCGAGGGAAGTGACCCTGCCGGCTTGGCTCGCATTATGCTCGCATCGGCGGCTGTCTATGTGATCAGTGCGCTTGCTACCCGTACCCAGATCTTCCAGTTGGCAAAATTGGGTCAATCCCTGTTAGCGGATTTACGGCAGAAAGTATTCAACAAGATCCAGACCCTCTCGCTGGAATACTTGGAGAGCAGTCAAGCCGGAGAGATCATGAGCCGTCTGGTGAATGATATCGACATGCTCAATACTTTCTTCAGCCAGGCGCTATCACAGATGATTAGTTCAATGTTCTCGCTGGTTGGCATTGCCGTTGCCATGTTGTTGTTGGATTGGCGCTTGGGTTTGGCGGTCATGGCAATTGTCCCCCTCTTGCTGTACGCTACCAACATGTTCTCAAAACTCGCGCGTCGTGCCTATCGCCGAACGCGGGAAACTCTTGGAGATGTCTCGTCTGACTTGGAGGAGGATATCAGCAGCGTCAAGGTGGCGCAAGCCTTCAATCGCACCGATGAAAACGTGCGGCGTTTTTCTGAACGGAATGCGGCGAACCGTGATGCGAATGTTAATGCTACTGCCATCACGTCCGCTTTCGCCCCGGCGATGGATATTCTCAGTACCATCGATATGGCTATCGTTGCAGCCATCGGTGGCGCCTTTGTCATTTCAGGACAATCGACCGTCGGTGTGGTTGTAGCCTTCCTCCAATATGTTCAGAATTTCTTTCGTCCCATCCAAACCGTCGCGCAACAATGGACCACGGCGCAATCCGCGTTGGCAGCCGCCGAGCGGGTTTATGAGCTGTTGGATACCGAAGCCGGTGTCGTTGATCCGCCGGAACCGGTCAAGCTTGAGCAAATCAATGGACAGGTGGATTTTGAGAATGTCTGGTTTGCTTATGGCGATGACGAACCGGTGCTGGAGGATGTTTCGTTTTCTGCAAAACCCGGTGAAATGATCGCCCTGGTTGGACCAACAGGGGCAGGGAAGACCACCATCGCTTCTCTGATCACCAGGTTCTATGACCCGATGAAGGGTGTTGTGCGTTTGGATGGCGTGGACCTGCGTGATTTTGATCAGCGCTGGCTGCGTTCGCATGAGGGCTTGGTTTCGCAGGAGCCATTCCTGTTTTCTGGAACGATCATGGAAAACATCAGGTATGGACGGCTGGATGCCACGGATGACGAAGTGATGGAGGCAGCCAAGACAGCCGAGGCGCATAACTTTATAATGAAATTGTCGGGCGGGTATAATACTGAAATTGGCGAGCGAGGAAAATTGCTCAGCCAGGGGCAGCGTCAACTGATCGCTATCGCCAGAGCCATTCTGGCAAACCCCAGGATCTTGATCTTG
The DNA here is from genome assembly GCA_013177815.1 of Anaerolineae bacterium. Taxonomy (GTDB): domain Bacteria; phylum Chloroflexota; class Anaerolineae; order Anaerolineales; family Anaerolineaceae; genus JABLXM01. Next base: position 2,113 of record JABLXM010000077.1, on the reverse strand, counting down.
GATGAAGCCACCGCCAGCATCGATACCCAGACGGAGGTCATCATCCAGAAAGGACTGGCAAAATTGCTCAAGGGGCGCACCAGTTTCGTCATTGCCCATCGCCTTTCGACCATCCGGAAAGCCGATCAGGTGCTCGTAATCGATGAGGGTGATATCGTCGAATCCGGCACCCACGAGACGTTATTGAAACGCAACGGCTTGTATGCCGATCTCTACCGTCGCCAGTTCTATACACCGGTGGACAAAGCCCTGGCTGCCTGATACAAGTTTATGGAAGATGATGAGCGAGCGTGAGATAACGCCTGGCAAGATCGCTTTTATCGGTTCAGGAGAAACCACGCCTGTTGGTGGATTGATCTTTGAAAAATTGGCTGCCAACCTCCCTCAACCGCTGGATATCTCGGTTTTGGAAACGCCAGCGGGCTTTGAACTGAACTCGCCCCAGGTCGCCGGTAGGGTCGCAGACTACATGGCGAAGCGCCTGCAGAACTATGCCCCCGCTGTCCATGTTGTGGCAGCCAGGAAACGGCACACGCCGTTCAGTCCGGATGATGACGAGACCATTCAGGATGTTTGGAAGAGCGGATTGATATTTATGGGACCTGGCAGCCCAACCTACGCCGTCAGGCAATTGACCGGGTCGAAGTTGTGGCATATCCTGCAAGCTCGCCACCGTTTTGGCGCATCGCTGGCGTTCGCCAGTGCTGCAACCATCGCACTGGGTCGTTATTGCCTTCCAGTATATGAGATCTACAAAGCCGGCGAAGATATCCACTGGCGAGCAGGTCTGGATCTCTTTTCGTCGTGGAATTTATCGCTGATCTTCATACCCCATTGGAATAACACCGATGGCGGCAAGGAACTGGATACAAGTCGGTGCTTCATGGGGGTGGATCGTTTTGAAGCGCTGGTGGCGTTGCTGCCTGAACCGTGCACCATACTTGGGGTTGACGAACACACCGCCGCGGTCTTTGACTTCAACCGGGAATGTATCGCTGTCTTGGGTAAGGGCAGTGTCCACATACAATACATGTCGGAAAGGCACTCCTATCCAAAGGGTAGCCACATCCCTTTCAGTCAACTTGGTCAGTATAGGAGGTTGGCTGAATTGAATGCTGGGTCTGAAATCCCGCCTGAATTATGGCAAAAAGCGCTATCCACACTTGAGCACACGACTGAAGACGATATCAAGCTTCAGGTGCCGCAACAGATTCTTGATATTGTAAATGAAAGGGAACAAGCCAGGCGGGAAAAGGATTGGCAGCGCTCGGATGCGCTCCGCGATCGTATTGCGACTCACGGATGGCAGATTAAAGATACGCCATCCGGACCGCTCGTGGAAAGAACAGAAGAATAAGTTAATGAAGCTTACTTAACTGGAGCCTGTCACCCTGCCTGCTGTCTTCCAAAGGGCGTGGGGATGGCGTGGCAGCAAACTGAAAAGCGTAGCGAAGCGGTTCTCATTACAAGTGAGAAGCTTCGCTACGTTCATCATGACGTTATTGGTTATTGGGCACCCCCGTATGATCTCAATGATTCTATGCCCAGCCTTGTTTCTTGACGAAGTCCGTTATGACCGGAATGTTCACGTATTCACCCTGGTAGGCTTTGATTGCCCAGATGATTGTGATCACGGCGATAGCAATTCCGGCAATACCGAAGGTCACTGCAGCAAGTAACCAGCCGAGCACCCAAACCACAATGCCCCAGGCAAGCGCCTGCGCGTTATGCGCGCGGATGAAGGGTCGATTCTTTTTATCCTCCATCAATAGGATAACCACTGGGATGAGCGGTGTTAACAGATAAGCCAACAGTGCCCATAGTTTGTCATCACTGGTGATGCCGGTATCCATTTGATCTGACATGTCGTTCCTCCAATAGCGAAATTTGGCGAGAATTATTACTTGTCTATTTTACCGAATAATCATATCCAATACAATGGTAAACGATATGCTGACTTTATATCTCTAAATTGTATTAATATCAGGGAGTGGCTAGATTGATGGGGGTAGTAAAATAAAGGGATGAAAACATGTCCAAAATGCGGAAGTCAGGAACGCCAGAACCGGGATGGGGTGACAGGAGCTGGTAGCCAGCGATATAAATGCATGCA
>JABLXM010000076.1 GCA_013177815.1 Anaerolineae bacterium | reverse complement strand
CCGATCACGTTCGCCAGACCGAAGGATTGCATCCCGCGCGTTTCGGCTGCCTGCAGCGCATTCAGCACATCCTTGGTCTCGCCGGATTGGCTGACGAAGATGCCAACATCCTCGGCGCCCACCGCCGGCAGGTATTGCGGGATGAACTGCGGCGCCAGCACCGGCACCGCCGCCCGCCCCGCCAGTTGCGCGAAGTAAACAGAACCCGCTAGGCAGGCGTGATACGAGGTGCCGCAGCCGATCAGGTAAACATGCCGCGCGTTACGGATCGCCGCCAGCACCGTCTCGACTTCCGCCGAGCCTGCCAGCATGTGCAGCACCTCGCGCGCCACCTGCGCCTGCTCGTGGATCTCCTTCAACATGAAGTGCGGGTAACCGCCCTTCTGCGCGGCTTCCATCGTCTCGGTGACCGTCTCGACCGTGCGCGTGATCAGCGACCCGTCCGCCACCGAGCGCAGTTCCACCCGATCCGCCCACAGCGTGATGATTTCGCCATCCTGCACCCGCAGCACCCGCCGCGTCAGCGGCAGGATAGAGGGCAGGTCCGATGAAACGCAGGTGAAGCCCTCGCCGATGCCCACCACCAACCCGGAACCCTTTTTGATGGCGAACAGGCGCTCATCGTCCACCTGCCCGATGACGAAAGCGTAATCGCCTTGCAGGTCGGCATGCGCGCGGCGGATGGCTTCGATGAAGTCGCCCCCCTGGTCGAGGTGCCGCTCCACCGCGTGCACGCATGATTCGCCATCGTTGTGCGAACGCACCGTCATGCCCTCCGCCATGAACTGCTGCCGTAATTCGACATTGTTGGTGATGTTGCCGTTGTGCGCCCCCACCAGGTCGCCGTCCGAATCGAGGTGTGGTTGGGCGTTGACCTGCGAGGGTGCGCCGAAGGTCGCCCAGCGCAGTTGGGTGATGCCGCGGCTGCCACGCATTTCTGCAAAGTTGTGCTTCTCCGCCACAGCATCCACCTTGCCGACGTCCTTGCGCAGGTCGATGCGCCCGGCGCCGAGCGTCGCCGCACCGACCGAGTCATAGCCGCGATAGGTCAGCCGCCGCGCCGCCTCCACCAGGGTGGGTCCGAGCGTCTGTTCTTCTTGGGTCACAATGCCAAATATGCCGCACATAAGCTGTCCTTCCGATCTGGCGCAAGAATGCGCCGCTCACATTGGAGCGGCGTCCGCGCGATTTGTCATCGTGAGCAAGTTTATCATAGAGCGGGCAGGGAAAAAGTCAACCAGAAAAGCAGGAAAATATGCAATAAAATCCGCCTTGGAAGAAAAAACGCGACGGCGTCGAGATTACTATCAAGGTCTTTGTGGTCTTGACAGTATCGTCAAGGTATCAGGAACCCCGGCACCCAGAACTTGCCCACCCCCAGCAGCGAGAGCGCCATGCACATCACCACCATCGCCACCCCGCCGGCGATCAACAGCCGGTCGCGGGTCTGGTAGCTCAGCTTATCCAACCAGGTGCGCGGACCGATGCCGAACGCCCGCAGATCCATGGCGTCGATGATATCTTCGCTGCTGGCAATGGCATGGATGGTCACCGGCACCAACAACGGCACCAGTTTGCGCACCTGGGCGATCAACCCGCCGCTCAACTTCTCCAGTTCGTAGCCACGGGCACGCTGCGCGTCCTTGGTCGACTGGAAGTCGCGCCCGAAGGTCGGGATGAAACGCATCGTCAAATCCATGCCGTAAGCGATCTTATCCGGCAGACCCAGCCCGCGGAAGGTTACCCCGTACAACGCCGGGTTGAGGGAGTAGGGGATCAATATGGTCATACTGGAAATCGAAAACACCCTCACCATCATGCTGATGGCGTAGGCGGTCTTTTCAGCGCTGATGGTCAGTTTGGGCGTCCAGCCCAGGATGGAAAAGCCGGCGCTGAACTGGCGGATGATGTGTTCGGTCTGGTAAAACTCGATTCCCCCGCGCCCGGTCAGGAAGGTCAGGAACGAAAAGAATAGCACGAACCCGCCGATGAACAGCCAGGCGCGCTTCATCTCGCGCCATTGGATGCCGGTGTTGAAGGTCACCAACAGCGCGATGGCGAGGAAGAACGCCAGGAAGCGCACGTCCCAGAACAGCAGCGTGCACACCAAAAAGCAAGCATAAAAGATCAGCCATGCGCGCGGGTCGAAGTATTGGATGATGGAGCGCCGTTTCTTATAGCGCCAGGTGACCAGCATCGATCAGACTCCGATTTCTAGTGTCGTGATTATTACGATCATTCGCATTATAAACCTCTGCGAGGCTATACAAAATATCGCCTTGCCTTGCATGGCAACACCCCCGCCCTGCCCTCCCCCTCAAGGGGGAGGGAAACAGGGTTTGGGATGTGCGCAGCGCTTTGTGAAGACTCGCAAAGGCGCTGGTAACCTGATGCTACCGCCCAGTCTGCCGCTGCAGTGCGCGGTACGCCAGCAACAATGCCGGCACCAGGATGGCAGCGAAGATCATGTTCGGACCCGCCGCCGGGATGAACTCACCCACGATTGCCAGGGCGGGCGGGTAGCCATTGATCCAGATATCGGAGATGGCGGCAAAACCCATCCCCAAGAAGTTGCCCAGCATACTCCAGATGACCGCCGTCGCCACGTCGATATCCTTACGGAAGATGTACCACACCAACAGCGCGAGCACCAGCCCGATCAAGACCGAAAGACCCGCCACCAGGCTGATGGGCGCATCACCGAAGATGCCATTATCGACATCGTAGAACAGGGTATTGGGGACGCTCTGGTTGAGCAAGTAGACGGCTGTCGCCAGCGCCACCACACCGATGCTGATCCACAACACCGTGTTCAGGCTTTGTTTCTTATCCTTGAACAGCATGGGCATACCCGCGATCATGCCGATCAAGCCGTTGCCAACGCTCCACTGCGGCGATAGCCCGAAGCCGGTCAGCGCATCGCCGAACATGTTGCCGACTGCGCCGGTGAACAACCCAACCGCCGGACCGAACAGGTAGCCGAACAACATCGGGATCACGATCGCCGGGCGCAATGCCACCTGTGATACCGACGGCACCACGAAGACCGTGCCGTTGAACAGGTATGACAGGATGGCGTACAGGGCGGCACCGATCGCCATGTAAACCACCTCGCGCGTGCCCACTTCCCAGGCTTTGCTGTTGCGCGTCAGCCAGTAGATCAGAAAGACGATCAACAAACCAATGCCGACGAAGACGAAACGCAGCAGCGCGGTTTCGTCCAGGTCCAGGTCAGGGTTGATGGTGCGACCGATCAACCAGATGCCCAGGAAGAAGACCAGCACAGCCGCCAGCGAAACAAGAACTGAAGCCAACCTTTTATTCATTGTTCCTCCTATGGATGGATAGAATATGATTCATCCCGGCGCGATGGCGTGCGCCAGGGCTTCGGCGCGCAGGAACGCGCCGGTTCTGCCAAAGTTCTCCAGGTTTGCCTGCAAAAGCGTGGTGGGCACCAGCCGGCAATCCGTCAAGCGTTGTTGATCTGCCAACACCTGGTGCGGGGGACCATCCGCCACCAGCCTGCCTTCTGCCACCAACAGCACGCGGTTGGCGAAGATCACCGCCATATCGATATCATGGGTGATGAACAGCACCGCCTCGAAACCCGGCATCGCCATGATCGAATGCATGAACTGCATGTAGTTCTTGTAATCCTGTCCGGCGGTCGGCTCGTCCATCACCAGGATGCGCGAGCGCATCGCCAGGATGGCAGCGATGCTAACCCGTTTCTGCTGCCCGAAGCTGAGCGCCAACGGCGGATCGCCCTCCATGCCCTCCAGGTTGACGATCTCGAGCGCCCGTTTGACATCCCTTTCGATCTCATCCGGCGGATGACCCAGGTTCTTGGGACCAAATTCCAGTTCATCCTGCACGGTGGGCGCGAACAGCATGTGGCTGGGGCTTTGGAAGACGTACCCCAGGTTGCTGGCGATCTCTGCTACGCTCAGGTCTTGGGTATCCTTGCCGCCTATCAAAACCTGACCGCTTTTGGGCTTGAGCAGTCCAATGGCGTGCTTCACCAGGGTGGTTTTGCCGGCGCCGTTGGGACCCAGCACGGCAATGACATCGCCGCTGTTGATCGTCAGCGAGATACCTTTCAACACGCTCTGCTCGGGATCATACCCAAACGCCACATCCTGAAAGGTCACCAGCGGCGCCGTGCCTGGTTTGGCTTCGACCGCCGATACCAGCGGCGGCGGCGGGGGGTCAGCGGCTGCCAACGGCAGGATCATCTTGACCGGCAGTTTGACTTCGTGATAGTTGACCGCCTTCTCCAACCCCTGCAACGGTCCCAGGTAGCGAATCTCGCCCTCCGACATGAACATCACCCGGTCGGGTTTGTAGCGGATGACATCCTCCACGCGGTGTTCCACCATCAACACCGTCATGCCCGCCTCCGCCAGGGCGCGCACCCGTTCCAACGTCTCCCTGGCAGAGGCGGGATCCAGGCTTGCGAGCGGCTCGTCCAGCAACAATATTTGCGGGTGCATCGCCAGCACACCCGCTAAAGCCACTTTCTGCTTTTCACCACCGGAGAGCGAAAAGGTCTCGCGGTCGCGCAAATTCAGCACCCCCATGGTATCCAGCGCTTCCTCCGCGGTGGCGAGGATGCGCTGGCGCTCCCAGCCCAGGTTCTCCAACCCGAACGCCACCTCCGCCAGGACGCGCGTGCCCAGGATCTGGCGTTCCGGATCTTGCAACACCGTGCCCACCATCTGGGAGATGTGGGAAAGTGGCAGGCTGGAAACATCCTGCCCAAGCACCTGGATCATTCCATCCAAATCGCCTTTATAACTGCGTGGGATAAGCCCGTTGATGCAACGTGCCAGGGTGGTCTTGCCGCAACCTGAGGCACCGGCTACCAGCAGCAGTTCACCCTTCGGCACCTGCAGGGTGACATGCTTCAACGCCGGCTCGCTGCGATTGCGGTACCGGAAAGTCAGATCTTCGATGATCAGCGGATCAACTTCAGGCATCATCCCCACCAATAAAAATATATGACTGCATCATGCAAAACACCCCGTTGCAGGGTGGGTTACGCAGGTTGTTGGATCACCTCCACCGGCTCGCCCAACTTGGCGCCGGTGCACTCCTGAGCGTTGCCATTGACCACTGCGATGCTCAACAAGTTGGAAGAATCGATCACCGCGATCAGGTCGCCCGGTTCACCTTCGCCAAAGGTGGTCGAAAGGCGCGGGATGACCTTGCCTGCCGCGTGGACCGAAACCTTCCCGGAGGTGGTGATGACATCCGCGGGAAGATTGGTCGCCAGGTTACCGAAGTGGTCGATGTGAACGACCTCGCCCCGCCACCCTTGAGCGGTGCGGTGAAAGCCCGGCAGATCCAGGCGCTGCGGGTCCACCACGTTGGAACCCAGCGAAGAGAGCGATACGCCGTTGACCAACGCCGCGCCGACCGGGGCGAAGATATCCCGACCGTGAAACGTGTTGCTGACCACCGGCAGCCAATAACGCGGCTGGTCCAGCGCTACCACCTCCACTGCCTGGTTCTGGCGCTGCGTGCGGTCCAGCAGCATGGTCACCAGCCCATTATCGGGACCGACGAAGAATTGCTGCCCCAACTGCGCCGCGATCGGGCGGCGCCCGGTGCCAACACCGGGGTCGACCACGCCAATGTGCACCGTGCCGGGCGGGAAAAATGGCGCAGCGCGCTCCAGCAAGCGGGCGCCGGCAGCGACGTCCTGCGGCGGCACCTCGTGGCTGATATCTGCTATGTGCGTCCCGGGGGCAATGCTCCAGATGATGCCCTTCATGATGGCGGGGTAGCCATCCTGGGTGCCAAAATCGGTCAGTAAAGTGATGATCTTCATCCCCCGCCCTCCGGTTGTTTGGACATCGCCGATCATGCGATTAATATAGCATGTCCCCACCTGGAAAGTCAAGGAAATGCCCCTTCCCAGTCCCAACCCGGTACTCATGGCTTACGTCGCCGTTCATGATCTTCACAAATTCTGAAAATTTAGGCGTGGGGGTGAATGGCAAACCACCTTGCACGTCATCCTGTAGATTGCTTCGTCGCTGCGCTCCTCGCAAAGGCAGGCAGGGTGACTTCGCGAGCGCAGCGAAGCGATCTCCAGCAGTGGGGGTGAACTTCGCGAGCGCAGCGAAGTGATCTCCAGCAGTGGCAGGGAGATTGCTTCGTCGCTGCGCTCCTCGCAAAGTAAACTTTGCACCCCGAACCTTCAGAAGGTTCGCGCCCGGCATCGAACCAATGCCGGGCGCGCGTCACAACCGTTGCGCCACCGTTTACCACTTCGGAATTTTCATGATAAACTTTTATTCGTCCTTTGGATGGATGATTCTCATGACACCTTTTCTGCAACTGATATTCACACTCACCATCATCATCCTGGCAGCCAAGAGCGCCGGCTACCTGGTGACACGCCTGGGGCAACCCTCGGTGCTGGGAGAATTGCTGGTCGGTATTTTGCTGGGTCCCACCCTGATCGACCTGACCCACCTGCCGTTCATCACCGACCCCCATCTGGGTGAAATCATCTACGAGATGGGTGAGCTGGGGGTGTTGATGCTGATGTTCATCGCCGGGCTGGAGCTTCACCTCTCGGACCTGACGCGCGAGACGCGCGCATCGGCTTACGCCGGCATTCTGGGTGTGTTGGTGCCGGTCGGTTTCGGTCTGGGCACCGGTTTGATGTTGGGGCAGCCCTTCACGCTGGCACTCTTCCTGGGACTGAGCCTGGGCGCCACCAGCGTCAGCATCTCTGCGCAAACACTGATCGAAATGAAAGCGCTACGAAGCCGGATCGGCTTGACGCTGTTGGGCGCCGCCGTCTTCGACGACGTGCTGGTGATCCTGCTGCTTTCCATCTTCGTGGCGGTCTCCAGCGGCGGCAACGGCTTGACGGAAACCGCCCTGGTGTTGCTCAAGATGATCGTCTTCCTGGGCGCCTCGGCAGCGTTTGGCATCTGGCTGCTGCCGCGCCTTTCACGCCTGGTCGCCAGACTCTCGGTCAGCCAGGGTTCACTGGCGTTCGCCATCGTGATCCTGCTGGTTTACGGATTGGCAGCCGAACTGGTGGGCGGCATGGCAGCCATCACCGGTACCTTCATGGCAGGGCTGATGTTCTCGCGCACGCCGGAGAAGAGCGTCATCGAGCCCGGTCTGCATGCCATCGCCTACGGCTTTTTCGTGCCCATATTCTTCATATCCATCGGGTTGGGAGTCGATCTCGCCAACCTGGGGCTGGACGCCGTGTGGCTGACGCTGGTGATCACGGTGGTCGCCATCCTGGGCAAGGTGATCGGCTCCGGCATCGGCGGGCGCCTGGGCAGGTTGAACTGGCGTGAGTCGCTGCAATTAGGTGTCGGCATGATCTCGCGCGGCGAAGTGGGACTGATCGTGGCGCAGTTGGGGCTGGACGAGGGGCTGCTGGACCAAACGACATTTTCGGCGGTGATCGGGATGGTCATCCTGACCACCGTGGTCACACCCCCGTTGCTGCGGGCTTCGTTCGCGCAGCCCAAACCAGCACCTCAGCCCGGTGGTCAAGAGGAGGTATCGTGATGTACATGATCTTGTTCGTTCTGCATGACACCAACAGCCTCGAGGCGGTATTGAACGGCTGGGAAAGCGCCGGCGTGACCGGCATCACCATCCTGCCCAGCACCGGTTTGGGACGCATCCGCACGAACGCCGCCCTGCGCGAGGACCTGCCGCTCATCCCGCGCCTGGAGGATATCCTGTGCCACGATGAGCAGCTCAACCGCACGCTCTTCACGATCGTGAAAGACGACGCAACCGTCGCCAAAGTGAAAGACGCCACCGAGCGCATCCTCGGCGACCTGTGCAACCCCAACACCGGCATCATGGCAGTCCTGCCCGTGGCGCAGGTCTACGGGCTGCAACCCAAACAAACCTGATTTCTACGCAAGTCAAAAGTCTCACCGCAAAGATCGCAGAGGACACAGAGATTATCAAAAAATCTCTGCGATCTCTTTGTTTAGATTATTCGATTAATCAACCTGGCTGGCGAGCAGGGCAGCTTGCATTACTGCCGCCAACGGCACATCCGCCGCGGCAGCCAGGCGCGCACAATCATCGAACTCGGGCTGCGCCTGCAACACTTCACCGTCCATGATCTTGACCTTGACCCCCACCTCGCCGTAGGAGGTTTGCACCCGGCGCACCTCGCGCGCGGCTTCGTAGCGTCGCAGGGTGCGTGCGCGCACCCCCAGGGTGGTGGTGTGGCGCAGCACCAGGTCGCTCAGCGCAGCTTCATCTTCGGAGCGTGCCACGATGGATAATTTCGTCGCCGGTCGGTTCTTCTTCATGTAAATGGGCGTGAAATAAACGTCCAACGCCCCGGCTTGCAACAGCCGCCCCATCACATCACCCAGCAATTGCGGGTTCATGTCGTCGATGTTGGTCTCGATCTCGACGTGCATGCCGGCATCGTCCGTTGCCTCGCCGATCAACAGCCGCAGCACGTTCGCCCAGGGCAGGTCGCGCCCGCCGGCGCCGGTGCCGGTGTGTTGCAGCCGCATGGCTGGCTGCTCGAAGCGCGCCAGCGACGCCAGGATGGCGGCGCCGGTGGGGGTCACCAGTTCGACCTCGGCGGTGGAGGGCACCAGCGGTGCCCCGGCGGAGCGCAGCAGTTCCAGCGTTGCCGGCGCGGGCAGCGGCAGCACGCCGTGCTGCGTCTCCACCCGACCGCCCCCCAGCGGCAGCGCCGAAGCATAGACCGCTTGCACGTCGAACCACGCCAAGCCCACCGCCGCGCCGACGATATCCAAGATCGAATCGACCGCGCCCACCTCGTGAAAGTGAACGTCCTCGATGGTGGCGCCGTGCACAGCCGCCTCCGCCCGTGCCAGCGCCTCGAACACTTGCATGGTGGTCGCCTTCACCTCCGGCGCCAACCCGCTCTCTTCTACGATGCGGCGGATATCGCCCAGGTGGCGATGGTGATGATGGTGATGATCGTCAGCGGGGGCGATATCCAGCCTTAGCAGGCTGGCGCGCAGCGCCCCGCGCATCACCGGCTCCACCTGCACACCACGGTATTCCACCAGGTGCAGCACGTGGAACTGCGCATCCAGGTGTTCGACCGGCATGCCGGCGTCCATCAGCGCCGCCAGGAACATATCGCCGCTGATGCCCGAAAAACAATCGCAATACAAGATGCTCATATGCCCAACTCCTCGTTCATGCTGCCGGTGCGGTAGCCCTGCAAATCCACGCTGGTGTACTGGAAGCCGATGCGGCGAAATTCGGCGCCGATCTGCTGGCTGTGTTGCAACAATGCCGGGATATCCTCAGTGGGCAGCTCGATGCGCGCCAGGCTGCCGTGATGCCGCACCCGCACCTGGCGGAAGCCCAGCCCGCGCAACAGCGCCTCGGCTTGCTCGACCTGAGCCAACGTTCCGGCATCCAGCGCCGTACCATAGGGTATGCGCGTCGCCAGGCAAGGCGTGCTGGGCTGATCCCACACCGGCAAACCAAACGCCTTTGCCAGCAGGCGCACCTCCGCCTTGCTCAAACCGGCGGCTGCCAACGGGCTGCGCGTACCGCTTCGGCGCACCGCCTGCCGCCCCGGGCGATAGTCGCCTTCATCGTCGATGTTTTGCCCTTCCACCACGGCGGCGTAACCCTCCGCTCGTGCCAGCTCGTGCAGGCGCGCCAGGATGGTCGCCTTGCAGTGGTAACAGCGGTCCGGCGCATTCGCGCGGATAGCGGGCAGCGCCAGCGCATCGATTTCGACCGTGCGGTGCGGAATGCCCAGGGCTTCCGCCGTCACGGCTGAGGCGCGCACCTGCGCCTGCGGGTCCATGCCGGTGCTCGCCGTGACCGCCAGCATACGGTCGCCCAGCGCCCGGCGCGCCGCCCACGCCAGCAGGGTGCTGTCGACGCCGCCGGAATACGCCACCACGACCGAACCCATCCCCGTCAAATCGTCGATCAATCGCTGCCATTTGGCAGTCAGCGATTCCGAAGCACCCGCGGCGGTCAGTTGCCTCATTGCGACAGCATTGTCGCTCATGCTTCATGCCTCCATGTGGTTGATGCGCGCCGCTAGGCAGCCGGCGCCGAAACCGTTATCGATATTGACCACCCCCACCCCGGGCGCGCAAGCGTTCAGCATCGCCAGCAGCGCCGCCAACCCATTGAAACTGGCGCCGTAACCCACACTGGTCGGCACGGCGATCACCGGGCAAGCCACCAGCCCGCCCACCACGCTGGGTAAAGCCCCTTCCATGCCCGCCACGGCGATGATGACCCGCGCGGCGCGCAACGCCGGCAGGTGATTGATGAGGCGGTGCAACCCCGCCACGCCCACGTCGAAGATGCGTTCCACCTGGCAGCCCATCAGTTCCGCCGTGATGCCCGCCTCCTCCGCCACCGGGATATCACTGGTGCCGGCGGTCACAAGCAGCACGCCCGGCTTCCTGGGCGCGGGCTCCCTGTCAAGATAAACCAGGTTGGCAACTTCATGATAGACACAGCCCGCCGGAAGATCGTTTTGAATCTGCCGATACATGCCGCGCGTGACGCGCGTCGCCAGCACCGGGGAAGTGCGTTCCGCCATGCGCCGGAAGATCGCCAGCACCTGTTCTGCAGTCTTGCCATCCCCAAAGATCACCTCCGGGATGCCGGTGCGGGATTGGCGTTGATGATCCAGATTGGCGTAGCCCAGCGCCTCCGAGGTCATCCCGCGCAAGGCTTGCAGCGCATCCTCCAGGCTGATTCGACCATCCTGCACCTGCTGCAAGATCGCCCGCATCTCATCCATTTCGCTCATCGCCATCCATCCTGGTCAATTCTTGGGGACCACTTCCAACTTCGCCAGCGATGCCACCAGGCGCTTGAAGCCGACACTCTCGAAGAAGACATCCACCAGTTCCTCGTTATCCTGCACCTTGCTGTCCATCACCATACCCTCACCCCAACTGGGGTGGCGCACCCGCATGGCTGGCTGGAACTGCCGCACGATCGGTTCCGGCGCCGAACCCGCCGGGGGTTTGCTCTCCCACCGCTGCGGCTGCTCCCAGGCTTCCTGGCGCTGCCGGCGCGGCAGCCGGGTGCGCACGCCCGAGGTCTGCAACAAATGTTCGGGGATATCCTGTAAGAAGCGCGAGGGGCGTGTATCCTCGTAGGTGCCAAAGGTGGCGCGCTGCTCAGCCCGCACCAGCGTCACCAGGTTGCGCGCGCGCGTCAGCCCAACATAGAACAAGCGCCGCTCTTCTGCCATCTCTTCCGGCTCGTCCATCGAGCGGCTGTGCGGCAGCAGCCCTTCATCCAGCCCGATGATGAAGACGTGGTCGAACTCCAGCCCCTTGGCGGCGTGCAGGGTCAGCAGGGTGGGCGCATCCAACTGGTCCGGCAGCGTATCCTGGTCCGAAACCAGCGCCAGGTTCTCCAGGAACTCCGCCAGCCCGCGCTCCTGGTATTCATACGCCAGCCGGCGCAGTTCCTGCACGTTCTCCCAGCGCTCCTCGCCCTCTTCCGAGCCATCGCGCAGGTAACCCTCGTACCCGGATTCGACCAGGATGCGGTCGAACAGCGCCGGCAGCGGGGTATCCGCCTCCAGATCCTGCCGCCAGCGCCGCAGCATATCGCCGAACTCCGCCAACGCCAGCGCGGTGCGGTTGGTGAAGACGTTCCAGTAGGGCGAAGCCACGCGGTCCTGACCCAGCGAGACCAGCACCGCGCCGGCGCTGATGCCGGCGTCCTGCGCCGTCATTTGCAGCCCCAGGATGGTCTTCTCGCCGGCGCCGCGGCGCGGCACGTTGATCACCCTTAGCAGGCTCAGGTCGTCGGCGGGGTTGAACACCAGCCGCAGGTAGGCGATCAGGTCTTTGACCTCACGCCGACCGTAGAAGCGCTGCGCGCCCACCAGCCGGTAGGGCAGCCCGGCGCGCAGGAACTCCTCCTCCAACAGACGCGATTGGGCGTTGGTGCGGTACATGACCGCAAACTCGCCGCCCTTGGCGCGGCGCGTCACCATCTCGCGGTAGATGCGCTCGACCACATGGCTGGCTTCGCCGCGGTCATCCAGCGCCTCATAGAGCGCCAGCGGCTGCCCGCCGCCGCGCTCGGTGAAGAGCTGCTTGGGGGTGCGGTCCGGGTTGCGGTCGATGACCGCCCGGGCGGCATCCAGCACCACCTGGGTGGAGCGGTAGTTCTGCTCCAGCAGAATCTTGTGACAGTCGGGAAAATCCTGCTCGAAGCGGCGCACATTGCCGGCGTCCGCCCCGCGCCAGCGGTAGATGGACTGGTCTTCATCCCCCACCACGAACAAGTTGTGGTGGTGCGAAGCCAGCAGTTTGAGCAGCTCGTATTGGACGGTGTTGGTATCCTGGAACTCATCCACCAGCACATGTTGGAAGCGGCGGGCGTAACGCTGGCGGGTATCGGGCTGTTCCACCAGCAACCGCACGCTCCACAGCAGCAGGTCGTCGAAGTCCAATTTATTTTCCGCCCGCAAGCGCTCTTCATAGCGCTGGTAGACGCGCCTCGCCACCTCGTCGCGATAGTTTTGGACGGTGAAGTCCTCCGCCGGGATCAGCTCGTTCTTGGCGCGCGAGATGATCGCCGAGAGCACCGCCGGGCGGTACTGCTTGTCATCCAGGTTGAATTCCTTGAGCGACTGACGGATGAGGGTATCCTGGTCATCGTCATCGGCGATGACGAAATTGTTGGTGAACGGCAGGAAGTTGTTGCCCGCCTCACGCCGCAGCAGGCGGGCGCACATGGCGTGAAAAGTGCCCAACCAGATGCCATCCAGCGAGCGCAGACCTTCGGGTACCAGCGCTTCCACCCGCTCGCGCATCTGGCGGGCGGCTTTGTTGGTGAAGGTCACGGCGATGATGTTATAAGGCTGCACCCCCAGCGCGACCACCAGGTGGGCGATGCGCCGGGTGAGCACGCGCGTCTTGCCAGAACCCGGACCAGCCAGCACCAGCACCGGTCCGCCTTCCACCGTCACCGCCTGGCGCTGCGGGGGGTTGAGGTCTTCCAAATAAGTCACGGATGGATTGTAACGGATGGGGTGGGGCATGTCAAACTTTGCGCGCCCGCTCCGCCATTCTGAGACGGACAGGCGGGGTGCAAATCACTGCGCGCATCCGATGTTATGGGTTTGTGAAAGCTGTATGGGGGGAGGGATTTTTTGTCATATTACGGGGTGCAAACCACTATAATTTAGATGTAGAATTTCATCATGTTGACGGTTGCGTCTTTCATCTACTATTGAGTCTGGCATTCCGTGAATGCGCTTAACAAAGCGTGCAGCCGAGAAGCGTGAAGCGCTGCGTTTTCAGGCATTTCCCCGGCTTCAGGCGGTTTCCGGTAAAATAGCGTTATCTCGGTCCGCCCACTTGCACCCCATGTACACCGTTCTGCCGCTCAGTAAATAAGAGGATCTCATGCATACGTATTTGATCGAATTGCTCGAATGTCCTGCCTGTCATGGCAAATTGGACTGGAACATTACCGAACAAAACGCGGATCGTATCGAAACGGCAGAAGCGCGCTGCCAAGCATGCTCTGCCACCTATCCGGTGCGCGAAGATATTGGGATGTTTCTCACACCAGCGCTACGACGCAACGACCTGTGGGAGGAAGTGGACAGTGGGCTGATTCGACACTTGCGCGGGCATCCCGAGCTCGAGCATCGATTGATGGATGTGCCATGGGATACACTCGCTCCTGCCGATCAATTTTTCCGTGCACTGGTGTTAGAGGAACGGGGAGATTTCCTCGAAGCGCAGATCGTAGAGGCTTCAGCCAACCAAGGTTTGTATACGCCTGAATATCTGAATTGCCAGAATATGCAATTGGATTACGTTGTCGAATCGCTTGCCGCGAGAGAAGGACCCATCGTCGATTTGGCTTCGGGCAGGGGTTATTTGGTCGAGAAGCTGGTACGCAAATTCAGGCGTCCCATTGTCGCCAGCGATTTCAGCCCCAGGATATTACGCAGGAATCGTAAATGGCTGAAGCGTTTCGGTTGGTATGACCACGTCAGTTTGCTCGCGTTCGATGCACGATGTACACCGTTCAAGGATGGCGCGATTACAACTTTAACGACCTACCTGGGACTCCCCAATATCGAAGAGCCGGGGAATCTGCTCATGGAATTGCGGCGGATCGTGGCTGGCGATTTCCTTGCTGTTTCCCAGTTTTTCCCTGAAGAAGATGAAATCAATGCAAAAGTGATTCATGAAGCCAAACTGGATGCGCTGCTTTACCGGCGCACAGCACTACAACATTTTGCAGAAGCAGGCTGGGATGTCGAGG
>JABLXM010000075.1 GCA_013177815.1 Anaerolineae bacterium | reverse complement strand
CAAGGTGGTGGAGAATGAGATTCTTCGGTCGCTGCGCTCCCTCAGAATGACGGGGGGGAGCTGGAGTTGCTCAGAATGGCGTGGGGATGGGATGCTTCGATTGCCAGGCAACCTCTCAGAATGGTGGGGAATGAGATTCTTCGGTCGCTGCGCTCCCTTAGAATGACGGAGTCAAACCTGTTTCAGGATGATGAATTCCTCGCCAGCCAGTTCGAAGGTATCGAACTGACCGGTCGACAAGACGGCACGGCGATTGGAGAGCACCAACTCCCAACGCCGACGCGCCAATTCCGGTCCAAGCACCAGGTTGATGCGCCGCCGCCCGAAGTTGGCTGCCACCAGAACGGTTTCATCCCCGGTCTGGCGCAGGTACGCCAGCAACCGGCGCGGCGAGACGGTGACCGGCTGGAACATACCGCGGCGCAAGGCGGGCAACTGCCGGCGCACCCGGATGAGCTGGCGATAGAAGTGAAAGAGCGAGTCCTGGTCACAGCGCTGCTGCTCCAGGTTGCGGGCAGGGTAACCCGGATGCACCTTCAACCAGGGCTGCGCCGTACTGAAGCCGGCATACTGGGAGTCATCCCACTGCATCGGGCTACGGCAGCCATCACGCCCACGGTAGAATGGGAAGTAGCGCTTGCCGATGGGGTCCTGGATCTCGCTGCGCCCGACCGGAATATCACGCATGCCGATCTCCTCGCCGTAATACAGATAGGGCGTCCCGCGCAGGGTCAACAGGATGCCCGCCGCCACCTTCAGGCGTTCGTCATCACCGCCACATTTGTAGCGGGTGGCGGAGCGGCGGTTATCGTGGTTGTTCAACACCTGGGTTGGATAGCCATCCGTGCCGTTGAGATACTCCCAACGTTGAATGGCGCGCATGAAGCTGCCGGCATCCCAGGGGGTCTCCAAGAGGGAAAAATTGAAGGCGCCATGCAGACGACCCGGTTGGCTATAAGCTACAGCCAGTTCACCGTCATCCATAAAGGTCTCACCGACGGCGTAACGATCGGGGTAAGAATCCAGGATGTGACGGATATCCTCTAGCAAGGGAATCAGCTCCGGCTGGCTGATATCGTGAATATGGCGCTGCCGATCCCAAGGACGCAGCCCCAGGCATGGGGGGTTATCGAGCAGGTCGGGGTGTTTGAAATAAGCATTGAAGACATCCAAACGAAAACCATCCACACCACGATCACACCAGTAATCAAAGAGGGACAATATCTCACGCCTGACATGCGGGTTGCGCCAGTTCAAATCGGGTTGTTCGGGATAGAACATGTGATAGTAATACTGCTGGCGTTCTTCGACCCAGCGCCAACCCTCACCGCCAAAGATGGAGACCCAATTGTTGGGCGGGCTGCCATCCGGTTTGGGGTCCCGCCAGAGGTACCAATCGCTTTTGGGGTTGTCACGCGATTGGCGGGATTCGATGAACCAGGGATGCCGGTCGGAGGTATGGTTGAGCACCAGGTCCATGATGACGCGGATGCCGCGCCGATGAGCTTCGGCAGTCAACAGGTCAAACTTAGCCAGGGAGCCGTACATCGGGTCGATGCCGCGATAGTCGCTCACGTCATAGCCGAAATCCACCTGAGGGGAAGGATTGACGGGCGAGAGCCAAACTGCATCCACCCCCAATTCGACCAGATGATCCAAGCGCAGGCGGATGCCGTCGAGGTCACCAATGCCATCTCCGTTGGAATCGAAAAAGGAACGTGGGTAGATCTGGTAGATGACTCCCTCCTGCCACCACAAACCATTTCCAGCCATGAGCGCCTCCCGGATGGATTTACGATGATTATACTTGCAAGGATGGAAACAGGGAAAAAGCACCTGTACGGAACACCACTGAACCCACGCAATTCTCCATACAATCTACTTGCGGACAGGGAAAATTTATGTTAAAATTCAACCACTCAAGTTGTGATCATCGCAGAACGCAACGAAAAGTGGGAAGCCCCCACTTTTCTGCATGTTAGGGGTTACGTGTTGGAGATAAGGTAACATGAAGAACGAATTTATGCTCGCCTTCAATGAAGTAATTGAAGAAAAACAACTTCCGCGGGAGATCATCCTTTCGGCGCTGGAAGCCGCAATGGTTTCTGCGTACCGCAAGGCGGTGACCGCTTCCGCCAGCCAGTTGATCGAGGCAAAAGTCAACCCGGAAACCGGGCAGGTGATCATCATGGCGGAAAAAGAGGTGGTCGATTCCATCCACGACGACCGCACCGAAGTGTTGCTGGAAGAAGCCCGGAAATATAATCCCGAGGCAGAATACGGAGACCTGGTGATTGTGGAGACAACCCCAGGTGACTTTGGGCGAGTTGCCGCACAGACCGCCCGCCAGGTGATCCAACAAAAAATTCGCGACGCCGAACGCCAGGCACAACTGGATTTCTACGGCAAACAAGCGGGCGAGATCGTGAGCGGCGTGGTGCAGGCGATCAATTCACTCGGTCTAACGATCGGGCTGGAATTGCGCGCAGAGGGCATCATGTCGCGCAAGGATATGATCCCCGGCGAGCGATTCCGCATCCATGATCGGGTTCGCTCCTTGATCGCAGAGGTCAAAGACACCCAGCGCGGACCGCAGATCGTGCTTTCACGCACCCATCGCGATTTCTTGCGCCGGTTGTTGGAAAATGAAGTACCCGAGATCTACCACGGCGTGGTGGAAATTCGCTCGATCGCACGCGAACCCGGGCAACGCGCCAAAGTGGCGGTTTCTGCCACGCAGAGCGGGATCGACCCGGTGGGGGCATGCGTTGGTTTACGCGGTGTGCGCATCCAGACGATCGTACGCGAATTACATGACGAGAAGATCGATGTGATCGAATGGAACTCTGATCCGGCGGCATTCATCGCCAAAGCACTCAGCCCGGCGAAGGTCTCCGGGGTGTACTTACAGGCAGATCATCTCTCCGCTTCCAAGACGGCTACTGTGGTGGTGATGGAGGATCAACTGAGTCTGGCGATCGGTCGCGACGGTCAGAACGCCCGCCTGGCAGCCAAGCTAACCGGCTGGCGCATCGATATCAAGAGCCTGACCGAAGCGACGTCAGATGCACTGCACAAATTACAGCAAGACCCCGAATACAGCGAGATCGCCAACAGCGAAGGCGAAATGATCGAACAAATCGCCGAGATGCTGGCTAAGAAAGCGGACAACCGCATTCTGACCCCGGAAGAATACGACGCGATGAGCAAGTTCGTGGACCGGGTGGAAAAACAGCGTTTCGCCAGGATGCCGAAAACCATAACGGAAATCGTGGCGCCAGAATTCGTCGACATGCGAAATGCCCTGCCGAAGTCAATCGTCGGTCAGAACATCCTCGATTCCGGATTGCCGGAACATATCGCTTATATCCTGCAGGAAGCCGGCATCGCAAACACCGACGAGTTGTATCTACAAATAAAGAACGACCCGGACGTGGTCCTGAAATTGCAAGGGATCGGACCCAAGTCAATGAATGAGATCACCGGGTTGGTTGAGTCGATCGAAACGATGGTGGCGGAAGGCGAGCAACCTGAAGCCGCAGAAGAAGAGCCAGCCACGGCTGAAGCGGAAACTGAAACCGCAGTGGATGTTGCTGAAACAGAAGCGCCCTTGGGCGAGGTCGAGCTGACTGATGTTCTAGAAGCAGCGGCGCCAGATGGGGTTGCCGAAGCGGCAACGACCAGCGAAAGCGACGAGCAGGCAGCGGAAGGGGCGGAAGAAGAGTTCGGCGAGGAAACCTCGCTGGAGGAAATCTTCACGTTGAAACCGGAGATGCTCACAGTTGCCACCACGGAAGAGGATGAAGAGGATACCGCCCGCACCAAAGGCGGCAAGAAGAAAAAGAAGAAACACGTTGAAGTTGAGTACGACCCTGATCGGGATGTGACGGTGGTGCACCGCAAACATAAGCGCGACGGACTTGGTTGGAGCGAATGGGAGTAAGCTGGACGACGATACAACCGATGGACGGAAAAAGAACAGACAAGAGAACCAGGCATATTCCCCAACGCACCTGCGTCGGTTGCAGGGAAGTTTTGCCCAAACGCAGCCTGATCAGAATCGTGCGAACACCGGAAGGAGTCCAAGTTGACCTGACGGGCAAATTAAATGGACGGGGCGCCTACCTGCACGACCGCCGGTCATGCTGGGAGCGAGGATTGAAAGGCTCACTGGCACATGCCTTGAGGACATCCCTGACCGAGGCAGATCACACCCTTTTGCGGGAACAAATGGCGTTGCTACCGGCAGATAATGAAGCGTCTGACCTATCCGGATAGGGAGATGAACCCGTCAACCTGTTCAGAAAATACAAATCAATACGCCCCCATGGAGTGGGTGAAAACCGTGGCATAATCCGGTCGCGATCAAACACTCATCAGCACAGGGGGGCGCATCTCAAGAATAATAATCTTGAGGAGGTGATGGATGAGTAATAACGACAGCAATACTATTATCTTGCCAGCCAGCATCAGCGTTCGCGACCTGGCAAAGATCATGAACACAAGCCCGATCCAAATCATAAAGATCCTCATGTCAAACGGCGTCATGGCGAATATCAACCAGACGGTGGATTTTGATACATCCGCAGTAGTTGCCAGCGAGTTGGGCTTCGAAGCGGCGCTGGAAGTTCCAGAAGAAGAGCAGGAAAAAGAAACCGGTGAGGTTCCCATGTGGCGACAGGTGATCGCTAATGAGGATCCCGCCAAACTGGTGGACCGCCCCCCGGTGGTGACCATTTTAGGTCACGTCGATCACGGCAAGACGACGCTACTGGATGCCTTCCGCGAGACGAACGTGGCAGGCGGCGAAGCCGGCGGCATCACACAGCACATCGGGGCATACCAGGTCGAACTAAAGGGGCGCTTGATCACATTCCTGGATACACCCGGGCACGCGGCATTCACCGCAATGCGGGCACGCGGTGCCCAGGGCGCAGATATCGTCATCCTGGTGGTGGCAGCAAACGACGGTGTGATGCCACAAACACGCGAAGCGATCGCGCACGCCAAAGCCGCACGGGTGCCGATCATCGTGGCGCTCAACAAGATCGACCGGGATGACGCCAACCCCGATTACGTCAAACGGCAGTTATCCGAGAACGGGTTGGTGCCAGATGATTGGGATGGTACAACCATCGTCGTGCCAGTCTCTGCCAAGAAACGCACGGGGCTGGCGGACCTGCTGGAAGCGGTGCTGCTGGTTTCGGACAGTATGGAGATCAAAGCCAATCCTGGCGGCAAGGTGATCGGAACGGTGATCGAGGCATCCATCGAGAAAGCCAAGGGCGTCCTGAGTACACTGCTGGTGCAGAACGGCACGCTGGAAAACAGCGACATCGTGGTGGCAGGCACCTCTTACGGACGCATCCGCGCGATGTTCGACTTCCGCGGCAACCGGGTGCGGAAGGCGGGTCCATCATCGCCAGTGCAGGTCATGGGGTTGAACGACGTGCCGGCAGCCGGCGACCTGTTCCAGGTCTACGGATCGGAGCGCGAGGCACGGGAAGTGATCAATGAACGAAAACAAAAGACACAAGCCAGGGCAATCACTTCACCAAAAGCCACGCTAGAGGAGCTGTTCTCACGGGTACAAGCAGGCGAGGAAAAGGAACTGCGCCTGGTGGTGAAAGCCGATGTACAAGGCTCGTTGGAACCGATCGTCAATTCGCTGAATGAACTAAACGGCGGCGCGATCAGCCTGAACATTCTGCACGCCGAGACCGGCAACATCAGCGAAAGCGATGTGATGCTGGCGGCGGCTTCGCAGGCGATCATCGTCGGCTTCAACGTGCAGGCGGATGCCTCCGCCCGCCGGCTGGCAGATACAGAGGGTGTTTCAATCCGTCTGTACGATATCATCTATCGCCTGACGGAGGACGTCGAGAAGGCACTCAAAGGCATGCTCGAGCCCGAGATCAAGGAAGTGGTGATCGGGCAGGCTGAGGTGCGCGCCATATTTCGCATCTCCAAGGTCGGCAATATCGCCGGCTGCCGGGTGGTTTCTGGAGAAATCCGGCGCAACGGTCACTTGCGGGTGGTACGGGACGGCAAGACAATCCATACCGGCGAGTTATCCTCGCTGAAACATGAAAAGGATGACGTCCGGGAAGTTCGCCAGGGATACGAATGCGGAATGGCATTCAAGGGTTATAATGATCTCGAAGAAGGCGATCTCATTGAATGTTTCATCCTTGAACGTCAAACCTGAGGGGACAGGTAGAAGCGGTAAGCAACATGCCATCTCAACAACGGCTTGAACGTATTGCCAACCGGATCCACCAGGATCTCTCTGAAATGCTCATCCGTGAGGTGAGCGATCCGCGGTTAACCGGCGTATTCATCACCAGCGTCAAAGTAGACCGGGAACTGGCATTCGCCGATATTCACATCTCTGCTGTGGAAGGCAAAGAACGCGCTGGCGAAATTCTAGCCGGGTTGGAACATGCCAGCGGCTATCTCAGGCGCATGCTGGCAGAAGGTATGGAACTGCGCGTGTTCCCACGGCTGCGCTTCCATTGGGATGCCACGCCGGAAAATGCCGACCATATCGAACGTTTGTTGGCAAGTTTGCGCGATGAAAAAAAAGTCAAACCAAAGGATGCGGACAATGGATGACGCTATCATCGCCCGCATCGGCGAGCGGATCAGGAAAGCCCAGGTGATCGGTCTGGCAGCGCACAAACGACCGGACGGCGACGCGGTGGGAGCCTTGCTGGGTCTGGGCGCTGCGCTGCGGGCAGCGGGTAAAACCACCCGCATGCTGTTGAGCGACGGGGTACCCTCGAACTTCCGACATCTCCCCGGCGCAAGCGAGGTGGTGCGCAAGAATCACACCCCGGTCGACCTGACCATCGTGCTGGACTGTGCGGACCTGCCGCGGTCCGGCGATGTTTTCCAGGATCACACCATCGATATCAATATCGACCACCACATCACCAACACGAATTTCGCCCAACTCAACCTGGTAGACCCGGGGGCGGTGGCAACCTGCGAGATGCTGACACGGGTGATCCCTATGTGGGGGCTTACCATTACCTCCGAAGCAGCCGCTTGTTTGCTTTCCGGCATTCTGGCGGATACCATCGGATTCCGCACCCCCAACACCAACGCTGCGACGTTGCGCATGGCAGCGGACCTGATCGACCTGGGCGCCAACATGGCAGAACTATATCATCGCGCCCTAATCGGCAGGACATTCGAAGGCAGCCGGTATTGGGGCGAAGGTTTGCGTAAATTGGAACATCATGACAAAATCGTATGGACGAGCCTGACCATGGCGGATCGAAAGGCATCTAACTATCACGGCAACGATGACGCCGACCTGGTCAACATGGTTTCAGCCATCAACGGCGCAGAGATTGCGATCGTGTTCGTCGAGCAACAGGATGAATTGATCAAAGTCAGTTGGCGAGCGCAGCCGGGTTGGGATGTTTCAGAAATCGCCGCGAAATACGGCGGCGGCGGGCATCCAGCGGCAGCGGGCGCGATGATACAGGGTACGCTTGAGCAAGTGATGGAATCGGTGCTAAAATCTACTCGAAAAATAACCCAAGATACCGGAATGGTTGACGGTCAGGGGAGAAATATCTAATTGGAGCATTGATCATGTCAGATATGAACAATCAATTCAATATCAATAACGCAATCTCTGGTGTGCTGGTGGTCGACAAACCAGTGGGGATGACTTCACATGATGTCGTCCAGATCGTGCGCCGGGGCACCAATATCCGGCGCGCCGGACACACCGGCACCTTGGACCCGCGCGCCTCGGGAGTGCTGGTGATCTTGATCGGTCCGGCTGTGCGCCTGAGCGAATATGTATCCGCTTCGGACAAACGCTACCAGGCGATCCTGCGCCTGGGAGAATCCACAGACACCTTCGATGCAGAAGGTCAGGTGACAAAGCGCATGCCGGTCGAAGTCGAAGAAGAGCAGTTCACCGATGCGCTTAATGGTTTCATCGGTGAGATCGACCAGGTCCCCCCCCCTTATTCCGCAGTCAAGGTCAAGGGAAGGAAGGCGTACGACATGGCGCGGGCAGGCGAAGAAGTGGACCTGCTGCCACGCAAAATAACGGTCTACAGCCTGGAACTGCTGGAATGGGCGCCGCCGGAAGCCGTGATCGATATCCATTGTTCCTCTGGCACCTACGTGCGCTCACTGGCAAACGACCTGGGCGCCCAATTGGGCTGCGGCGCACACCTGATTGGTTTGCGGCGCACCAAGAGCGGGCGGTTCTCGTTGCGGGATGCCGTGCCGCTGCGCAAATTACGGGACGCCTTCGAGAACGGCACCTGGTACCAGTTCCTGA
This sequence comes from Anaerolineae bacterium, assembly GCA_013177815.1. Lineage (GTDB taxonomy): Bacteria > Chloroflexota > Anaerolineae > Anaerolineales > Anaerolineaceae > JABLXM01. The sequence goes on along the minus strand of JABLXM010000075.1, from coordinate 5,980 downwards.
TCCCGGCGGCAGAGGCGCTCACCGATTGGCCTGCCATCGAGTTGACCCATGAACAGATGGAAACCATCCGACACGGCAACCGCATCCCGGTGGACGAAACCAACCAGGAGGAACGCGTGCGCGGGATCAGCGAACAGGGCGAGCTGGTGGCGCTGCTGGAACGAGATGCGGAGACCAACGAATGGCAACCGCGTAAAGTCTTCTTCTCCTGAGCGGTTCAACCATCACATCATCGATCATTGAGCATGTGGGATCTTGACCATCAGGAATTGCCCCATTTACCCCGGTGCTGGCTAACGATCGGCGCTTTCGACGGGGTTCACATGGGGCACCAGAAGATGATCAGGTTCCTGGTAGCGGGCGCCCGGGAGCAACGCCAACCTGCCGTGGCACTGACCTTCCACCCCCACCCGCAAGTCGTGCTAAAGGCAATCCAATCACCTTACTACCTGACTTCGCCCGGAAAACGAGCGCAATTACTGCGCGCGTTGGGGGTCGACTACGTCTTCACGTTACCGTTCGACGAGAACTTCGCGCAACAGAGCGCACGTGAATTCATCGACAAGATCCACGCGCGGCTACATCCCAGCCAGTTGGTGATTGGACAGGACTTTGCGCTGGGAAAGGACCGTGGCGGAAACCCCGAAACGCTCAAGGCGTTGGGCGCCGAATATGACTTCCATGTCACCCTCATCGATCCGGAAATGGAAGATGGCGAGGTGGTTTCCTCCAGCCGCATTCGTCGACTGGTGAGCACCGGGGAATTGAGCCGGGCGAGCCAACTGCTCTGCAGGGCATATGCCGTGGTTGGACGATTGACCGCCGTCGAACCAACACACGCGGGTTGGCAATTCCTGCCCTGGGAGGGGTGTCTCTTGCCCCCGCCGGGGGACTACCCGGTACGGCTGGCCGCCCAAGCAGAGCAAGCATTCATTTTGTCGGTGGGAAAGACGGTGCACCACTTGCGCCCGAAGGCGCGCGAATCGCTATTCATCGATACCGACGATGAGCACGAGATCATCTTCATCGCCCAACACCAGGCATGACCTGCCGTAACCGACCCACAAGCACAAATCAATAACGATGGAGTGACGTATGAGCGGAAAGCAACGGATCTACCTGCTAAATCCCCGCCAACTATCGCCAGAGACGATCGCGGTAACCTTCGCCAAGACTTCGCGATCACCACAAGCCTTCGATGAAATCGCCGCGGAACTGACGGACGAATCCTCGGCGCAGTTCCATGAGAAATGGGTGGTCGGCTACGGGCACGCTTCAGTGGCAGAACACGCCGTGCTGCACCTGGCAGTCGAAAATACTTCCCGCTTGGCGGTGGAGGAACTCGAATCCAGCCGGTTGGCATCCTACACTGAAAAATCGACCCGCTATCAGAAATGGGATGCAAATTCATTCCACCATCCGCAAGAATTCCAAAAGGAACCCGAACGGTCGCTATACCTGGAGACAATCAGACGGCTGTTCGCAACCTACCTGGAGATGATGCCCAAGTTACAAGCGGCGGCGGCAGCCACTCATCCGCCGCGGGGAGGAGAAAGCCAGGCAGCGTGGGATGCACGCATGCGGAACGCATACGTGGACGTGGCGCGCTTCGTCCTGCCATCGGCAGCGTTGGCAAACCTGGGTATCACCATCAATGCCCGCAACCTGGAATACCAATTGACCAAGATGTACTCCCACCCGCTGGCTGAAGTAAACAGCCTGGCAGAGGCGATCAAAAAGATCGCCATCGCGGAAGTGCCCACGCTGGTGAAATACGCGCAGCCATCAGACTACCTGGTGGAATCCAGCCGGACGCTGCAAGCGATGGCGGTGGAAACCCACACGCGCGTATCGAATGACGACGACTTCTGCCGCCTGGTGCATTGGGATGATGCGCTGGAAGAGCGACTGTTATCCGCGGCGATGTATCGCTTTTCAGAAGATGCTTACACACACATACTCAATGACCTGCGGCAATCCAACCAGGAGAGGAAGCAGAAACTCGGGGCGGCGTTGCTGCAGAACCTGGAGGCGCATGATATCCCGCGCCGTGAGCTTGAACACGCGACGTTCACCTTCGATATCATGTTAGACCAGGGGGCATACTATGAGCTCAAGCGCCACCGCATGCTAACCTTAACACCGCAGCCGCTGACCGCCCACCTGGGTTTCGCTGTTCCGATGATGATTGCGCAGACCGGGTGCCTCGACGCTTACCTGGGCGCGATGAAAGTTGTCGAGGCGGCATACGACAACCTGGCGGGCGTCTCGCCGCACGCTGCCGCCTATATCGTCCCGAATGCATTCAACCGCCGGGCATTGGTGACGCTCAACTTGCGCTCCGCCATCCATCTGATCTGGCTGCGCTCCAGCAGCACGGCGCATTTTTCGATCCGGCGCATCGCCCGACGGATGGCGGTGATCATCGAACAGAAAACCCCCCTGCTCTCACAATTCACCCCCTGGGATGCGGCTGAAAGCTGGGAGGAGATCGAGAAAGCATACTTCCTGCAAACTCGCTGAAACTGTTCCGGCGACGACCGCAGGCAGCGCAATAATTTCCACCACGTCAGACGGCATGTTACCGCATGGAAAAATCGTAATCAAGTATAATGAATAAATTATTCCATCAGAAATTCATCATTGAATAGAGGCGTTAAATAAGGGATCATTATGGACATTTTTGAGAAATGCCACAATTACACCGAGGCAAAGGATGCAATGGCGCAAGGGATCTACCCTTACTTTATTCCTTTGACCGACAACGAGGGGACGGAGGTGGTGTTCAAGGGACACCGCCTGATCATGTGCGGATCGAACAATTATCTTGGTCTGACGACCCACCCCAAAGTACGCGAGGCAGCGATCGATGCGATCAAGAAATACGGCACGAGTTGCACCGGATCGCGCTTCTTGAACGGCACACTCGAAATGCACGAGCAGTTGGAGGCAGAACTGGCAGATTGGGTGGGCAAGGAAGCGGCGCTGGTCTTTTCCACCGGCATGCAAACCAATCTCGGCACGGTGAGCGCGTTGATCAGCCGCGACGACCGCGTGATCCTGGATAAAGACGACCACGCCAGCATCGTCGACGGCGCCAGGCTGGGCTACGGGAAGATCGAACGATACAACCATAATGATATCGACCATCTCGAACGTGTGCTCGCCTCGATCCCGGATACCGCCGGCAAACTGGTGGTGGTCGACGGGCTGTTCAGCATGGAAGGCGACCTAGCGGACCTGCCGAAGATCGTCCCGCAGGTCAAACGTTTTGGCGGGCGCATCATGGTCGATGACGCCCACGGGATGGGGGTCACCGGGATGGGCAGGGGAACAGCGGCTCACTATGGCATGACCAAGGATGTGGACCTTATCATGTCGACTTTCAGCAAATCGTTCGCTTCATTAGGAGGGTTTATCGCAGGCGACGAGCCAGTGGTGCACTACATCAAGCACCACGCCCGGGCATTGATCTTCAGCGCCAGCGCCCCGCCCGCCAACATCGCAGCGGCGCTGGCAGCGTTGGATGTGATGCGCAGCGAACCGGAACGGGTTCAACGGCTGAACGACAACGCCGATAAAATGCGGGATGGCTTCCAGGCAATGGGATACAATACCGGCGCCTCCGTGACGCCGATCATCCCGATCTTCATCGGCGATAACGAAAAGACCTTTATGGCGTGGAAGATGTTGTTCGACGCGGGCGTATTCGTGAATCCGGTTATTTCGCCAGCCGTCCAACCCGGTCATCAATTGCTGCGAACCAGTTACATGGCAACGCATACCGACGAACAACTGGAGCACGTGCTGGAGATCTTCCAGCAGGTAGGAAAGCAGCTCGACTTGATATAACCCCCACTTTTCCTCATGAAAAAAACTCCCTGTTCGATGATCACGAACAGGGAGTTCTATCAATAGCGTTCAATCAACAGAATGGAACGACAGAGCCACTTTGCAGTTGCACGCACCTGCGCTGCTCAATTCTCCCCGACCAGAACAACCTGGATGTGTTGATTCAGCAGCGTGGGCGGCGCATCCACCCTGAAGGTCACGATCTGTCCATGGGTATATGCGCCTACGAAGGGCACATCCTCCAAACCCGCCTGAATGGCGCTCGTCAGGCTTTGGGGGTTGGCTTTGAACAACATGCGCCAGGCGGTATCCACGAACGCCAAGGCGAAGATTGGGCGGGCAGCGCCGAGATCATGCCGGGCTTGCCGCCCGGCTGCCTGGGCTTGTTCAAGGCAAAGGTCAGGGTCCCCCAGCATCAACTTCACCATTTTGCCAGTGGGAATGGCGGTATTCATGCCAATACTACCATCGGGGTTCACGAACACAGGCGAACGCAATTGTATCTCGCTGGTGAACATGCCGGATTGCACGCCCAATGGATAGAGGCGCACGATCTCGTTGAGAGGAGGCTTCATCCAGTCGGCGACCGAATAGCCAAAAGTATCGGCATAGAATTGGGCGGCAGGTTGGTTCTCCACCGACCGCAGGGTGTTGCCTTCGGCACCGGTGACACGCCGACTGGATGTCAGCGGTCGCCAGCCATGCCCCCAGCCGGTTGCGATGCGAAACCTGCCACTCAATATGGCAGCGGATAAACCAGAGGAGGCATTCGTCCCAGGCGCGATCAGATAGCTGAACGCGGGCGGGCGCGCCACACTGGTAACACAGCCCAACACCGGCGCGTCAAAACCCGTCAAACCGTTGAGTAGGCTGACGGGGTCGCCCCACATGCCGTTGCACGCCAACAACATGCCAGAGACGTTGGAGGCGGTGATATCACGCAAGGAGTGAATCAAACGCTTGCCGACTCCCGATGCATCCTCGCCTGCAAACGACTCGCTGTAGACGTGCGATTTACGGTCGGTGCCGGTCATGACCAGCACGACCACCGACCTGGAAAACTCACTCTGAGCATAGAAGATAGCGGGCGTACTGAAACCCCAGTATGGAATGGGACCGAGCGCGCCAGCCAAACCCTGTTGCAGGTCCGCCAGGGCGTAGGTATCGCCGGCGAAGACGAGCGCCCAGACCGGTCTCGAAGTACCCACTTGATCCAACGCGTGCAAGGCAGCTTCACGCGCCGCTTCTTTACCTGAAAAATTGGAGGACGATCCCAGACCCAAACTTGCCATTCGAGCTCTACTCCGCGACCGGAATTGTGATATGGAATGTCGACCCCTGGCGGAATTCGCTTTCGAACCAGATGCGCCCGCCTTGCATTTCCACCAGGCTGCGGGTGATGTTCAACCCAAGCCCGGTGCCAGGGGCTTCGCGGGTTTTTGGATCTTCGGAGCGGAAGAACTTGGTGAAGATCTTATCCTGGTCCTCGCGGGAGATGCCAATGCCGGTATCGGTGACCGAGAGATGCACCACCCGCTTCGCGCCAGCGGGATCCCAAATATTCTCGTTCTCTTCTGCCTGGATAGTTAGTTCGCCGCCCTGCGGCGTGTATTTATTGGCATTACTGACCAGGTTGGTAACGACCTGAACAACGCGGGTGCGATCCGCCCAAACGGCGGGCAATCCCTCCACAACCCGGATGACCACCTGTTGTTCTTTTTCGTCGACCTGGCGGTTCAACGAGCGGGTGACCTCTTCGATGACCTCTGTGAGAGCAAAAGACCGATAATCAAGTTTGAGCTTGCCGGCTTCGATGCGGGAGACATCCGCCAGGTCGGAGACCAGGGTCGCCATGCGTTCGACATTGGAGCGAATGGTGTTGAGAAAGTTCGCCTGGGCTTCGTTTACTTCTCCAACTGCACCGGCGGCGATCAATTCGGTATAACCTTTGATCGAGGTCATGGGGTTCTTCAACTCGTGAGAGACGAACGAGACAAATTCGCTCCTCGCCTGGTTGGCTGCCTGAACTTCGGCGATCAGGCTGGCGTTCGAGATGGCAATGGCGGCATGATCGCTGAGGCGCATTAAAAAGTTCAGGTCGTTCTCACTGAACGAGTCGTCATTCGTG
>JABLXM010000074.1 GCA_013177815.1 Anaerolineae bacterium | reverse complement strand
GCTCTTGTTGGTTGGCGGCATCCCCTTCTGGGTGACGGATATCCCGGTGGCATTGTCTTTTCCGTGGGACCGCGCCACCCTGCCGTTCATGCTGGGGGCGGCGCTCTTCACCTCCGGCATGTTGGAGTGGCTGCTGCGACCGGTTTTCCTACCCTATGCCCTGGCGCTGCTGGTTGCCCTGGCGGTGGGCTACCACAGCCTCAATGCCGCCGTCTACGCCGGCGAGTGGCGCGCCATGCGCGATTATTTCTGGCAGATGACCTGGCGCGCGCCCGATATGAAAGACGGCGCCATCATCCTGTCCGATGACATACCCCTGTTCAAGCACAGCGACAACGACCTGACGCCCGTTGTCAACTGGACCTACCGCCCGCATACCACCGGCGATCGCTACACCTACCAGTATTTCGATCTCTCCACCCGCGTCGAGCTTCCCATACCCAGTTACCAACCCGGTCTGTCGGTCGTCAAGGGCTATCGTTCCTTCCGCTTCGAAGGCAGCACGGATGCGCTCCTGGCGTTGTACTGGCGTTCGCCGGGCTGCCTGCATGTCGTCAGCGCTTGACAGGTTCCATATGATGACCTGCCTCAGACCATCCTTGATGTGCTGCCGTTCTCGAACATCGATCTGATCTCACCCGGTAACGCCACCCCGCCGTGGCTGTTTGGTGATGAACCCGCGCATACCTGGTGCTATTTTTTCCAGAAAGCGGAATTGGCGCGCCAGAACCATGACTGGGATGAGATCAACCGCCTGGGAGACGAGGCGGAAGCGGGGGGCTGGCAAGCCAGCCAGCCGGCTGAATACCTGCCGTTTCTGGAAGCTGCCGCCCGGGCTGGCAACCTGCAGGATGTCCGGCGATGGCACGAAAGGATCATGAACACCGCCGGCGATGCCGGTGCCATCTGTGCGTTCTGGCTGCGGGCTGGCGCGGATGAACCGCTGGTGCCAGCCATGCAGGAACTTGCTGCCCAGGCGTCAACTGACCTGGGGTGCGGTCAGTGATGGGTTCACAGGAGGTGAACCGGCTACGAGCATAAGAGCAGTTCTTGGATTGAACGAAGTGAAATCATAATCTATATAAGGAGTGAATTATGCAAACATATTTACACGGACGTGACCTGATCGGCGACCTGGACTTCAGCCGCGAAGAGGTCGAAACCGTCCTCGATGTAGCTTTTGATCTCAAGCGCAAGCGCGCTCTCAAAGAACTAACCCCCTACCTGCGCGACCGGGTGCTTGCCATGCTGTTCTTCTTCAGCAGCACCCGCACCCGTGGATCGTTCGAAGCCGGCATGGCGCACCTGGGTGGACACGCGGCTTTCATCGAAAGCAAAACCACCCAGATCGCCCACGGCGATACCCCCAAAGAGATCGGCGAGATCTTTGGTCGCTACTTCGATGGCATTGCCATCCGCCATGTCGATTGGGGCATCGGCAATGGCTACCTCAACGCCGTCGCCAAGTATGCGCGCGTCCCGGTGCTCAATATGCAGTGTGATATCTATCATCCCTTCCAATGCCTGGCGGACCTGATGACCATCGTCGAAAAGAAAGGGCGCGACCTGCGCAAAAAGAAGATGGTCGTTTCCTGGGCTTACGCCGCTTCGTACCAGAAGCCGATGTCGGTGCCGCAATCGCTCATCCTGCAAATGCCGCGTTTTGGCATGGATGTCACCCTGGCGCACCCCCCGGAATTTAAATTGATGCCGGAGATCATGGAAATGGCGCAGGAGCAGGCGAAGAAATTTGGCTCCAAGTTCGAAGTGGTGGACGATATGGAGAAAGCCTTCAAGGATGCCGATATCATCTACGCCAAATCCTGGGGCGCCATGGTGCACACGCCGGATGCCGAAGAGGGCGCCCGCATCATCAAGAAATACGAGCATTGGATCACCGATGAGCGCAAGATGGCGCTCGCCAAACCGGATGCCATCTATATGCACCCCCTGCCGGCAGATCGCAACATCGAGGTTACCGACGGCGTCATGGATGGACCGCAATCCGTCGTCTATGACGAAGCCGAGAATCGTATGCACGCCCAATCCGCTGTCATGGCGTTGACGATGGGATGAACCAGAAAAATTTTATAAATCCGAGGAGCTTAACAAAATGAGTAAAGTGGCAGTTGTAGCAATTGGTGGCAATTCTCTCATCAAGGACAAGAATCATCAGTCGGTGGAAGATCAGTATCAGGCAGCCAAAGAGACCTGTTACCACATCGCGGATATGGTCGAAGCGGGCTGGGATGTTGCCATCGGTCATGGCAATGGACCGCAGGTGGGCTTCATCCTGCGTCGCTCCGAGATCGCCGCAAAGACCGAGGGCATGCACGAGGTTCCGTTGGATGTCTGCGGCGCCGACTCTCAGGGCGCCATCGGGTATGCCCTGCAGCAAAATTTGCAGAATGAATACAAGCGGCGTGGCATCAAGAAGAACGCCACCACGGTCGTCACTCAGGTGTTGGTCGATAAGAATGACAAAGCCTTCCAAAATCCCACCAAACCCATCGGCGGCTTCATGGACGAAGCCGATGCCAAACGCCGCGAGGCGGAATTGGGCTGGAGCGTTGTCGAAGATGCCGGGCGCGGTTGGCGGCGTGTGGTCGCTTCGCCCATCCCGCAAGAAGTGGTCGAATTGGATGCCGTCAAGTCGCTGATCCAGGCAGGCGAGACGGTCATCACGGTGGGTGGCGGCGGCATTCCCGTCGTCCGCAATGACAAGGGCGAACTGGAAGGCGCCGCTGCCGTTATCGACAAGGACTTCGCTTCCAGCCTGTTGGCGCGCGAGATCAAAGCCGACCTGTTTGTCATCTCCACCGCAGTCGAGAAGGTTGCCCTCAACTTCGGTAAACCGGACGAGAAGGTGTTGGATAAGATGACCCTCTCCGAAGCCAAAGCCTACCTGGCAGAGGGTATCCACTTTGCCAAGGGTTCCATGGCGCCCAAGATCCAAGCCATCATCTGGTTCCTTGAAGCTGGCGGCAAACAGGCGCTGGTCACCAATCCGGAGAACATCGGTCGCGCCCTCAAGGGCGAAACCGGCACCTGGATCCTGCCCGACTAAATTATGATGTCTGTTGTCATGCAGCCGTTTCCGATCGGCTGCATGACAACCTGAAGCGCAAACCAGGAGTTTCATCAAGTGTTTGCATATTTTGAAAAATGGTACAATCATGATGTCCAGCCTGACTCATGGCTGGCTGCGAAACAGACCAAACGTTCTGAATGTGCCATTTTGGAAGGAGGTGAATTTCGTAGAGCTTGGATTGAAGTGTATCCACGTATCAAAATATCCGATAACCAGCAAAATACAGGAGAAGGAAGATGTTTAGAAGAAAGATTTGGTTATTGACAAGTGTGATGGTTTTGGCTGCCATGCTGTTGGCTGCTTGCGGACCGGCTGCGACGCCGGAACCGGAAATGGTCGTCCCCACGGCGCCTCCTGCGGAGGAAGCGACTGCCGTTCCGCCGACCGAACCGCCTGCTGATACTGGTGGATTCCAAACCCCTGATATCGAGGAGGGCAAATTCAATGTTGCCATGGTCTTGATCGGACCGCATGATGATGGCGGCTGGTCACAGGCTCACTGGGAAGGTCTCGAATATATCGCAGCCAATGTTCCTGATACTCACGTGGCTTACATTGAGAATGTTCCCGAAGGCGCTGATTCGGAGCAGGTATTCCGTGCGCTCTCCCGCAAGGGTTTTGACCTGATCTTTGGAACCTCGTTTGGCTTTGGGGACCCGATGGCTGCTGTGGCAGAGGAATTCCCCGATGTGATGTACATTCACTTGACTGGTATTGCCTCGAACGAATCTAATTTTGGCAACCTGATGGGCGCCATGGAAGATATGAAGTACCTTGCCGGTATGCTGGCTGGTGCCCGGGCTAAAATGGACGGCAATCCCAAACTGGGATATATGGCAACCTTCCCCATTCCGGAAGAGATTCGCTTGGGTAATGCCATTGCTCTGGGCATGAAGAAGACCTGCCCGGAATGCACCATGGATGTTCGCTGGATCAACACTTGGCACGACCCCATCATCGAGAAAGAAGCTGCGGCTTCGCTCTTCGATGCGGGTGCCCAGGTTGTCTTCACTGGCGCGGATACCCCCGCAGTCGCGGACGTTGCCCAGGAAAAGGGCAAGTGGGGCGTGACCTACGACTGGTCCGGCTCCTGCAAGGTTGATGCCTGTTTGACCGCACCGTACTGGGTTTGGGGTCCTGTCTATGCCTCGATTACGGAAAAAGTCATTGCGGGTACTTACAAACCAGGCTGGGACTACTTTGATGCCGATAGTGGTGCGTTGGGTCTCTACGGATTTATGGAAGGGCAGGAGATGCAGCCCGGAGTAAAAGAACTGGATCCTGAAGTCATCACGATGGTTCAAGATACTCTGGCGCTAATGCTCGCAGGCGAGTTCGACCGGTTTGATGTATTCACTGGTCCGATCAATGACAATCAGGGCAATGTGGTTCTGCCTGAAGGTCAAAGCCTGCAGCAGGTGGACCTCGATGCATTCCCGGAATATGGCTTACCTTGTAGTGTTGATGTCTGCATGAAATGGTGGGCTGAAGGCATTACGGCTGAATTGCCGCAATAGACTCAGGTCGTTTACTGGAGGTCGGACCGCCGGTCTGACCTCCAGGATTATTCTGGTGTTTCGCAGCAGGTGCTTTGAAGGTTCTTGATCGATAAAAGAATGTGTGTTCGCATCTAAACACCTGGCAGCGGCGGAACGGGTTCCACCGCGCTGGTAGGAAGTATATTGGGTTATTATTTTTCTTGATCATTCAAGTTGTCTGGAGCGAGGGATCATGGCTCGGAAGGTGAATACGGAGGTTGAGAACGTCGTCAGCATGAGGGGGATCGTCAAGCGCTTCCCGGGCGTGCTGGCGAATGACCATGTCGATTTTGACTTGCGCCACGGCGAAATCCACGCCCTGCTTGGTGAGAACGGCGCCGGAAAAAGCACCCTCATGAACATCCTGGCGGGTTTGTACAGGCAGGAATCAGGCGTGGTGGAAGTCAGTGGCAAACCCGTGAATTTCAGTTCCCCCCGCGATGCCATCAACGCTGGCATCGGCATGATCCACCAACACTTCATGTTGGTGCCTTCCCAATCGGTGACCGAAAACATCCTGTTGGGTTTGGATGAGCCGCGCTTCAACCTGCGGCTTGATAAATACGACCGCATCATTGCTGAGATGGGGGAGCGTTTTGGTCTGCATGTGGACCCCAAAGCCAAGGTGTGGCAGCTTTCGGTCGGCGAGCAGCAACGCATCGAGATCCTCAAGATGCTCTACCGCGGTGCCAATATCCTGATCATGGATGAGCCAACCGCTGTGCTGGCGCCGCAAGAGATCGATGAATTATTCCATACCTTGCGGGTCATGCTCGACCAGGGCAAATCCATCATTTTCATCTCCCATAAGCTGCATGAGATCATGGAGATTGCCGATCGCGTCACCGTCATGCGTCGCGGTGTGGTCACTGCCCAGGGTGTCCCGATCGAGGGCATGTCCCGTGCCGACCTGGCGCGTTTGATGGTTGGTCGTGAGGTCATCTTCAGTTTGGAGAAGAAGCCCCAGCAACCCGGCGAGGTCAGCCTGTCGGTAACCGACGTCTTCGCAATGAACGATAAAGGTTTGCCGGCGCTCAAGGGTGTTTCGCTCAACGTTCGCGCCGGTGAGATCGTCGGCTTGGCAGGTGTGGCAGGCAACGGACAGCGCGAATTGGCGGATGTCATCACCGGGATGCGTAAAACCACCGGCGGCTCGGTCTGCATCGGTTGCGACGATCTGACCAACCGTGGTCCCAAGGATGGCATCCGGCGCGGTGTCTCGCATATCCCGGAGGATCGCCACCACGTTGGCACCGCCCCCAACCTCAGCATCACCGACAACGTTATCATGAAGAAATACAACCAGGCGCCCATCGCCAAGGGTTGGATCATCAATCAGGTCAAGGCGGATGAGTTCGCACAGGGATTGCGTCAGGCGTACGATATCCTTGCGCCGACCGTCAAGACGCCCGTTCGTTTGCTTTCGGGCGGCAACCTCCAGCGCGTCATCCTGGCGCGCGAGATATCGCAGAACCCCACCCTGATGGTGGCGGTTCAACCCACCCGCGGTCTGGATGTTGGTGCTATCGAAGGGGTGCAGCGCTTGCTGCTCGCCCAGCGCGAGAACGGCGCTGCCATCCTGTTGGTCTCGGAAGAGTTGGAGGAGTTGCTGGCGCTCAGCGACCGCATCTATGTGATCTATGAAGGCGAGATCATGGGTGAGGTCACGGATGGCGATATCGAATCAATCGGATTGATGATGACAGGTACCCGCCAGGACCAGATTGCCAAATATATGGCTACCGAAAAGGGTGATGCAGCCTGAGGAAAGGACCCGCATGAGCGAACATGTTGACTTGCGAAAACCACGTTTTCGTTTTCCCTTCAAGGTAAGCATCGAGCCGCGCTTGCAAGAAGTCCCGCGCTGGTATTCTTTGCTGATCACGCTTGGCGCCATCATCTTTTCGCTGCTGGTGGTTGCACTGGTGATTGCCATCGTGGGGGGGGATCCGTGGCGCACCTACGCTCACATTGCCAAGGCGTCGTTTGGCTCCTTGGGTGTTATTTCCGACACCATGGTGAAAGCCATCCCGCTGATGTTGGTGGGGTTGGCGTGTTCCCTGGCGTTCCGCATGAGGTTGTGGAACATCGGCGCTGAAGGGCAATTCTTCATCGGTGCGTTTGGCGCCAGCGCAATTGTCTTGATCCCTGTCCTTCCTGAAACTGCCCCAACATGGCTCTTTATATTGTTGATGGCGATCGCCGGTATGGCTTTGGGTGCGATTTGGGGTTTTATTCCCGGCTTCCTTAAAGCCCGTTTCAATGTCAATGAGATCATCTCGACCTTGATGATGAACTATATCGCCGTTGCTTTCAACAACTTCTTTATTTATGCCATCTGGTCTGAAGGCGGTTTCCAGATGTCGAAGATGTTCCCGCGCACAACCTGGTTGCCACGCTTGACCGATTACGCCGAGCAGGTGCCAATCTTCCGTGGGCTGACCACCCACTTCGGTCTGGTTTTTGCCCTGCTGGCGGCGGTGATCGTCTGGCTGATCCTTTACCGCAGCCGCTGGGGATATGAGATTCGCCTGATCGGCGATAATCCCCGCGCCGCTGAATATGCCGGTATCTCGATCAAAAAGCACACTGTGCTGGTCATGATGGCATCCGGCGCGCTCGCGGGTCTGGCGGGCATGTCCGAGATCGGCGGGGTGGTGCATCGCTTGCAGGGTGCCATCTCGCCCGGATATGGCTTTACCGGCATCATCGTCGCCTGGCTGGCAAAGCTCAACCCGTTGGCGGTTGTCATCGTCAGCGTCCTGTTTGGTGCCCTCATCCTTGCAGGGCGAGAGATCCAGCCATCCGGCATCCCCAAGATGATCCAGGGCATCATCCTGGTCAGCCTAATCGCGTCCGATTTCTTCCTACGCTACCGCATTGCCATCACCAAAAGAGGGGAGGAGTAGAGCATGGATCTTGTTATCGTCATCCAGGCGGGTGTGGCTTCTGGCACGGTGTTGCTGTTCGCTACGTTGGGCGAATTGTTCACCGAGCGTTCCGGCGTATTGAATTTGGGTTTGGAAGGCATGATGTTGATCGGCGCCATGAGCGCCTTTTCGGTCACCGTTGCCACCGGCAATCCCTGGCTGGGCTTGGTCGTTGCCATGTTGGCAGCCGGTTTGATCAGCCTGATCCACGGTTTCATCACCATCACGTTGCAATCCGATCAGGTCGTCAGCGGTCTTTCCGTCAGTTTTCTCGGCACCGGCTTGAGCCTGGTGCTGGGGGAAGGGTTGAGCAAAGCCGGCACCATCTCGTTGCTCCCCAAGTTCACCATCCCACTCATCAGCCAGGTGCCCATCCTGGGAGATATCTTTTTCACCAATCAGTCCGTTATGGTCTATATCGGCTATTTGCTGGTGCCGCTTTCCTGGTACTATATCAACCGCACCCGCCCCGGCATGCACCTGCGCGCCGTTGGTGAGTTTCCCGCTGCTGCGGATGCGTTGGGCATCAACGTCTACGCCCAGCGCTATTTCTACACCTTCGTCGGCGGCATCATGTGCGGTTTGGCAGGCGGAACCATCAGCCTTGCCATTTCTCCGGGTTGGTTCAGCGAACTGACCACTGCCGGTCAGGGCTGGATTGCGGTTGGTCTGGTCATATTCTCTCAATGGGATCCATACCGCGCCATGCTGGGGGCATATACGTTCGGCGCATTGAGGCGTCTCATACTCGATATCCAGGGTCCGACCATGCTGCTTGGTTTTAGCAACCCATTCTATTACAACCCTTACTACGGTTTCTTCTTGCAGATGCTACCCTACGCGTTCACGATCATCGTGCTTGTGCTTGGCTCGCGCGAAGCCATGCGCAAACGCATGGGCGCGCCGGCAGCTCTCGGCTTGCCCTATATTCGCGGGCAAAGAGGTTTGTAACAATATCTATCATATAGAGAGAGTGAGCACAGGAAATAAGCTATGACTGAATTCGTTGGTTATCGTTGTTCATTGTGTCAAAAGGAATATCTCCCAGGCGAGGTAACCTACACTTGCCCGGCTGATGGCGGCAACCTGGATGTCGTTCTGGATTACCCTGCCATCCAGAAAAAATATCGCATCGAGGACATCACCAGCCGCACCGACGCCTCATTGTGGCGTTATTTGCCGCTTCTGCCGGTGGCAGACCCCGGCGGCGAAGGCACGCCGTTACGCATGGCGGGCTGGACGCCGACCTACAAGCCGGAGCGCCTGGCGAAGAAGCTGGGATTGCAACATTTGTGGGTCAAAGATGAAGGGCGTAATCCAACCGCTTCCTTCAAGGACCGCGCCAGTGCCGTGGTCATTGCCCGCGCCCGCCAAATCGGCGCGGAGGTCGTCGTGACCGCTTCGACCGGTAATGCCGGCGCTGCGCTTGCCGGCATGGCTGCCGCCATTGGGCATAAAGCCGTCATCTTCGCACCCAAGACCGCCCCGCAAGCCAAGGTCGCCCAATTGCTGGTCTATGGCGCTCAGGTCATCCTGGTGGATGGCAACTACGATTCCGCCTTCGACCTCACCATTCAAGCCGCGGAGGAATTTGGCTGGTATTGCCGCAACACCGGCTACAATCCCTTCACCGCCGAGGGCAAGAAGACCGCCGCGCTGGAGATTTGGGAAAATGTCATCCTCGGCGTGCCGCCTTCGGCAAAAGCGCTGAACATTTTCGTTTCTGTGGGTGATGGAAACATCATCTCCGGCATACACAAAGGTTTCAAGGACCTGGTGGCGATTGGCTGGCTGGAATCCATGCCGCACATTTTCGGTATTCAATCCGAGTTGTCCGCTGCCGTCGCCAACGCCTATTTTGATAAGACCGAGGTCATTCGACCGGTGCAAGCCACAACCATTGCCGATAGCATCTCGGTCGACCTGCCGCGCGATGGCGTGCGGGCTGTGCGCGCCGCCACCCAAACGGGCGGCGCTTATATCACCGTCCCGGATGACGAGATCATCGCTGCCATTGCCGAACTCGGTCCGGTTGGCATCTTTGCCGAACCTGCCGGCGCCGCCGCCTGGGCTGGCTTGAAGCGCGCCATCGCCGGCGGTGCGATCTCACCGGATGACCCGGTGTTGGTGCTCAACACCGGCAGCGGGCTCAAGGATATCCGAGCCGCCATGCAAGCCATCCAGGCTGCCCCGGTGATCGAACCCACCATGGCGGCGCTCAAGAAGCACCTGGCGTCCGCATCTTGATGATTGGAAAGTAACGACATGGAGCCTATTTTTTCGATCATTGCTCCAATCTATAATGAAGTCGATTGCCTGGATGTGTTGTACCAACGCATCCGTGAAGTGATGGAATCGACCGGCGAATTGTGGGAACTCGTCCTGGTGGATGATGGTTCTTCGGATGGTTCGAACGGCATCATTAAACGCCTGGCGGGTGAGGACCACCGTGTCCGTCCCGTCGTTTTCGCCCGCAACTTTGGGCACCAGATCGCCGTCACCGCCGGCATGGATTTTGCGCGCGGGCAGGCAGTCATCGTCATCGATGCCGATCTGCAGGACCCGCCGGAGATGATACTCGACCTGATCGCCAAATGGCGAGAGGGCTACCAGGTGGTCTACGCAGTGCGGACCGAACGCGAGGGCGAATCCTGGTTCAAGCGCACCACCGCCTCCCTCTTTTACCGGGTCATCTTCCGCATCACCGATATCAAGATGCCCCTGGATACCGGCGACTTTCGGCTTTATGACCGCAAAGTGATCGATGTCATGAAGCGCATGCCGGAACGGCACCGCTTCCTGCGCGGTATGTCCTCCTGGGTGGGTTTTCGCCAGGTCGGCGTCCCCTACAAACGCGCCGCCCGCTTTGCCGGTGTGACCAAATACCCGTTGCGCAAGATGGTCCGCCTGGCGTTGAATGCCATCACCAGTTTTTCCTATTTCCCGCTGCAACTTGCCACCTATGTTGGCTTCATTGCTGCCGGTATGGCGATCCTTGCCATCCCGGTCGTCGCCACCTCCCGCCTGGCGGGCTCCAACGCCTTCTTCGGGCAGGCATCCACCCTCATCGCGGTGCTCTTTCTGGGCGGGGTTCAATTGATATTTCTTGGAATTCTGGGCGAATACCTCGGACGCATCTATGATGAGGTCAAAGGTCGCCCGTTGTACGTCCTGATGGAATCCCCGGAGGACAAGCCCGCGTCTCAGGAGAACATCAAATCCAAGCGCTAGTCGCACAGACCCCGCGCTTTTATTCTGGATCAATTATTTTTACAAGGAGAATTGTTACATGACCAAGATCGACCTATCTGTAATGCCAGACCGCCTGGAGCGGACCTATCAACGCGCAAAGGATCGCAACATCGCCATCCCGACCTTTGCCCAGATGAAGGACCCCAACCTGATCTCTGACCGGGTCAAACAGGAACTCAAATCCATCGGTCTGTGGGATGTCCATCCCCGCAACCTGTTCCGCATCACCTGGAAGAACGAACCCGTGCCCAGCGGCGGTGGTTACGGCGGCGTCAATTACCTTGAACTTCCCTCCAGCCTCACCGGTGTGGATGCCCGCATCATCGTGTTGGTTGGCAAATGGTTCCCCACCGGCGCTCACAAGGTCGGCGCGGCGTTCGGCTGCCTGGTGCCCCGCCTGGTGACCGGGCAATTCGACCCCACCACCCAGAAAGCTGTATGGCCCTCCACCGGCAACTACTGCCGCGGCGGCGCCTATGACTCTGCCCTGCTGGCTTGCGCGTCGATCGCCATCCTGCCGGAGGGTATGAGCAAGGAGCGTTTCGATTGGCTTGCCAAGATCGCCGGCGAAGTCATTGCCACCCCCGGTTCAGAATCCAACGTCAAAGAGATTTTCGATAAATGTTGGGAGCTGCGCCGGTCCGGCGAGGACCTCATGATCTTTAACCAGTTCGAAGAATTCGGCAACTACCTGTGGCACTATGATGTCACCGGTCACGCCATAGAAGAGGTGTTGAAAAAGGAACTTGGCAAGGATGGTCGCTTTGCAGGCGTTGCCCTCACCACCGGTTCCGCCGGCACCATCGGCTGTGGCGATTACCTCAAGCAGGCGTTCCCCACCAGCAAAATCACCGCCTCCGAAGCCTTGCAGTGCCCAACCTTGTTGCAGAATGGTTTTGGCGCCCACCGCATCGAAGGCATTGGCGACAAGCACGTCCCGTGGATCCACAACGTCAAGAATACTGACATGATCACCGCCATCGATGACAACGCTGTGGTCAACATCATGCGCCTGTTCAACGAGCCGGTCGGTCGTGAGCTGCTGGTCAAACAAGGCGTCCCGCAGGATGTGGTTGGCAAGCTGAACCTGATGGGTTTCTCCGGCATCGCCAACATGCTGTCAGCCATCAAGATGGCGAAGTGGTACGAATTGACCGGCAAGGATGTAGTGGTGACCATTCTTACCGATTCGATGGAACTGTACAACACCCGCATCCAGGAATACCGCGATGAATTTGGCGAGTTCACCCTCACCGATGCCGCTGGCGCCTACGCGCGCGACCTTCACGGTCAAGCGACGGATAACATGATGGAATTGACCTACCCGGACCGCAAGCGCGTCCACAACCTTAAGTATTACACCTGGGTTGAGCAGCAGGGTAAAACCTATGAGGAGATCTTGGCTCAATGGCATGATGATGATTATTGGACCGAGATCCAGTCCCAGATCCCCGAGATCGACAAACTTATCACCGATTTCAACACGCAGGTCGGTCTATAGGGTTTTACCTCTCTTCACAAAATGCGCGAGGGCGGAGATTTTCTCTGCCCTCCGTTTTTTAACCGATGGCTTTATTTTTGAACGTGGTACACTTAATTATCCATGGATGATCGATCTCAACCTGCCATGCTGGCCCCGGAATCCCTGGTGCTGGTGGCGGTCCTGCCGGCGCAGCGCGACTTGGAGATCGCCCGCTTGCTGGGCTGGTACCGCATCCCCTTGCGGCGCGCGCCCAAGGTGGTGGATGTTGACTTCCTGGCGTTCTACCAGACGGCTGTCTTCGGTGAACAACACCGCTGGCGCATCGAGTGGCTTGCGCCGGTCTATGGGCATGAATTGACCTCGCGCCTGGAACTCTTCCGTGAGGAACCGGAGCATCCGCGCGCCGCCGAGGAATATTTCAAACTCCAGATCGGTCCGCTGCAAGCGCTGCCACGCCCCATCGAATCGGGTAAGTGGCGCCGTGTTACCTTCCTTTACACCACCGGCGCCAACTTGCTGGCTGCTGCAACGCTCCAGGATTTGGTCGTGCGGGATGACCAGCGTGATTTGCTGTGGCGTTCGCTGCGTGAGAGGCTGGCGCATCCTGTCGAATATCGAACTGCCGCACCATCCCCGGAATGGGTCGACTCCGAGTTGCTGACCCTCTTGAACGCCTTTGGTTTGCTCAAAGAGGATCGTAGCGCCGACTGGTCGAATATTTAGATAATTACAGGTGACCCATGAAGCAACTGATCAAAGGCGGTACGCTCGTCACCGAGTTCGAGATGTTCGCCGCCGATATACTAATTGACGATGAAAAGATCGTTCAGGTTCAGCCGGAACTCGATGTGCCGGATGCCAAAATCATTCCGGCGCACGGTAAACTGGTGTTGCCCGGCGGTGTCGACCCGCATGTTCACCTCGACCTGCCCATGTTCGATACCGTCTCGTCGGACGATCATTACACCGGCATGAAAGCCGCTGCCTTCGGCGGCACCACCACCGTCATCGATTTTATCCCCCAGGATGTCGCCCCACTGCGCGAAAATATCGACCGCTGGCACGCCAGGGCGGATGCGAAAGCCGCCGTCGATTTTAGTTTTCATATGAATATCACGCGCTTCGATGACCAGGTAGCCCGCGAGATCAGCGCATTGCCGGCTGAGGGCATCACCACCATCAAGGTCTTCACCGCATATAACGGGCGCCTGCGCCTGCCGGATGGCGACATCTTCAAAGTCATGCGCATTGCCGGCGAACAAGGCATCTTGACCATGTTGCATGCCGAGAACGGCGATGTGATCGATACCCTGGTGGCAGAAGCCCTCGCAGCCGGTCACACCCAGTCGGAATGGCATGCCCGCACTCGCCCGGGCTGGGGCGCGGTGGAAGCCTTTTTGCGCGGGGTGGCTTTTTCTGCCACTGCCAACGCGCCCCTTTATGTGGTGCACATGAACATGGCTGGCGAGGTCGATCAACTGGCGTACGCCCGTGATCGCGGTTTGCCGGTCATGGGTGAGACCTGCCCGCAATACCTCTTTTTCACCGAGGATGACCTGCGCCGCCCGGATGGCGCCAAATGGATCTGTTCGCCGCCCATGCGATCCGTGCAGGATAATGATGCCCTCTGGAAGGGACTGACTGCCGGCATCATCCAAACCGTCGCGACCGATCACTGTCCATTCTTTTACCGTGGCGATATCCCGATCATCTATGAAGGTTCGCAGGTTGCCATTCCCGGAAAAGAATTGGGCGGAGGCGATTTTACGAAGATACCCAATGGGCTGCCTGGCGTTGGCGACCGCATGCCGGTCCTGTGGACGGCGGGGGTGGGCGCGCAGCGGCTCACCCCCAGCCGGTTCGTCGCGCTCAACGCCTCCAATCCAGCCAAGATATTTGGTCTCTACCCCCGCAAAGGCTCGCTCCAACCCGGCGCCGATGCCGATATCGCCATTTGGGATCCTCAACTGCATGTTGATTACGGCGTCAAGGTTGCCCAGCACCGCACCGACTACAATCTCTATGAGGGTTGGGCGTTGACCGGCATGCCGGTCATGGTCTTCCTGCGTGGTCACTGCCTGGTTGATCATGGTCGATGGTTTGGGCGTCCGGGCATGGGTCAATTCCTCCATCGTGCTGGCGGGCAGGTGATCTGACGTATGATGGCGTTGCTGCCTTCGTTGTTCCTGTTGTTCATTGCCGCGGTAGTGGTGATTCTTCACCGCAGCCAGCGCACCGTCGGGTATGCTTGGGTAGCTGCGGTTATCGGGTCATTGTTGGTATGGTTCTCTCTGATCGTTGCACGTTTCCAACCCCCGTTCTCGTATATTCAGCCTGCCTGGCAGCCGGCTGATAACACCGAAATTCTCATCGCCTTCCAGTTGGATAGTTTCTCCTGGGCGT
>JABLXM010000073.1 GCA_013177815.1 Anaerolineae bacterium | reverse complement strand
TCCCCAACCAGCAACTGGCGCGCGAACTGGCAGAACGCCGCGACGCTGACGGCATCGCCGAGTTGGTTGCCAACTTAAAGAACCCGGAGCCCAACATCCAGAGCGATTGCATCAAAACGCTTTATGAGATCGGCTACCTGGCACCCGACCTGATCGCCGGATACGCGGACGCATTCCTGGATCTGTTGAACAGCAAGCACAATCGTTTGGTGTGGGGCGGGATGATCGCGCTGGGCGTCACTGCGCCGCTGGCGGCGGATGAGATCCACGCCCGGCTGGACGAAGTCCAGGCGGCGATGGGTAAAGGCTCGGTCATCACCATCGACAACGGCATCAAAACGCTGGCGGGAGTTGCAGCCGCCAAAGACGCTTACCGGCGCGCAATCCTGCCGCACCTCCTGGATCACCTGCGCACCTGCCGCAGCAAGGAGATCGCCCAGCACAGCGAATACATCGTCAGCGCCGTGGATGCCCAATCCCGCCAGGAATTCACGGCTATCCTCGAACAGCGCATGCCAGAAGTCACCACCTCGGCGGCAGCGCGCATCCGCAAGGTGCTGCGCAAAGCATCGGCGGCGTAGCCCACGCCTACACAACGAGACTGGATTTACTTGAACACAGCGCCGCCGGGCAAAAGCTGGGCGGTAGAGCATTCAGGCGTCCCATACCGCATACCCCCATCTTAAGCCAATCATCTCGTAGCGCTAAATTTTAAGGTTAACGAACGTGAAATCATCTTGACATACTATGTTTTACACAGTATTATATATATCAAGGTATATTATGGTAAATGATAATGTATATGACAACGCTTTAATGGAATTGCGCCGCGGCATCATCCTGCTGGCAGTTCTCAGTGAATTACGACAGGAAGGGTACGGCTATTCGGTGCTTCGGGCGCTCTCCCAAAAGGGGATGGACATCGAGCAGGGCACCTTATATCCCTTGCTGCGCAGGTTGGAAAGCCAGGGGTTGCTGGAAAGCGCCTGGCGGGTCGAAGACGAACGACCGCGCCGCTACTACCGCACCAGCCCGGCAGGTATCGACCTGTTGGAACGCCTGACGATCGAGTGGAAGCGAATGGTTGAGACGATCGACCAAATGTTACCTGGAATTGGAGAACAAAATGGAAAATGAATTGTTGGATCGCTATATCTACCATGTGGGGCAGGAGTTACCCCGTAAGCGGCGGGCGGACATCGAAGCCGAGATTCGCTCCCTATTGGAGGAAACGTTGGAAAACCGCGCGGCAGAAAGCGGGCAACCGATCGATGATGACCTGGTGGCACAAGTGTTGCGCGAATTCGGCTCTCCAGAAAAAGTTGCAGAAGGATACCGCGAGCCCCACTACCTGATCGGTCCGGTCTACTACCCCTTGTTCACCCTTGTTCTAAAGATCGTGTCTGCCGTCCTGGGCGGATTGGCACTGGCACGTCTGGGGTTCGACATAGGCACCCAGGCGATCAGCCCGGCGCAGGTCCCCCAGGCGATACTAAATTCGCTGTTGGAGTTCGTGGGCGGTTTCTTGACCGCGTTTGCGAACATTGTGATCGTCTTCGCGCTCCTGGATCGCTACGGTCCTAAAAAGGATGACGAAGGAAGCACCTGGAATCCTCGCAAATTGGAAAAACGACCGGCGAATGAGAAAGTGAATCCGGTCCTGACGATCATCGCCATCGTCATGACGATCATCGTCATCGTATTGTTGAACTTCTACCCGGGGGTCATCGGCATCTACAACAACCATAATGGAGTCTGGTCATACCGCCCAATCTTCACCCCCCTGTTCTTTACCTATGTCCCCTTCCTGACCGTGTTGCTGGCTGCGGATATCATAAAAAACTTGCTGCTGTTGCGCATGCGCGCCACAACCACCGCCATCCGCTGGTACGAAATCGTCCTCGATATTGCCGGCATTGCTTTCTGGGTGATCGTATTAAGCTCCGATCCGATCATCCAGCCCAACCTCATGCAGAACGCCGAGATCATGACGGAACCGGTGCTGCGAATGATGTTCGAAAACATGGCGACCTGGGTCATCGCCTTGGTCATCGTCGTATCGAGCATCGATCTCATCGGCAATCTTTACAATGTGCTGTTCGTACGCAAGCTGCCTGTCATCCCGCTAGATCAGTAAATCATTCCGGCGGGAGGTACAAACCCTCGGTTGGCAATGCTCCCACCGGGGGTTTGTCATTCTGCGGCATGGTTTGCTAGCGAACGCTCGATAAATGACTGCCAGGTTTCATCCGGCTGCCAGATCTCAAGCACCTGTTGCCAGGCAGTCGAGCGCGGTTCGCCCAGTTCCATCACCCGGTAAAGGTAAACAAACACCGAAACACGCTGGTTGAAGGCGCAGTGAACGAACAATCTCAAATCCGCGCTGGCGCGCATTTCCAAAAAGAAATCCCGCAGCTTCCGTTCGGTGGGCTGCGTCCATTCGACCGCTATGTGGCGATATGCCATTCCCAACCGCGATACCACCTGCCGCTCATCCGCCACCGCGCCTGGTGAATCACGGGTCGCCAGGTTGATCACTTTATCGAAACCTGCCATCGCGATCCAGGCAAATTGCTCGCGCGCAGGCTGCCCGGCGGTGGCAAGGCAATCCGAAATCGACAAGTATTCACGGATAGTCTCATGTTCAGTCGTCCGCATCCTACTATTATAAACACGTCAACCCAAATGCGTAGCGCCAAACTGCCGAATTGCATGTAAAACCCGCCCATTCGGCGGCTGCGATAATGCAGGGTTGGTTTCTCCAGTAACCGGTATAATTGTTTCACGATATGGCAGGCGTATCCGCACTTGCCATCGACAACGACCGTAAGGCGCAACCGACCACATGGACTGGAATCTGACCCCCTATCTCCTCCCCTACCTGATCGCCGGCTGGCTGGCGCTCCTGTTGGTGGTCACCGCCCTGCCGCACAGGCGCTCCGCGGGAGCATTCCCATTCATCCTGATCCAATTGCTGGTCTTCTTTGGTGCGATCTTTCAAGGGCTGCTCATCCTTTCCACCGACTTGAACAGCAAAGTGTTTTGGCACAACCTGCTGTTGACCAGCTTGGTGCTGGTGCCTCCACTGTGGCTCATGCTTGTGTTGGATATGCGCAATCAGTTCAAGTGGCTGCGCCCCCTGCCGGTGACCCTGATGCTGATCGTTCCCGTCGCGGCTTTGGTGATCGCCTGGACCAATCCGATGCACCGGCTGTTCTTTTGGCATGCCCAATTGGCGAGCAACGGCTTCTATCCTACCCTCGAGTTGTCGTGGAACATCTGGTTCTGGATCTCACTCGGTCATGGAACGCTGATGCTGCTGGCTGCGCTGGTGACCCTGCTCTGGCGGGATCGAAGTCAACCCTCTTGGGCGCAACGCTTCGGTTTGATGGCTGCCATTCTGCTGCCGGCGGCGGCGCTCGCGCTGGATCTATTCGGTCTCGATCCGCTCGCGCCTTTCGGACTGACCGCCGGTGTGGTCACCATAACCAGCGTGATTGCAGCCGGTGCCATCTTTCAAATCCGCCTGTTCAAGCAACAACCCAACACCCGCGATGCCATCTTCCAGAGCATGACGACCGGCGTGATCGTACTGGACAACCACAATCACATCGCTGATCTTAATGCTGCCGCGCGGCGCTACCTGCAATCGGTTCTGGAGGCGCCGCAGCAGCGCTGGCAGGGGGTTGATATTTCGGAGTTGCTGAGCGGGCTGCCGGAATGGGCAGAATGCCTGACCTCCCCGGAGATCACGTTCACCCGTCTGACCCACGGAAGTGGCGCAGGCGCAGTGTGGTTCGACCTTCAGGTAACCCCATTGATGGATCGCCGCGCCCGCACCCAGGGGCGGGTGATCCTGCTGCAGGATGTCTCGGAAAGCAAACAAGTCGAAGACACCATCCTGGCAAGCGAGAAGCGTTACCGCCAGCTATTGGATGGCGCGCCGTTCCCCATCGTCATCACCAGCCTGCACGATAACGCTGTGCTTTACTACAACCAACAAGCCAGCCAACTGTTCGATGAAGCGCCAGGCAGCGCTATCGGCAACCCGGCGCCGGCGTACTACGTAAACCCTGCCCACCGCAAGGAGCTGGTGACCGAACTGCAACGTTCCGGGGTGGTCTCCAATTTCGAAGTCGAGTACAAGACTGGGCGCGGCAAGACCTTTTGGGCGCTGACCTCGGCAAGCAAGATCAGCTACCTGAGCCAGCCGGCAATATTCGCATCATTCGACGATATCTCTGACCGCAAGCAGATCGAACTGGAATTGAACCGTACGCTCGAAGAGCTGACGCTTTTCAACCAAGCCATGGTCGGCAGAGAACAACGCATGATCGAGCTTAAGGAAGAGATCAACCGGTTGCTGGCAGAACTAGGGCGTGACGCCAAATATCCCATCCCACCGCCTGACAGGGAAAACCCGCAATAACGATCGCAATGCACCAACCGGGTCGATGCCATCATGTCCGATCAAGATACCCTTCCCACTCCCACCACCAGCCACGCAGACCTGCTCGAAGAGGTGCTGCGTAGCGGCAGACTGCCGGAGCATCTGCCCGAATCCCTGGCGCAGGATACCACCTACCTGGAGATGATGGAAGAACTGGTATCGCTGCAACGATTTGCGACCGCGCTCTCGCAGGGCGATCTGGAGACGAGCACCGATGGGAAAGGCAAATTGGTTGGCGCGCTCAAGTCACTGCAAGCCAACCTGCGCCACCTGACCTGGCAGGCGCAGCGCATCGCCGGCGGTAACCTGAACCAGCGGGTGGATTTTTTGGGTGATTTCGCCATCGCCTTCAATCGCATGGTGGAGAGTCTGCGAAACTCCCGCAAGGAACTAGAGCAACGCGCCCAGGAGTTGGTGGCGGAACGCCGGGCGGCGCTGAACCTGATGCTGGATGCCCAGGAAGCCCAGGCTGAGATCGAAAAGACCAATCAGTCATTGCAAGAACGGCTGGCAGAGATCCAGCAACTTCAGACCGAACTTCGCAACCAGGCGATCCGCGATCCGCTCACCGGGTGTTACAACCGGCGCTTTCTGGAGGAAAGCCTGACGCTGGAACTCTCGCGTGCAATGCGCGACCATTATTCCGTCAGCATGATGATGATCGATATCGATCATTTCAAGAACATCAATGATACCTATGGGCACCAGACCGGTGACCTGGCGCTGATTGCAGTCGGCGAACTTTTGCGCAGCGGAATGCGCTCGGGCGACATCGTCGCCCGCTACGGCGGCGAGGAGTTCATCGCCATCATGCCCAACACGCCGCTGGATATTGCCCACCAGCGCAGCGAGCAGTTGCGCATTGCCTGCCAGCAGTTTTCGCTGAATGATCACCAGCCGCCCATCAAGTTGACCATATCGGTCGGTTTGGCAAGCTTCCCGGTGCACGGGCAATCATGGATCGAAGTGTTGCAAAAAGCCGACCATGCCCTTTACGCTGCCAAAGCGGCTGGACGCAACCGGGTGATGCAATTCCCGTTGGCGGACGGAAAATTCGAAACCTGATCGAGCACACAATTCAGGGTAACTACTCCAGAATGCTGACGACAACATCATTGCGATAGACTTTGACACTATAATAAATTCGCAAATGTTAAAAACAACCGGGAATATCCAAGCAAAAAACAATAAGGGGTTTTTCATTATGCTTGGGCTAAGAGATAGTCGCCTTCAGGTATCGCTGGTTACGCTATTAGCTTTCATGCTCCGTATCTACCAAATTGGCAAAGATAGTTTCTGGCTCGACGAAACAGGTGTAGCATCTGTCATTTTTGTAAACTCATTTGATGAGTTCATTTTTCTCGTCCGATCACATGTTGCATCAGTCCCACTTGATTACGTGATTACATGGTTCATCGGACAATTTACCCTTAATGAAGGTTGGCTTCGTCTTCCCTCTGCAATTTGGGGCACATTAACTCTCATCGTTAGCTATGATCTATTTTGCAAGCTGACTGATAAAAGAAACGCGTTAATTGGTATACTGCTGCTTGCTCTATCTCCTTTACTCGTGAAATACTCCCAGGAATTACGTTTTTACAGCTCTCTCATCTTTTTTTATTTGTTGTCCACAAATTTATTTCTGGTTGCACTGAAATCATCTCGTGCCAGAGACTGGACAATCTTTACTCTAGCAACAATTATTGGTGGATACTTCCATATCTTTGTCCCTTTTTCATTAGTCAACGGGGTGCTATGGTTGGCGTTCTCCGGCAACAAAAGAAACAAAAGCTCTATCAGATCTTTCACAGTAAGTATGATTTTTATCCTGTTAGGAACACTATCCGCATACTATTTTTTTGCCGGCTATAATTCAAGAGTTGCAGAACCGCTATCGAAATATGAATCTCTGCCGAATGCGTTAGGCACAGGACTTGGCTGGCTTCCGATAACATCCTCTGGTGCATGGACAGTTTACATGTGGGGGGCGTTTTGCTTCATTTTAGAAGCTTACGGCTTAATCTATTTATTACATAAAAAAGCTCACGCACCTGTTTCGATATTATTGTATAGCACGATCGTTCAGGCTGGTATCGTCTTGTCCCTTGCAGTCATCCGGGGATATTTTATCGTGGCGCGTCATTTTATTTTCCTTTTACCTGTATTTCTATTGATCGGCGCTATTGGCTTTAATGCACTGGTCGAAAAAATATCGATGAAAGCTCTCGCAAATTGTAAATTCCCCGCCCAGATAGTTCGCAGTTTTGGGGTGGGCTTGCTTTGTATTGCAAGCCTGGCTGCACTAATTCCATATTACCAGGGTAATAAAGGCATGGCACGTGAAACTGCCATCTTTCTCAGTCAAGAATGGGAAGAAGGGGAATTTATTTTTTTCTTCCCCCAACCGTATTCAGCCGTGCCGTACAAATATTACCTGGTCGAAGTGATGGGGCATGAGAATATGCTTCCATACATGTGGCATGCAGATATTGACACCAATATTGACACAATCATCAACTGGTCCAATGAGAGACTGTTCTTAATCGGGTCGGCAACTCCTGAACAGGCTTCTAGACTATCCATGAATGGCTTTATTGCGATGGACCTTCAGGAGGTATGGATACGCCCAGCCCAATGATTGATCAATAAATACAAAGCCCTCTCGTAAAAAGAACTGGATACATTCTGTTCAACGATCTTCTGCCGGGAATCTTTTTGTTATCTACAGGCTGCGCCTCATTTCCCTTACAGTCAACCCGTTGATTCTGGATTCCCATCCTTCCCACATGCCTGACGGTTATAATTAGCCGTTCCATCGGGAGCGGAACCATATGGATAGAAAGTACCTTGGGCAACTCTTTAGCCTGGCGCTGCCCATCATCGCCCAGCAATTCATCACCTCGTCGCTGACGCTGGTGGGCGGTGTCATGGTCGGTCAACTGGGAGAGGTTTCGGTCGCATCGGTGGGGCTGGCGAATCAGGTCTCCATGCTGCTGTTCTTCATGTTGTTTGGCATCACCTCCGGCTGCGCCATTTTCACCGCGCAGTACTGGGGCAAGCAGGATGTGACCAGCGTCCGCAAAGTGCTCGGCATCAGCCTGACAATGGCGTTGACAGGCTCATCCGTGTTCACGCTGATCGCGCTGCTGATACCACGGACAGCCATATCGCTCTACACCAGCGACCCGCAAGTGATCGCCCTCGGCTCACAATACCTGCGCATCTTGGGGTTGAACTTCATCGCCACTTCCATCACCCTGTCCTTCTCCGCAGTGGCGCGCAGCGTGGGGCAGGTGCGGGTGCCCATGCTGGCATCCATGGTCGCGTTGGTTTTCAACACCGGCATGAGTTACATCCTCATCTTTGGCAAGCTGGGCATGCCGGCGCTGGGCGCACTGGGGATCGGCTGGGGCACCACCCTGTCGCGCTTCGTCGAACTGGGCATCCTGCTGATCCTGCTTTATAGCCGTCGCTCGCCGGTCGCCGCCCGACCGCGCGACCTGATCTACGACAAGCAGTTCTTCCGCCGCGTCATCAGCCGGGCGCTGCCGGTGGCGCTGAACGAATTCCTGTGGTCCTTGGGCGTCAACATGTATATCCTGGTCTATGCCCGCATCAGCACCGAGGCGGTCGCAGCCGTCAACATCCTGGGCACCATCGAAGGGCTGGCGTTTACCATCTTCCTGGGAATCTCGGAAGGCTGCTCGATCCTGGTTGGCAACCGCATCGGCGCCGGCGAAGAAAAAACCGCCTATCGATACGCCCGCAACTCGATCCTGTTGGCAACGGTGGGTGCCATCCTGGTCGGCATCCTGCTGGCAGCCCTGGCTGATCCAATCCTTTCGCTTTACAAGGTATCCCCGTTGGTCAAAGAGTACGCCCAGCGCATCTTTCTCGCCTTCGGTCTGACGTTGTGGGTGCGGGTTTCCAACCTCGTGATCTTTGTGGGCATCCTGCGCAGCGGTGGGGATACCCGCTTCGCTTTCATCGTCGATGCGTCATCGGTATGGTTCGTGGGCGTGCCTATCGCGCTGGTGGCGGCATTCGTCTTCCACCAGCCGGTCTATATCGTCTACCTGATGGTTGCGCTGGAAGAAGTGGTGAAATACCTGATCGGCTTGGCGCGCTTCCGCTCGCGCAAGTGGATCAACAACGTCACTCAGGCTGCGCAGACCGATGCCATTCAGATCACCTGACCAGGTCGAGCGGATTGACGTTCTGCCCGCTCATCTTGTCCAGGACGTTCAAGTGCGTGTGATAACCACAATCACGTCCGTAATAGAAACACGGCACACCATCATAATCCTGGGTGTTGCCCTGGTTGGATTCTGATCCGATCAGATCCCCAATCGTCAAAGGATCGCCCGGCGCGACGGTATAGATGCCATGCATCAGCGTCACCGCATAACGTTGGTTTTCGATCACCAGGATCGTATTTTGCAACTCATCGACCGTGTTCACGATCACCGTGCCGGAGATCGGCGCGTATAACGGCGCGCCCTCGCCTGCGCCCAGGTCGATGGCAGCATGTCCGTACTCATAGCCGTGCACGCCCTGGGTGATGAGGTATTGATCATACGGCAAGCGAAAATCACCGGGCGCAGTGGCGGGGCGCTCATCGCCGGCTGGTTGCGCCTGGGTGCTCTCCGCCGCCGGCGCAGGGAGCGCCTCTCGCTGCGGTTCGCCATCGAGAACCAGGATAAACGCCGCCAGACTCAGCCACATTACCGCAGCCAGGGTCATCAAGTAGGATCGGTGCACAGGTTTAACCTTATAATATTAGTATATATGTTCTATTATAGTCCGTTTGTTCTACTTTTACAACCTGTTGGTCACATGAGAGTGACTGGAATGGAGAGCATGAACGATCACCCAAAGGAATTGGCTTGTGGGAAAAAGAACGGTTGTGAATTTGACGTCTATTCCAACAAAATACAACCGGCTTGCTGGCGCGCCAGCAAGCCTTGATTGAATGAAAAAAAACAGCAGAGTTTACGAGCCAACTGCCTCAAGTAATGGCGCAATTCAGGCTTGACAAAATAGTACTTTTGTTCTATAATTGACAAACGGTAGACCTTCGCTGGCAGTCATGACAGCGTAATGTTTTGCGTTCCCGTCCTGCACCTTAACATCCCCCATAGCCTATATTGCCTTGCCTATTCGTTCCATTCGTTTCTTATTCCGGCACCCGAAAACGAATACCCGCCGCCAGAAAAGAGCCCACCCTTATCGACTTTTTACTTTCCACTCCCCCCCACCCACCCGTCTGGTGCTCTGATCACAAATCGACTTATCCCTCATCAATGAACTTCCCCAGCCCACACTCATCTTCTGCTACAATATTCGCATGCACCATCAGGTCTATTTTGGAGACAACCTCCCCATCCTGCGCGCCCTGCCGTCCGAATCCGTCCATCTCATCTATATCGATCCGCCCTTCAACACCGGGCGGGTGCAATCGCGCGTGCGAATCAAAACAGAACGCTCGGAAAATGGCGACCGGACCGGCTTCGCCGGACAGCGTTATGAAACCACACGGTTGGGTCGTCAGGCGTATGCCGACAACTTCGATGATTACCTGGCATTCCTCGAACCGCGCCTGCTGGAAGCGCACCGCCTGCTAAAACCCAACGGCAGCCTGTTCTTCCATATCGATTACCGCGAAGTTCACTATTGCAAGGTCCTCCTGGACAACATCTTCGGACGGGATCGCTTCATCAACGAGATCATCTGGGCGTATGATTTCGGTGGTCGCTCTCGCAAGAAGTGGGCTGCCAAACACGACAACATCCTGTGGTACGCCCGTGACCCAGACCATTACACCTTCAACCGCGACCAGATCGCACGCGTCCCATATATGGCGCCGGCGCTGGTTGGACCCGAGAAAGCCGCTCGCGGCAAACTACCAACCGATACCTGGTGGCAAACGATTGTGGCGACCAACAGCAAGGAAAAGACCGGTTATCCAACCCAGAAGCCTTTGGCAATCTTGCGGCGGATCATCACAGCGCACTCGAACCCGGGCGAAATTGTGCTGGACTTTTTCGCCGGCAGCGGCACCACCGGCGCTGCCTGTCTGGAACTGGAACGGCGTTTCATCCTGGTCGATGACAACCCCCAGGCGCTGCAGGTGATGGCGCAGCGCTTCACGGGGATAGATGATATCGAATGGATCGGATATGACCCGCTCGCCGTTTAGACATATCCTGCTCGCCGGCACGGTCTGCCTGACTCTGATGATAGCCGCCTGTCAGCCGGCGCCGGATGTCAACCAGCTTGGCACCCAAATCGCCGCCCACATCTACGCCACGCTGACTGCCAGCATCCCCAGCCCCACCCTGCCGCCGCCCGCAACGCCCACCCCGCGTGTCACGCTGACCCCCACCAGGTTCCTCACGCCCACCCCGCAGCCACAAGCCCGAGTGCATTCCAACGGTCTGAACTTGCGCCAGGGACCGGGGCGTGATCAACCCACCATCGAGACCCTGGTGCGCAACGACATTCTGTTGGTGGTTGGCAAACGCCAGGACTGTGAATGGTTGAAAGTCTTCAGCCCCAGTGGCAGCAAGGGTTGGGTCAGCGGCGACCCGATCTACGTGGTGCTGGATGCCCCTTGCAGCCAGATCCCTTCCGGCAGCTATCGACCGTTGAACGGCGAACTGTTGGTCGACGACCCCGGCGTGAACGGACTGGGAGAATTGACCATCTCCAACGCGGGCGAGCAGGATATGGTCGTGGCGGTCACCAATTACGCCGGCGGGTTGTTGTACGCGCTCTTTATTCGCTCCCATGAAAGCGCCGGCATCGCAGCCATCCCGGATGGGAGCTATACCTTGACCATGCTGGAGGGCAAGGAGTGGGTGGGCGACCTGGGCATCTTCGTCTATCCCACCCGTGCAACCAGCCTGCAAGACCCATACGTCTTTCGTACCACCACCCTGGCGAATACCGCCGTCTCGCTCGTGCTCGGCGCCTCGCCGGAAACTGTGCCGATGAACCCGATCCCGTTGGAGGATTTTCCGCTTTCCCAGGGTGACGAATGAACGCCAAATCCGGTCAGGAGTATTACCGATGATATCCGCCCCAATCCTTGAATTCGACAATGATCAAAGAGCCATTCTCGAACCACGCCAGCGCTGGACGGAAGGCGAAGCGCCGCGTAAAACCGTGTTGTGTTTCTTCCAAGATGTGTTACAGCATCTGGCAAATGAGGGCAAGATCAAACCCGTGCACGCACTCAACAGCGAGATCGGCGCCAACCCCATCTATCTGGTCGAATGGGAAGGTCAAACGCTCGCCGTCACCCACCCCGGGGTGGGCGCACCCCTGGCAGCCGGATTTTTGGAGGAACTGATCAGCATGGGGATGCAGCAATTCGTGGTGTGCGGTGGCTGCGGCGTGCTGGTGCATGAAATCGCATCCGAACACGTTGTGGTGGTGGCAGAAGCCGTTCGGGATGAGGGCACTTCATACCACTACCTGCCCGCCGCACGCAGCGTTTCTGCCGCCCCAGTGGTCACCAGCGCAATCGAGGGCGTGCTGCAAAGTCGGGAAGTGCCATACGTGATCGGTAAATCTTGGACCACGGATGCGCTCTATCGCGAGACCGAGCGCAAGCGGGCAGCGCGCGTGGCTGAAGGCTGTTCCGTTGTGGAAATGGAAGCGGCAGCGTTGTTCGCAGTGGCGCAATTCCGCCGTGTTGATATCGGTCAGGTGGTATATGCCGGCGACCTGGTGGTGCCCGAAGGCTGGGATAGGCGCGGTTGGAATGAAAGGTTCCCCGTTCGTGAAATGCTGTTCTGGCTGGCTGTAGAAGGTTGTGCCGCTATTCCCGCAGGTATCGGTTATAATAGGGCGCGTTAAATGAATCGTCTAATCCCATTGCTGAGCCTTGTGGTCATTGTAGTCATCGCCGGGTGCAACCTGCCGGGTTTTTCCAACGCCGCGCCGATGCCCACCAGCCAATCCACACTCAGCAGCACACCCCCCCAACCAGCCACGCCCGATGCAGTGGCAACCGCTCCTTCCGAGGGTTACCCGCAAACAGCCGAAGGCGTGGTAGGCGCCTTCCTGAATGCCTACAGCCAGGACAACGAAGCCATGCTTCAATACCTCAGTCCCGCGGCGCAGGCAAGCCTGCCGGCAGGTGGACCGGCTGCCTTACTCGATTTCGATGGCTCGTTGAATGGATT
Source organism: Anaerolineae bacterium (assembly GCA_013177815.1). Lineage (GTDB taxonomy): Bacteria > Chloroflexota > Anaerolineae > Anaerolineales > Anaerolineaceae > JABLXM01. Next base: position 2,388 of record JABLXM010000073.1, on the reverse strand, counting down.
CCTGATCCAATCCGCATCGGTGGTGCCTGACCCTGCCACTGCATCGGTTGTGGTGGTGGTGGAAATGAAAGGCAAGACCGGGGCGCGCGAATTCCAATTGTCGCAGTCCGGTGGGCGCTGGGCAATCGACAGTGTGATCGACCCGGATAAATAAGTCAGGATGCTGTTCGGGGGCATTGAACATCGTCCCAGTTAAACCCCTCAATCATCAAAAAACAAGCGAGATCATCCAATGGAAATTAATACTGCCAAAACACCGAACCATTTTCACCTTCCCCGCCGGCTCGAACGTCTGGGTGAATTGGCATACAACCTGTGGTGGTCGTGGAATCCCGACGCGCAGAATTTGTATCGTCTCATTGACCGAACCCTGTGGGAGGACGTCTATCACAACCCGGTCAATTTTCTTCGCCAGGTCAACCGCCCAGCACTGAACGCAGTCATCAACGACCGTTATTACCTTGAACTGTTCGACCGGGTCTTTAAAACCTATGACGAGTATCTGGCAGGTGGGCAAAGTTGGTACAAGGAAGCCTACCCGGACGGCGCCGGGCAACAGATCGCGTATTTTTCATTCGAATTTGGTTTACACGAAAGCCTGCCGGTCTATGCCGGCGGTCTGGGCGTGCTCTCCGGGGATCATTTGAAAGAAGCCAGCGACTTGGGATTACCCCTGGTTGGCATCGGCTTCATCTACAAACAGGGCTACTTCTCCCAACACATCACCGAGGATGGCTGGCAGCAAACCAACAATCTGCTCATCAAGTTCGATGAGACCCCCATCATGCCAATGCTGGATGAAACCGGGTCACCATTGATGATCTCGATCATGCTGCCGGGGCGCGAGGTTTGGGCGCGCATCTGGCAGGTGCGAGTTGGTCGGGTTTCGCTGTACTTACTCGATTCCGATGTGGAAGAGAACGCCCCCAACGACCGCCAACTCAATGCCCGGCTGTACACCAACGATCCGGAATTGCGCATTTCCCAGGAGATCATGCTGGGTATTGGCGGGGTGAGGGCGCTCCGCAAGCTGGGTTACAAGCCAACCGTCTGGCACATGAACGAGGGACATTCCGCTTTCATGTTGCTGGAGCGCGTGCGCGAGATGATGACCAACGGGATGGACTTCCAGACCGCGGCAAAAATCATCAGTAAGACCAACGTCTTCACCACCCACACCCCGGTACCGGCGGGCAATGACCAGTTCCCACTGTGGCTGGTGGATAAGTACTTGGCGAACACCTGGCAGGACCTGAAGATGACGCGCGACGATTTCATCAACCTGGCGCTGCATCTGCAACCGTGGGGCGAAATGTTCAGCATGCCGGTGCTGGCGCTCCGCAACTCGGACCAGCGCAATGCCGTTTCGGAACTGCACGGGCATGTCTCCCGCCGCATGTGGCACTTCCTCTGGAAAGATTTAGAGGACGAGGAAGAAGTCCCGATCACCTATATCACCAACGGCGTTCATACCGGATCGTGGTTGGCGCGCCGCATGCGTTTGTTGTTCGATCGTTACCTGGGGGACGATTGGATGGCGCGGCTGGATGAACCCGAATTATGGGATGCGGTCGAAAGGATCCCGGATGGCGAGTTGTGGGCAGTTCGCAGCCACCTCAAACGTAAACTGTTGACTTACGCCAACGAACGCATCCGTCAGCAGTGGATGCGGGGCGATATCCACCCCGTCCAGGTGATCGCCAGTGGCGTCATGTTGGAACCTTATTCACTCACGCTGGGATTCGCCCGGCGCTTCGCGACCTATAAGCGCGCCGACCTCATCATGCACGATTTCGACCGTTTATTGAAGATCATCAACGACCCAGCCAGACCAGTGCAGATCATTTTCGCAGGCAAAGCACACCCTGCCGATGAACCTGGTAAATTATTGATCCAGCAAGTCTACCGCGCGGTGAAAGATTCGCATTCCGGCGGTCGGCTGGTCTTTTTGGAAGATTACGACATCAACATCGCCCGTTATCTCGTCCAGGGCGTCGATGTCTGGCTGAACACACCCCGCCGTCCAAACGAGGCTTCTGGCACCAGCGGCATGAAAGCCGCGCTCAACGGCGTTTTGAATTTCTCCGTATTGGATGGCTGGTGGCATGAGGGCTATAACGGCATGAACGGCTGGGCAATCGGCACGGATGAAGATTACAGCGACCCCAACGAGCAAGACGCTGCCGATGCCGAAAGTCTCTACGAAACGCTTGAAAATGAGATTGTACCTTTATACTATCACCGCCGCAGCCATGACAACCTGCCCGGTGACTGGATAACGAAAATGAAGGAAAATATCCGTACGCTGCTTCCGCTATTCAGCACGCGGCGTATGCTGGAGGAATATATGGATCAACTTTATCGTCCCGCCATGCTCGCGGCGGGAGA
>JABLXM010000072.1 GCA_013177815.1 Anaerolineae bacterium | reverse complement strand
CGCCGCCCACCGTCTAATGCTCTAATCACTGATCGACTTTTTACTATCCCCCCCGTCATTCTGAGGCTGCGCAGCAGCCGAAGAATCTCACCGGTCGACCCAGAGCCAAACCTCTCGGTCGCGTCGCAGCGTGACAGAACAGTCCATCCTGCCGAAATAGCCCGCCCAAATGGAAACCCACCCGCATCGACCTTTCCCTTTTCACAGAACAAATCCCGCACACAGGGTTTTCTGTATTAAAATTGAGCAAAGAAAGAACAAATCAAATGGGAGGAAATGGAGAATTTGGTCAAAACAAGTATCAGGCTGGTTGATTCGAGGCAACGCGAAACAGCCGAACTGGCTGGAGAAGATCCTCAGCCACGAGGGCGCTGAGTGGCGTTTGTCAATGGTTTTCAAGCTCTTCGACAAAGCGCTGCTCCTGGTTTAAAAAACTACAAAATGTATTTTCCACGGAGAAGGCGAGCGATCATCCCATGGCACCTGATCAGCGCACCAGAAAAGAACCCTTAGATCAAATCGAGTCCACGGCAGAACAAGCCAGAACAGCAACGCCTGCAGAACCCAAAAATGCTTTACAAGGCGCTATTGGCGCCATTTTGGGAATACTGAAGGGCGGATCAAAACAAGTTCCAAGCTAGCCTTCTCTATCATTGACGATTTGCCTGACGAAGTTTACAGAGCTTTGCCCATCACCACCCTTGTGGCTTTGGTTTTAGCTGCTTGCGCCTCTGTTACGATCACCCCCAACCCCCACGAACCCGTTCCCGAAGAAAAACCTGCCGTCACCAGCACCAGCAGACCGAAGGCAAGTGCCACCCCCGCCCCGACCGAGACGCCGGTCGTCAGTCAGGTCGAGCAACTTTTAACAGCTCATTTGGCTGGCGAAAGTATTGGTTATGCGAATAAAATCAATTTTCATTATCACTTTAGTTATTTTCTTAGTTAGCTTTAGAGGAGTTTTTGCCGATCAAACTTGTAATGAAAGCTTTGGCACTTGTAGTGGTTCCTGCGGCGGATACCATCACCTTCTGCATCAATTTATCGCAGGTATAATTCCTGGTATGGGAAAAGTCATCATTAAGAATGAATTTGATCCAACATCGGACGTTGTCTTATATAACGGAGATGTCAGAAACCTGCTTCCGCAGATACCGTCCAATCTTGTCAGCCTGGTCGTCACATCGCCGCCTTATAACATTGGGAAACCATACGAGACAAAGCTAAGCCTGGATGAATATTTAGCCCAACAAGAATCGATCATCGCAGAATGCGTTCGCGTTACCAGCGATACCGGCAGCATTTGCTGGCAGGTTGGAAATTACGTGTTCGACAGCGAAATCATTCCGTTGGATATCGTCCTGTTTCCCATCTTCCAAAAATATGGACTTCACTTGCGCAATCGGATTGTTTGGCATTTTGGACACGGTCTTCATGCGCAAAAAAGGTTTTCCGGGCGGTATGAGGTGATTCTGTGGTTTACGAAAACCAATCAATATACTTTCAATTTGAATGCAGTCCGCATCCCCCAGAAATACCCTCAAAAGAAACATTTCAAAGGTCCTAAAATAGGGGAATTATCCGGCAATCCATTGGGCAAGAACCCCTCCGATATTTGGGAAATCCCGAATGTGAAGGCAAACCACATCGAAAAAACCGACCATCCTTGCCAGTTTCCGGTCGAACTCATCGAAAGACTCGTCCTTGCGTTTACGAATGCAGGTGATTGGGTGCTCGATCCATTTATGGGTGTTGGATCAACCGCAATCGCCAGTTTGATGCACGGAAGGAAGGCAATCGGGGCTGAAATTATCCAAGAGTATCACGCTATCGCACAGGAACGCATCACCCTGGCTGAAAAAGGCGAACTCCAAATCAGACCGATGGATCGACCCGTTTATGATCCGAACGATAACCACAGTTATATCCCACCCAAGAAAATCGAGCTTGGCTTTGCCGCTCAAGGCAAGCTATTGGATAAGAAGGGGAAATACACAACTAAGGACGATAAATGAAGAAGATTTACGAATACTCACACCTGGGCGGTGCGGAAATCCTATTGGTGCGGTATCCGGAAATCAACGAACAAATCGATGCCGTCATTGCAAAAGTTACAGCCAACCGCATCAAGGAAAGTCTCGAAAAAACCAAACGCGGGCGGATGCTTATCTCGCCAATCGATATGAACAATCAATTCAAGGGGCATTTCCGGGAAGTTGGCTTCCAGGAATTAAGGGATACTTATACGATCGAAATCCCGGATCACGAAGTGAAAATACCGGGGGCGTTCAAACAAATCGACTTCTGTAAGGAGCGAGTCCTGGTCGAAGTGCAGTTCGGCAAATATGCTTTCATGTTTTACGACCTGGCTAAATTCCAATACTTCTTCAACGAGCAAAAGGCTGATGTCGGCGTGGAGATCGTGCCATGTCATGGCTTGCACAAACACATGTCATCCGGCGTTTCTTATGGCGAACAATTAATATATGACGTCGAACGGTTGAAGCGGCATTTCCCTTCCGTGCCGGTAAGGGTGATATTGATCGATGAAGATTAAACATCAATAACCAGCATCATTCTTCCCCGAACCTTCCGAAGAATCTCACTGAATGTTCCCCCTCATCGACTGCTTCGAAGCCTCGCCGCCCACCGTCTAATGCTCTAATCACTGATCGACTTTTTACTATCCCCCCCCGTCATTCTGAGGCTGCGCAGCAGCCGAAGAATCTCACCGGTCGACCCAGAGCCAAACCTCTCGGTCGCGTCGCAGCGTGACAGAACAGTCCATCCAGCCAAAATAGCCTTCCCAAAAGGCATCCCCCCATCCACCTGCCCTTCTTACCCCCTTCCTCCCAGCCTTCGTAGTTCAACACCTCCGCGCCAATCTCCCAAAATCCTCACTTGACAAAACAGAACATATGTACTATAATAATCCTACGCCCCGCCGTCTAATGATCTAGTCACTATAAACTTTTCCCTCATCGACTTTTTACTCATCGACCGCTTCGAAGTCTCACCGCCCACCGTCTAATACTCTAGTCCCTATGAACTCTTCCCTCCCTGAATTGTTCCCTTTGTATCCTATACCGGAACCTTAAAATCAAAATCAATTCCTCCCGGTGGTCTCCGTCGTCCACTCCCCAGCCTATTCGTTTCATTCGTTCCTTATACCGGCACCCCAAAAACGAATGCCAGGCGTACTCACAGATACGCGCTGGGTGGCGCGCCAACGCCACCCAACATATTTTTCTCGGTGTCTCTGTGGTTGGTTCTAGGAAATACGGGAGATTGCCACGGGTCGCTTCACGACCCTCGCAATGACAGGTTGCTTATCCGTGAGCTGAACTCACCCGCCGGAGATGGCGGGGACCAGCGCGACGGTGTCGCCCTCGGCGAGAGGCGCCTCCAGCCCATCCGCAGGGACGAGCGTTTCGTTGTGCATGACGCGCAAGAAGCCGCCGTCCGCAACCAGGTCGCGGTAGGCGGGCGGGTTGATCTCCGCCAATCGATCCAGTAGGGCGCGCAGGGTGGCAGCGGGGGGCAGTTCCAGCGTGATCTGAGAGGCGCCGGCGTACAATGCCAGCGCCCCGTAGTAGTGCACCTCGACCCGGATGGGCTGGGACTCCATCAATGCTCAGACGCTCTTGAGCGCCACCTTGCAGGAGACGGGCGAGCCCTTCTTGTGCAGCGTTTCGCCCAGCAGCACACGCTCCAGGTTGGCGGGCAGCTTGCGCACGCGCCGCCCGGTGGCTTGCGCGATGGCATTGAGGATGGTGGGCGCCACCGGCACCATGGCAGGCTCGGCGATGTTCTTGGCGCCGAAGGGACCCTGCGAGTAGTGCGTCTCGACGAAGGAGCCGTTGATCTCGGGCACATCGACCGAGGTGGGGATGAGGTAGGTGTCGAAGTTGATGGACTGCAAGTAGCCGTCCATGTAATCGACATCCTCGTAGAGCGCATAGCCCAGCCCCTGCGCCACGCCGCCGTAGATCTGCCCGTAGGCGCCCTGGGGGAAGATGACCTTGCCAGCGTCGTGCGCCGCGTAGTAGTTGAGCACATCGGTCAGCCCGGTGCGCAGGTCGACCTCGACCTCGGCGATCTGAGCGCCAAAGTGGTAGGCAAAGTAGGGCACGCCGCGCCCGGCTTCCTCATCCCAGTGGATCTTGGGGGCGGACCAGCGCCCGAAGGTGGAAAGCACCAGCCCCATGCGGCGGGCGTGTTCGACCACCACCTCCCAGGGCACCGGCTCCTCGGAGGGTCCAAGGTAGGACTCTCCGGCGCGCTGGAGTTGGAAGACCTCGCAGCCCAGCAGGTCAGCGGCGGCGTAATCCAGGTTCTGGCGCAGGTTGAGCGCGGCGATGCGGGTGGCGTTGCCGCCCAACATGGTGGAACGGCTGGCAACGGTGGGACCGGAATCCTTGGCGAGGTTGGTATCCGGCAGGTGAATGTTGATGCGCTGGATATCGACGCCCAGCATTTCGGCGGCGATCATGCAATAGACGGTGCGCGAGCCAGGACCGTAGTCGGTCAGCCCGGAGGTGAGGGTGACGCGGTTATCCTGGTGAATCTCGATGGTGCCGGTGGCTTCGTCGGTGCCCTCGGCGCCCAACGAAGTGCCGTGGAACAAGGCGGTGACGCCGATGCCGCGCCGGCGGTCGGGGTCACTCTGGTGAGCGTAGGCGGCGCGTTTGCGCTCCCAATCAGAAGCTTTGCGCACTGCCAGCAGGCAGTCGCTCAACCCGACCGATTCGGTCAGCGTCTGCCCGTGCGGGGTGGTATCGCCCAGGCGCAGGCAGTTTTGCAAGCGAAAATCCAACGGGTCGATGCCGAGCTTTTCCGCCAGTTCGTCGATCGCCTGCTCGATGCCGGCGTAGACCTCCGGATTGCCGAAGCCGCGGAAGGCGCCGGCGAAGCCATTGTTGGTGTAGACGGTAGTCAGGTCCACGGTGCAGGCGTCGTAGCGGTAGGGACCCATGGCGTGGATGCTGGCGCGCCAGGAGGTGAAAGGCGATTGCGAGGAATAGGCGCCGGAATCGTAGGTGGCTTTGAAGTGACAGGCGCGCAGCTTGCCCGCTTTATCCGCGCCGACGCGGACGCGCATGCGCATGGCGCCGCGCTTGTAGGAGGCGATCATGCTCTCCTCGCGCGAGAAGGTCATACGCACCGGGCGTTTGGTCTTGAGCGCCAGACAGGCAACCTGCCCAGCGGTCATGTAGTTGAGGTCGTCCTTGCCGCCGAAGGAGCCGCCCACCGGCGGGTTGATGACGCGCGCGGCGGTCTCACCAAGACCGAGGGTGCGCATGATGTGCCCGCGGGCGATGAAGGGGCTTTGGCAGGAGACGTACGCCAGCACGCCGCCCTCGACGGTGGGAATGGCGAGCGAGCCTTCGGTCTCGATATAGGCGTGTTCTTGCATGACGGTCTCGTAGTTCTGGTCGATGACGGCGTCGCAATCCACCAGCACGGCTTCGGGGTCGCCATCATAGACCGGGAAGTGACCGAGGAAGTTGGGGTGTTTGCCATCCTCGCGCGCTGGACCGATCTGCGGGGCATTGGGGTCGAGGGCGTGCTCCATATCGAAGATGGCGGGCAGTTCCTCCAGTTCGCACAGAATGGCTTTGGTGCCCGCCAGCGCGGCTTCGGGCGTCTCGGCGGCGACACAGGCGATGCCCTCGCCGACATAACGCACCTTTTCATAGGCGAGCATGAACAGGTCGCTGATGGGGAAGCCGAAGCGCCCGTGGTCGATGAAATCATCACTGGTGATGACCGCCACCACCCCCGGCACCTGGAGGGCGGGCGTCACGTCCAGCTTGACGATGCGGGCGTGGGGCAGTTCGCTGCGCAGGCAGCGGGCGTAGAGCATGCCGGGCAGGTGGTAGTCACCGACGAAGCGGGCGGTGCCCCTCACCTTTTCGAGCGCGTCCACCCGGTCGATTGGTTTGCCAATATAGCGGTAATCGGTCATGTTGGGGGATCTCCGTGGGGTGGGTCAGGCGCGCTGCCTGGCGCGGGATTTGGCAGTGGCTTCGATGGCATCGACGATCTGCTGGTAGCCGGTGCAGCGGCACAGGTTGCCTGCCAGCGCCACGCGAATTTGCTGGCGGGTGGGCTGCGGGTTCTTGAGCAGCAGCGCCTCGCCCGCCATGATCATGCCGGGGATGCAGAAACCGCACTGCACCGCGCCGTAAGAGATGAAGTTCTGCTGCATGTCGTTGGGACCACCATCAGGGGCGCGCACGCCCTCGATGGTGATAACGGAGCGACCGCTCACTTGCGGTGCCGCCACCAGGCAGGAGTTGACCAGTTCGCCATCCAGGATGACGGAACAGGCGCCGCACTCGCCCACCTCGCAGGCTTCCTTGCTGCCGGTCAGGCGCAGATGGTCGCGCAGCAGTGCCAGCAAAGTGATATCGGACGGGGCTTCGACCGCGACGGGCTGGTTGTTGAGGGTGAATTGGATCAGCATGGCTGCGCCTCCTGCAGGAAGATGGCTGCCAGCACGCGTTCGGTGATGGCTTTGAGCGCGATTTCCTTATATGGGGTGGACCAGCGCCTGCCGGTGACCGAGATCATCTCGGCGGACATCGCCTCGCCCGCGCGGACGAACAGCTCGCGCGTGGGCGGCTGCCCCTTGAGCATGTCCTCCACCGGGGTGAAGCGGATGGTCTTAGGGGTGGCTGCGCCGGGGGTGATGCGGATATAGTCGATGGCGCCACCGGCGTTGGTGGTGCCGATGGCGGCGATGGAAAGGCGCGAGATGGACTGCGCGCGGCGTCGACCGATCTTGATGAAGGCAGAGCGGGCGCCGGCGGGCGGCTGGGCAAAGGAGAAGTGGGTGATCAGTTCGCCGGGTTGGATGTTGGTCTGGTGCGGACCGCTGACGAACTCGCTGATGGGCAGGGCGCGCTCGCCGGCGGGCGAAAGCAGGTGCACCACGGCATCCAGGCAGACCAGCGCCGGCAGTGAGTCGGCGCAGGCGGCGGCGTTGGCGACATTGCCGCCCAGGGTACCGCTGTTGCGGATGGCAGGACCGCCCACGTTCTCGCAGGCGCACGCCAGGAAAGGCGCCACGCCCTGCAGCAGCTCGCTTTCGAGCGCCTGGGTGAAGGTGACCGCCGCACCGATGGAAACCACGCCGTCCGCGACGCCAATGTGGTGCAGTTCGGGCACGTGGGTGATATCCACCAGCCGGTCGAACCACAATGGGTTGACCCGCAGGGCGACAAAGATATCCGTGCCGCCGCCCAACGGGATGCTGCGCACTTCCGGTTCGTTCAACAGCCGCACCGCTTCATCAACGGTGGCGGCAGTGGCAAAGGAGTATTTTGGCATCCGTCTCTCGCAACCTCGCTCGTATGGATTGTGACCCCGAAGGTCTAGGTGATCACGCCGCGGGCTTCTTCCTGCAAACCCAGGCGTTGCATGGTCTCTGGCAGCGGGCGACCATTGCGGTCCCAGCCGCGCAGCATGTAATAGCGGTCGAGCATTTCGTCGAAGTGTTCGAGCAACCCGCTGCCGATCTGTTCACCCAGGCGGGTGGCGCCGGTCTCGGGGTCGCGCTCGTTGGCATAGATGGGCACCGGTTCCTGGGTGAAGCGTTTGGGCAACTGGTCGTTGGCGCGGTCAAAACCCTCGCGCACGTTGAACAGGCGCTCCAGGTTGACGATGCGTTCACCAATCGCCAGCAGCCCGGGTTCATCCAATTCGAAGCCCATCACCGCCAGCGCGGGCAAAAAGTCGCGCGGCAGCAGGGAGTATTCCTCGACGGTGCTGAATTTGCAAATGCCGAACGAGTCGGTGATGGCGCAATAGTGCTCGCCATAGGCGAGCATATCGGGCTTGTACTTTTCGTTGGCGGGCTGCATCAGCTCGTCGATGATGGCAGGGTCGAAGATTTCGCGGGCGGCGCCGAAGTTGCCGCCCAGGTCGATAGCGGGCATACCGTAGAGGTGATCGGCGCCACGGTTGGAGGTGGCGTGCCCCAGCCCGAAGCCTTTGGCAATGCGCGGCTCCTGGCGCGGCAATTCCAGCCCTTTGACGTGCATGGCGTAGTATTCGGCGCCGTGACCGATGCGCTCCGCCGCGACTTTGACACCATCGGTCAGGATGGCGCCGGTGCCCTTACGGTACGCCATCTGCTCGATCATCCCCAGGATGGTGGCAGCGTCGCCCCATTCCAGCGAGAGTTCGGGGTCATCCAGCAGACCCTTCTCGTGGCATTCCATGGCGAAGGCGATGATGACGCCGGTGGAGATGGTATCCAAGCCGTACTCGTTGCACAGGGCATTGGACCGGATGATGACGTTGACATCGGAGTTCCAGCACATCGGTCCCAGCGCGTCGGTGGTCTCGTATTCGGGTCCCTCGATGTGCATCACACCGTCTTTGGTCTCAACCGCCGATTCGCACGAGCAGCGCACCGGGCAAAAGCGGCAGCCCATGCGTTTGGTGCGGTAGGTCTTGAGCGCGGTGGAGTCCATCGCATCGATGAAAGGCACCTGCGCCAACTGGTGATTCTTGGCGGGCAGGTCGCCGGAGATGTTCTTGGGGCGCATCAGGAAGACCGTACCATCATTGATCAACCCCTGCATCTTGGGATCCTTGAGCAAGTGCTGGCTGGTGGCTTTGATGTGCTGCGCCAGTTCGGGATTGCTCTTGCCCTTGCTGCCGGCTTTGGCGTAAAGCGCCTTGAGGCGTTTGGAGCCCATCACGGCGCCCGGTCCGCTGCGGGCGGCGGCGCGACCGTAATCGTTGATGACGGCGGCGATGCGCGAGAGGTTCTCGCCCGCCTGCCCGATGCAAGCAACACGACCGTTGCGCCCGGAGTGCCCGTCCTCACCCAACAGGGCATCGTGGACGAAGGAAGTGGTCTGCCCCCACAGGTGGTCGGCGGGGCGGATGGCGACCGCATCATCCGTGATCTCGAGGTAAACCGGTTGGGGCGCCTGCCCGCGCACGACCACGGCGTCGAAGCCGCACATGGCAACTTCGGGTCCGAAGCCGCCGCCGGCGTTGGCATAGCCCATGCCGCCGGTGGCAGGCGATTTGAAGGTGACATGGTAGCGCGAAGCGGTGGGCCATGGGGTGCCGCTGAACACCCCGCCGGTGAAGACGATGACGTTATCCGGACCGAGCGGATCGGCGCCGGGCGGCACCAGATCATAGACCAGTTTGGCGCCCAACCCGCGCCCGCCCAAGAAATGGGCAAGCAATTGCGGGTCGGTTTTTTTTACTTCGACGGTATTGTTGGTCAGATCAACCCAGGCAATATTTGCCATGTTCAAGCTCCTTATGTTGCTCATCCGGCGTACATGCCGTTGCAGATTATAAAGAAAGCGCCCTGACAGATCGATCCTGCTTCACACGCAGTTCCAGGCGCGTAAACACGCCGGTAATGTGTGCTTAACTTTAACAAAAAAACACCCTTGTTGTCAAGTGACATTTAACACCCCTTATACAAGAGAATAATTAAGGGTGAGCGCGGACGGTCAGGATGGCAGGACAAAGCGATGAACAAAGCACGGCTCAACCGCGAATTGTATCGGAGCAAAAAAGGGGGCGAAATGACAGCGGTCACTTGCCCTTGATGCGATCATCCTGGGCATAGGTGCGCTTCAGCCCTTCCGGCAGGCGAACCTCGGGCACGTAGCCAAGCTTCTGTTTGGCGAGGGTGAGGTCGGCGCACATGCGGTGGGGACGGGATTCGGCGCGCGGGTTGAAGATCATTTCCAGCTCGCCACCGGTGACCTCGCCCGCCAGGCGCGCCAGTTCGCATACGCTGGTCTCCACCCCGCTGCCAACGTTGATGACCAGTTGATTGACCGAGGGAGCATTGGCGGCGGCGATCATGGCGCGCACCACGTCATCCAAAAAGACGTAGTCGCGGGTTTGGTGTCCATCGCCATTGATGACCAGGCTGCCGCGCTGGACTGCCTGGCGCAGGAAATAGGGGATGACGGGCATGTGGACGGGCGGCATCTGCTGCCCCGGTCCATAGGCGTTGAAGACGCGCAACGCCACGGTTTCGATGCCCCACAAGCCGCCAATGGTGTGGACGTAATGCTCGGCAGCCAGTTTGGAGACGGCATAGGGCGAGCGCGGGTTGGGCACCATGGTCTCGCGCAATGGTTGGCGCGGCTGGTCGCCGTAGATGGCGCCGGAGGAGATGAGCACGACCCGGCGCACGCCGACATCCCGCATGGCTTCCATCAGGGTCACGGTGCCACCGACATTGACCTGGTTGTATTCGCGCGGGTAGAGTACCGATTCGGGCACCAGCACGCGCGCCGCCAGGTGGTATACGCAATCAACGTCCTGCAGCAGGGTCCACAGTTTGGGGCGGTCGTTGACATCGCCCCGGCTAAAGTGGATATCCTCATGGAGGGTGGCTGGGTCGCCGGTGGAAAGATCATCGAGCACACGCACTTCGTGCCCATTCGCTGCCAACCGGTTTGCCAGTGCCGAGCCCAAAAAGCCGGCGCCGCCTGTAATGAGAAATCGCATGTTTCACCTGTCCTTCACGGGATTATCAAAGCTGATTATAGCATGGGTTCACGGGCAGGCGGGCAGCGGGTGGGGCTGGTTAGCGATGAGAGAATCAGAGGTTAGTCGATTAGATCATTAGAGGGTTAGACGATCGGTCAATGAGAGCGAAGGATCCGTTGTACACATTACACATTACATGTAATAGCTGAAACTTCATCTCCTCCGCGCTAACCTTTCTCCTCAAGCACAATTGGCTTACCCAGCGACAAATATAATTTGCACCACTTACTTTGCAGCTCACCACGGTGAATATTCTTCTAAACCGATCAATCTCCGGGCTGAATTTGACCATCTCTGGCGGGATGGCTTGCCGTCGGTCAAGGTATTGCGGCGGGCTGTTCTCCGGAGCTAGCAACAGCCCGCAAGCGCCCACCACCAGCCACGCCAGCATCAAGGCGCATTCGATTGAGCGCCTGGTCCGACTTGACAGAGCATATGTTGGAGCGGCAGCGGACATGTATGCAATTCTACCGTCCATTGGATTGACCGGTAAACAAACAGGAAATCAGCCGCTTTCAGAGTCATACCGGCATAGCACATCATCGCCCCGAGTACACGCGCGCATTTCCAAATTTTTCGAAACGTCGTTGGCTTAAAAACAAAATGCAGGGTGTGCAGAATTATCCCACCTTGCATTATCCATTAAATCCCTTAATCCACAGCCTGGTTAAGGTATGCCCCAATAAACAATTCTACCCCATTGCCCAGTGATTAATTCCTTACCATCCGGCGTAAAGGCAATATCGTTGACATTATAGGCACTTTCGGAAACCCGTGTTAAAACTTCGAGTGTCGAAGCATCCAAAATTTCAATTACATGTTGCACTGCTACAGCCAGCAGAGAACTGTCGGGAGAAAACGCCATAGCAATATCATATGCATCTGTATAGTCCATAAAAATGAAGTCTTTTTCGTATGTAGCCTGCAAGCTCCAGTTGCTTGTACTCCAGGATTGTAAAACATCCAGGTCATCGCACGTTATTAGAGATGTACCGTCAGGAGAAAATTGAACTTTATTCACCGTAGAATACACACCGAGAAAATCACTGTATGAACCCGCCTCGGAAATGGTTGCTGCAAGTGACCAATTTGCCGTGTTCCAGACGTACACAAAATGAGTCGTCCCTGCTGCCAGGAGGGTGCCGTCGGGTGAAATTGCCATATCCGTGATTGCATATTCGGTATTGACCGGAATGGTGGTTATGATTTCCTGTGCGTCAACATCCCAAACTGTTATGGATACTGGCTGGCTGTTTACCAAAAACAGATTCTTTCCATCTGGAGATAATGCGATTGCGCTTTCAAAACTCATCTCCTTAGCCTGACTGAGTAGTTCCCCTTCCGGCAGACTGAATGTGTTAATCCCAGCCATTGATGTTGAAAGTAAGGTTTCGCCATCCGGCAGTATTTTATAATCAGCTCCCAGAAATGCATAGAGATATGGATAGTCATCGGGTCTCTGGTCTAACATTGCCAATACCTCACCAGATTGCATATCCCGAATTTGAAAAACATTGGTATAGGCAAAGCCAGTCACCAAAGTATCACCATTTGAGGATATTTCAACGGTGTTATAAGCGTTGCGCAGGGAGTTTATTGATGCTTTTTCGATGTACTCGTCAGCGTCGTAAACCTTAATTTCCCCACCGGCAAACAGGGCAACCAGGTACTGGCTGTCCGGTGAAAATGCCATATCGGAAATGTCATAGGAATTAAAGCCAGTCTGCATTTTCCAGTCATATTCACTTCCGCCGTTTAATTTTGAGCCATTTTCAGCATCCCAATACTCGATAGAGCCAAATTCATTAGCGCTTGCCATTATTTTCCCATCCGATGAAAACCGTACTGCATTATATTCGGGATATTCGGGTTCGGGGGTTGTAATCTGATAAACCATTTCCTGGCTGGTTAAATCCCAAACCAGTATGTCCCGTCCGGCTGTCGCAGCAAGGTATTGTCCGTTCGGTGACAGATCCGGGGCAGAGTTGAATTGTGCCGTGCTTTCCAACTCGCCGATTTTACTGCCGTCCTCCGCATCGACCAAAGTGATTGTCTTTGCTGCGGTAATCAGAACCAGGGTTTTTCCATCTGGAGTCACCGAATTGAACACAAAGTCACCGTAATCGACCTCGGTATCACTCAGTTTGTCTCCACTTACTATATTCCAGCAAACAACGCGTCCCTCTTCGGTATGTACAGCCAGGATTCCCCCATCTGGTGATAGGGTAATATCACCGCCTGGTGTAAAATCGAATACTTTTTCCCAGCTTTGAATGTCCCGTATATGAATTACCTCACTGTTTGCAGTAATAAGTTGCCCGCTCTGCGGTATCAGCAAAACAGCATCAAACCATTCAGGATTGATCTTCGATTCCAGTAATTCATAATTCTCGGCGTCAAATGAAAACACCCCTGAGCTGGTGATAACATAAAACTGACTGCCGTCTGCCGCCCACCCCACCTGCATTATATTCCCGACGCCGACCTCGGCGAGTTTTTCCACTCGGTCAACATTATCTGCATTAATCAAAGTATGGCCATGCGGAAAAGGTGTGGGTTCGAGTGTTGGGGTAGCCGAGGGCACCTGCGTTGCAGTAGATGTTGCAGCAAAAGCTGCATCGGCAGAAGCCTTATTAGGCACTGCCGTCTGCTCGCTTGCAGTTGTAATACCGCAAGCTGTAAATAAAACTAAAAATATTAACATCGACAAAGCCAGAAAGGCTAAACTTTTCTTCATAAATTATTCTGCCTCCATATAGTGGATATAATGCATAGAACCGTAATTCAACGTTTGATATATGTTGCCAACATTTTTACCCCAGAGAGGTGATGCTTATGGCTGAACGCACTTGATTTTACCATTGTTCCTTTTATTCGCAAATTTTTGGCGATCCATTTTATAAAATCGGATGTTGGAAATGATTTTTCTTGGACTGACTTAAATACAAAAATCCAGATTGGGACATAAATAATGCGTTTTTTCAGGAAAGGCTTTTTGCATAGATTTCTTGATAAGAACCTATCCGAAAAATAACTGAGGTTGAAAAAAGAGACACCACCTGTTAAACCTTAGTTTGCCAAAACAAAAGTTCAACAGGAGCGTCTCCATGAATAAGGATAGCACAAAAACTCGGCTGGTAAACTTTCATCAATTACCTCCAAAGCTGTGGAAGAAGCTCAAAAAGCATCTTCCCAAAGGACGGAAAGGAACCGGTCCAGGAAGACCGAGAGTGAATAATCGAGATGTCATCAATGGGATTTGGTATGTCTTGTGGAGCGGTTGTCAATGGAAAGCGGTCAAAAGGGAATGGTTCCAAGTGTCGAGCAGCACCTTGCATGAGCGATTTCAGACCTGGCAGCAGAAAGGCGTTTTTGATAAGCCGTTCAAAGTGATGGTCAATTATTATGCTCGCGAGACGAAAATTGGCTGGAAATGGCAGTCGGTGGACAGCAAAATGGTGCCCGCCCCATTGGGAGGCGACAAAACAGGCAGAAACCCGACGGATCGCGGTAAATCGGGAGCGAAAATTCATCTTTTGGTGGATGAACGCGGTGCTCCCCTGACGATCCACATCACGGGTGCGAATGAACATGACAAATGGTCGGTGATGATTTGGTAGTTCATATTGTCAAAAAGAGACCCAACACAGAGCATCATTTCTGCGTAGATAAAGGCTATGACTCTGAGAATATTTTTCAATTTGTCAAAGCCAAACGATATGTACCTCATATCAAGCATCGGCGCAGAAGAAACGAACCCAGGGTTGAGGAATGCCCTATTCCTGGCGAAAAAAGTTTCCCTGCCCGACGATGGGTCATTGAAAGAACTTTAGGATGGTTGGCAAAAAGGCGCAGTATCAAAATCCGCTGGTGTAAGAAGCTGCAAAATTGGCTCGCGTTCCTGGAATTGGCGTCTGCTCATATCCAATTTGATTTTCGGACAGGTTCTTAGTGAATGAGACGGTCTAATCGTGGTTGAACATCTCTGCACCCTCTCCGATCTCTCTGTAAAAGACCCCACCAGAATCGGCAAGTGTCCCCGGGGTGGAACGGGCTGCCATCCCCCATCCCCAACCGGTCAGCCCAACACACCGGAGGCGATGAGGACGGTGAAGATGTAGACGAAGTAATGGATCAGGAACGGATAGATGAACGAGCGGGTGCGCCAGGCAACCCAGCCGAAGGCGAAGCCGCCGAAGATGGTGGAGAGCGTCTCGAGGGCGGGCTTGCCGAGGTGCGCCAGGGCAAAGGGCACCGCTTGCAGCCACAGGGCAGAGGCGCCGAACTGGCGCCCGTAGCCCTGGATGAGCCAGCCGCGGAAGATGTACTCCCAGGCGATCATTTCGATTGCCAACCACAGCGGCAGCGCCGAGTCCAACTGCCAGGCGTAGTAGGCGCGCATGGCGGGGCTGCGCCCGGCGCAGTAGAGCACCGGCGCCAGTAACAGCCAGGCGCTGAGGGTGATCGTTAGCCCGGCTTTCCAATCGCCGAAGGTGAAGCCGTAGCGAGCGGGCGATTCGCGGAAGAGCACCAGCGTGATGAGCAGCGGCACCAGCAT
>JABLXM010000071.1 GCA_013177815.1 Anaerolineae bacterium | reverse complement strand
CAAGTTGACCCAACCGACCAGCCCCTTGCCGGCGCGTTGGTAACGTTGGCGCAAT
Source organism: Anaerolineae bacterium (assembly GCA_013177815.1). Lineage (GTDB taxonomy): Bacteria > Chloroflexota > Anaerolineae > Anaerolineales > Anaerolineaceae > JABLXM01. The sequence goes on along the minus strand of JABLXM010000071.1, from coordinate 15,335 downwards.
TCGGGATCGGGGATCACCGCAAAGGCGCATTCCAACCCCGCGATGTTGAAGGTCTTGCTGGGAGCCATCAGCGTGATCGTCCGTTTGGCGATCTGCGGGTCGAGCGATGCGATGGGGAGATGTCTTTGCGTTGGGAAGACCAGATCGGCGTGGATTTCATCAGAGACGATGATGGTGTCGTGCTCCAGGCAACATGTTGCCATCCCGAGTAATTCGTCCCGCGTGAACACCCGTCCGACCGGGTTGTGTGGGTTGCACAGCAGGAACATGCCCGCGTTTTGCGCGATGGCAGATTTGAAACGCTCCAGGTCGATGGTGTAGTAACCGTTTGGGTCGCTGGTGAGTTGCATCTCCACCGATCGCATCCCGGCGAGCCGGGCGGTCGAGAGGAAGGGCGGGTAGACCGGGGTTTGGATCACGATTCCATCCTGGGGAGCGCTCAGCAAATGCGCCGCCATGTTGAAGCCGTTGACCACCCCGGGTAGCAAGACGATCCACTCGTGTTCGACCGCCCAGTCGAAACGCATCTTCAACCACGCACGGATTGCTTCCGTCAATGCGGGGTTATCGCCTGGGTAACCGAAGATGCCGTGAGCGACGCGTTCCTGCAGCGCCGTGATCACACCGGGCGGGGAAGGGAAATCCATATCCGCCACCCACATTGGCAGCACATCCGCGTCGAACGCCTGCCACTTGGCGGCGTTGGAGCCGCGCCGGTCATGAACTTGATCGAAGAATGTCTCGTAATCCATCTTTCACCTGGCGGCATTATAACCCATCGAATTTTCCAAGATGAAGATAAGATTAATACTGGTATACTCTTAAAATTAATGCATAATATTGCGATCTTGACCAATAGCGGCTGGCAGGATTACCAGTTGTTGGATAGCGGTGATGGCATGAAGCTGGAACGCTTTGGGTCATACCTGCTGGCGAGACCGGAAGCAGAAGCCATTTGGCGGCGCACCTTGTCGCCCCAGCGCTGGGGCAAGGCGGATGCCACCTTCATCACCACAGCGGAAGAACATGGCGGGCACTGGCAGACCAAAACCGCGCTGCCCGATCAATGGACCATCCGTTATGGCGGCATGGTCTGCGCGCTCCGGCTGTCCGCTTCCCGCCATGTGGGCATCTTCCCGGAACAGGCGGGTCAGTGGGATTGGATATCGGAGAAGGTCAGCTCGGCGGGGCGGGCTGTGAAAGTCCTGAACCTGTTTGGTTATACCGGGCTGGCGAGCTTGGCGGCTGCTCAGGCGGGAGCCGAGGTGACCCATGTGGATGCCTCCCGTAAGGTGGTGGCTTGGGCACGTGAGAACCAGCAGCTTTCGGGGTTGGGTGATAAATCCATCCGCTGGATCGTGGATGACGTGGTCAAATTCATCGAGCGCGAGATTCGCAGGCAGAACCGCTATGATGCGGTCATCCTGGACCCGCCCAAATTCGGTCGCGGTCCAAGCGGTGAAGTATGGGAGTTCTATAAGCTAATCCCAGAACTCTTGAAGGCTTGCAGAGCCGTCATGAGTGAGAGACCGCTCTTCCTGCTGCTGACCGCCTACGCCGTCAAAGCATCTAGCCTGACCCTCGCCAACGCGGTCGGCGAAATGATGCGTGACCTCGCCGGGGAAACCACGACAGGTGAAGTGGGGTTGGTGGATGGCGCGGGCAGGATTTTATCGATGGCGGTGTTTGCGCGCTGGTCAGCCGGCGGCGCATGAATTATCATTGATCAGGAGGTCGATTTGGACACACGCAAACCAAATATCGCGATCGTCGGACCGGGCGTCATGGGCGAGACCATGGTCACGGCATTGCTGCGCCAGGGGGTGGTGGAGGCGGGTCATATCTGGATGGCAGGTCCACGCCAGGAGCGATTGGATGAATTGGTGGGAAAATACGGCATTCATACCAACACCCACAACGCCGAAGCGGCAGGGGGGGCGGATGTGGTTGTGCTGTGCGTCAAACCGCAACGGCTTCGCCGGGTGCTCTCGGGGTTGCGCGACCAACTGAAACCCGATGCGCTGGTCATCTCGATGGTTGCAGGAGCCGCCATCCAAACCATTTCGGAGGGGCTGAATCACTCCCTCGTCATTCGCTGCATGCCCAACACCCCGGCGCAGATCGGCTTGGGCATCACCGCCTGGGCAACCTCTCCACAGGTGCAAGAGACCGACCTGGAACTGGCGCGCAGCATATTAACTGGCTTGGGACAAGAGATTCTGGTGGAAGAGGAAAGCTATCTGGATATGGCGACGGCTGTCTCCGGCAGCGGTCCATCCTACGTATTCCTGTTCATGGAAGCCATGATCGACGCCGGGGTGCATTTGGGGCTGCCGCGGCGCATCGCCGAACAAATGGTGGTTCAGACCTTGCGCGGTTCGGTGGAATACTTCAGCACCAGAAAGGTGCATCCTGCCGTCCTCCGCAACGAGGTGACGTCACCTGGGGGTACCTCTGCGGAGGCGCTCTACTACCTCGACAAGGCGGGTGTTCGCACTGCCATTTCGCGCGCCATCTGGGCAGCCTATGAACGTTCGCAGGAATTGGGTAAGGATCAGAATTCTAAAAAAACCATCGAATGAATGGAGGTAAACATGTTTCAAGGGTTTAAGAACAGTTGGGAACTGGCGAAGGCGAGCGCCAGGGTGTTGGCTGCGGACAAGGAATTGATGGTCTTTCCGATTATTTCCAGCGTCCTGGCGCTCATCATCAGCGCGACCTTTTTGGTGCCAATGTTTGCCGCCAATCTATTCGACACTTTCTTCATCCAGAATGGACAGGTGCTGGGTTATGTTGCGCTTTTCTTGTTCTATTTGGTTCAGTATGTAGCCATCTTCTTTTGCAACACTGCTCTGGTCGGCGCGGCAATGATCCGCCTGGAAGGCGGTGATCCGACCGTTGGGGATGGCTTCCGGATCGCCTTTAGCAGGCTCACACCGATTCTGGGATACGCCGCCATTGCTGCCACCGTTGGCATGTTACTGCAACTGGCGCGGGATAAGTCCAAAGGGTTGGGCAGGTTTGTGATCTCGTTGCTCGGTTTCGCCTGGAACATTGCCACCTACTTGGTCGTTCCGGTTTTGGCGGTCGAAAATGTTGGGCCGATCGAAGCGATCAAGCGTAGCGTCGCCTACTTGCGCAAGACCTGGGGCGAACAGATCATCGGCAATTTCGGTCTGGGCGCCTTGTTCGGTGTGATAACCTTCGTACTGTTTCTGGTGATGCTGCCTCTGATCTTCGTGGCTTTCTTCTCGCTCGAGTCGGTCGCGCTGGGCATTACTTTGTCGGTGGTTTTCGTCTTGCTGTTGGTGCTGGTCAGCTTGGTGCAATCGACGTTGAACGGCATCTATACCGCTGCCGTCTACCAGTATGCGCGGGATGGCAAGGTTGGCGAATTCTTTGATGCCAATATGGTCCGGAACGCGTTCCGCGTGCAGGCATGATCTATCACATTGCCCGGGAAGATGACTGGCAATCCGGTCTGATGGCAGAGCAGTATCTGCCGGCGGAGTTCGCAGCGGATGGCTTCATCCATTGTTCGACGCATGAACAGGTACTGCGCGTAGCCAACAGGTTCTATCGCGGACAGTCCGATCTTGTTTTGCTGGAGATTGATCCGGAACGTGTTGAGGCTGAAGTTATCTATGAAAACCTGGAAGGTGGGGAAGAACGCTTTCCCCACCTCTACGGACCGTTGAATCTGGATGCCGTTGCGGCGGTCCATGTCTTTACCCCCGGAGGAAATGGGTCATTTCAACTGCCGGCGGGTTTGGATGGATAATCGCGCAAGGTTCTAAAATTTATTGCTATGTGAGCCATTTCGGTTGAATAAAATATTGATCGATGAAATTGCTTGTATTGTCTAAACAAATACTGGCTATAATAATTTTATGCCCGATCATTCGATATGGACACGGGATCACAATAACTCGCCGATCACGTTACCCCAGTCGTTGCTGCTGCTGGTTATCCTGATTGGCATCGGTGCCATCGTTGGCACGCTGGGATCGTATACCATCCCGCTTGGTTATGGGGTGACGATCGGACCATGGTTTGGCGTAACCATACAAAACATTGGCGGAATCTGGTTTGGCGCCTGGGGTGTGATTGCCGGAGCTGTGTTCCCGCTCATCTCGAATTCGCTGGCGGGTGCGCCGATATGGATTTCACTGGCTTATATCCCGGCGAACGCGCTGCAGGCGTTCGTGCCCGCCTGGGCGTTCCGCCGCACGAAAGCCGACTCCAGCCTGCGGTCGCGCCGGGATTGGCTGGTGTTCCTGGTCTCCACCCTGGTTGCCAACCTGATCGGATCGATCTGGGCTGTTTTGGTGGTCTTGAACCCGGCTGGTATGTTGGTGGGCAGACCGGTGATACTTTACTTGCTCGGTTGGTTCTTGGGTAATGAGATCGCGACGCTGGTGGGGGATATCGTCATCCTAAAACTTTTGTCAGAATTGATCGTCCAGCGACGTTATTTCATCCGTGGCTGGTTCCGATAATCAACGAGTGAATTTTCATTAACGGGCATATTCAATTATTCTCTCAGCCTTAATCTGTTCATAAGATCACCTTTAACTTGATTTGCTATGATCTGATGGGTCGGCAAAGACATCAATATTGCTGATTTCTTGCTTTCATTATGAAAGGCATTATGAGCGCTGAAAACACGTTGGATGACGGATTGTCAATCAATCTACCCGAATTCATACCGAGCTGGGACCGCAGGGTCGCCAAGATAATTTCGAATGTTGCCAACCCGGCATTATTGGCTTCTTGCATGGTGTTGCTGGCGGCAGCGTTTGTCCGTGGCACGGCAGCCTGGACATGGGCATGGATTGGGATCATCACCAACATCTTGGTTCCGGTCGCATTCATTCTCTGGATGCTCAAGCGAGGAAACATTTCGGACTTCGATATCTACTATCGGGAGCAGCGGAAGTTGCCATACCTGGTCACGCTCTCCTGTAGCATGGTAACCGTGACAGCGATGTTGATCGGCGGAGCGCCGATGATATTTGTTATTATCATCGCCGCATCGCTGACCCAGATGATGATCATGTTCTTGATCAACCGGCGCTGGAAGATCAGTGCTCACGCGGCAGGAATGGCGAGTTTTTCAATGTTCCTTTTCCACTCTTTAGGTGTGACTGCTTTACCAGCATTATTTGGCATTCCGCTCATGATCTGGTCGCGGGTAAGGTTGAAACGGCATACCCTGTTTCAGACGCTGGCGGGTTCAGCGCTTGGGATTATAGTATTCTTCAGTTTTTTGACCATATTGGCAGATTAACCCAGGCAGGCAATGAATTTGCCGTTGTCGATTTCTTGCAAATGCGCCTGATCCACCTGGTTCCAACGGTCTTCGCTGGCTTTCGCCACGACCCGCAGGTAGTTATCTGACAGCCCTTCCAACATCCAATCTGTTCCAGCCTTCTGGCTGGTCTCCCAAAGCACAGGCAGCGAACTACCAATGAATTTTCTACGATATCTTTCGGCGGCTTGCTGGAACATCTTGTGCATTAGCCCACTGCGTCGCTTCTTCTCGGATGGCGTGATCTGGTCTGGGTAACTGGCAGCCGGTGTGCCCGGTCGGGCGGAATACGTAAAAACATGACCCTGGGCAAAACCGATTTGTTCGATGAACGCCAGGCTGTCATCGAATTGGTGATTGTTCTCGCCGGGGAAACCGACGATCACATCGGTCGTGATTGCGATATCTGGCGACACCGCTCTCGCCATCTCGACATAGCGTTGATATTCCGCCAGGTTCGTCTTGCGCGCCATGCGCCGTAGTGTAATCGGGTTGCCGGACTGCAACGGCAAATGTAAATGCCGGCAGAGGCGTGGGTCTTTGAATAGATCAAAGAAATCTTGTGTCAGGTCCCAGGGTTCGACCGATGATAAGCGTACCCGTGGAATGTCTGTACGTTCGAGGATGGCGCGAATGAGGTGAACCATGTTTTGCCCGTCTTCGAGATCCTGCCCCCAGGCGCCCAACTGCACGCCGGTCAGTACCACCTCGCGAACCCCACCTGCGATAGCCGACCGGATATCGCCGATGATTTCATCAAGCGGTTGGCTGCGGTTTTTACCGCGTGCGATGCGGGTGATGCAATATGTACAGGCGCGATTGCAGCCATCCTGGCATTTGATGAAGGCACGCGTTCGTCTGCGGTCGCCGGGTAAAGGCTGGCGAGGCGTTACGGATGGGATATTCGTCCCTGGGATGTTCAATACCGATCGCGCCAGTTCCTCTTTGTGCAGGTTGTCAATCACCCGATGAACAGATGGCAGGGAGGTTGCCGAGTCGGGTTCCATCGTCGCCCAACAGCCGGTCACGACGATCTGCGCCGAACTGGCACGCCCAACCCGGCGCACCATCTGGCGGGAATCCGAAGCAGCCTTGTGCGTCACCGTACAGGTATTGACTACGATGATGTCTGCGTCTTCGGGTGCTCCTACTAAATCATGACCGGCGTCGCGGAATTGGGCGCCGAGGCGCTCTATCTCGCTTTGGTTCAAGCGACAGCCGATGGTATCCAAGTAGATATTCATATGACAAGTAAGCTCTTCTCAATTGTTGAAATAGAGATCGATATAACGGGTGGCGAGATCTTTCTCCGGATAGATCATGCCGGGCTGAGTGGCAAGGCTGAGGTGATAAAAAGCTTTATCGCGGACTCCCATATCGAGATAATGGATGCCGAGGTAGTAGTGCGCCTGGAGGTTGTTGCCATCTAAGCGCAACGCGGAGAGGAAAGCACGCTCAGCGGATAGACTATCCCCCAAGGATTCCATGATCTGACCTAAGAGGATATGAGCATTGGGGTCATCGGGATCAAGATAGAGAGCTTGTCGCGCAGCAGGAAGGGCAGTATCACGGACATCGACGCCGTAGTCCGCGCAAACGCGAGCCAGGGCTTTCCAGGCTTTGGGGTCATGTGGGTCCAATGTAATCGCTGATTGAAAATGATCCAATGATTTTACGATCTCACCTGATGCCAGGTAGGTGTTTCCCAATTCTAGTTGCCAGGTGGGATTTTCAGGTTGGGCGATTGCCAGGTACCGATAATTAGTGAGTGATTGGTCAAGGTCACCGTGGTTTCTCAGATACAACCCCAATAGCGCCCTGGCGACAATGGAATCGGGATCGATGACGATAGCGCGTTGCAGGTCCGGCAATCCATTTACCCCGGTTTGCTCGCGGGCTTCGCCAAGCAGCGCCCACGCTTCTGCGTAATCGGGGTTGTGCGCGATGGACTGCTCGAATGCGAATCTGGCAAATTCCCAGCATCCATTGGCAGCCAGCGCTTGCCCCACCAGGGAATAATAATATGCCTGATCTTCATTGTTGAGCCCTTGTTGGACCGCATCGCGCAATCTATCAACCCGCGGTTCAAACGCCGTGTTTTGAAAATCGATCGCATCCAAAACCTCAAGGGTATCGGCAGCATCTTGCACTGATAAAGATTGAGCCAGGAGAAATAGAACTTGTGGATCACCACTCGTTTTTCCCCAGGCGCGTAATGTTTGGGTGACCCCTGATATGTCTCCCTGATCAAGTTGAAGGTGATAGATATTTTCGTAGAGATCGGAACTCTCGGGATGGCTTTCCTGGTATTTCAACCACAATTGAAGCGCTTGCCGGGTTTCGCCGGTTTGGATCAATGCATGACCGTAATTCTTGACCCCATCCAACGAAATCGAACCATCGCCAACGATCACCTGATACACTGAAATCGCATCGAGATATTGTTCTTCGGCGACGAACTTATCCGCCATGCGTTCGTAGATCTCTGCGCGCCAGGGTTGGAATGCGATCAGGGTTTCATAATCCGCCATCCCGACCGCTTCACTTTTCTGGGATACCATGATATTCATGGAGACGGCGGTCATTGCGATCGGTTCAGGTTTAAGGGATAGCAATATTGAAAATAGACCAGGGATTCCCAAAAGTAACCAGGTTGGAGGGGCGCTGGATCGAATCTTCATAATTTCGTCGATTACGCATATCCAAGTAGTTCAAGTTGGGAATGTAATATCTCAGCGGAGTTTTGTAACCCAAGGATCTCGTTTTCTGCCAGGTCGAGTCGAATGGTTCGCTTGATTCCACTTCGGTCAATGACGCATGGCATGCTTAAATAGAGGTCATCGATGCCATAATAGTCTTTCAGCCGGCTGGATACTGAAAGAACCGTTCCCTGATCGCGGATGATGGCTTCCACAATGCGAACCAACCCGGTGCCAATGGCATAGAACGTAGCGCCTTTTCGCTCGATGATATGGTAGGCGGCGCTGCGTGTTTGCTCGAAGATGGTATTGAGTTGTTCGTCCTGGCAGTGAAAACCGTTCACGGCACAAAAATCTGGCAATCGCATACCGGCAATATTTGCGAGTGACCAAACCGGCACTTCACTGTCACCATGCTCGCCGATGATATAGGCATGGACGCTGCGAGGATCGACATCGAAGTGCTGGCTCAAGAGATGGCGAAACCGTGCTGTATCCAGGATGGTGCCAGAGCCAATGACGCGCTCAGGCGCCATGCCGGATAACTTCCAGGCGATATGGGTAAGAATATCGACCGGGTTGGTGGCGATCAAGATGATCCCGTCGGAATTATGTTTGACAATTTCTGGGATGATCGCACGAAAGATGTCATTATTCCGCTCCAAAAGATCAAGGCGGTTTTCACCCTGCTTTTGAGCGGCGCCGGCTGTCACGACAGTGATGATGGCATTACGGCAATCCTCATATGACCCAGCCCAGATGCGGCAGGGCTGCGCCAATGGAATTGCATGATTCAAATCCATCGCTTCGCCCTCCGCCTTTTTGGGGTTGGCATCGATCAGTACGATCTCGGAAGCCAGCCCGCTAAGCGCCAGCGCATAGGCAAATGTTGCGCCAACATTGCCGGTGCCGATTATCGCAATGCGGATAGGTTGATGGTAGTTTATTTTCATGCTGGTGATTTCCTTGTCATAGACTTACGGCTGTGGTGTCAGTCGCCTCGTATCTATAATTATAGTAACATTGTAAGCGTTCATAGCACTGTTGGATCGTAATTGGGAAGGAATGTTGATAAGAAAGATGAATAAATTGAAACGCTGGTTCCATCCAGATGATCTTACCAGGGATTTGCTGTTATTTTTCACCGCTTGCGCTATTTTAGCGTTGGTCGTATTCGGGTATCTCGCTTCCCTGCCGGGGGATGGGGGGGGCGCGTTGGGGTTTTCCCCAGCCAGGTTAGTTCTGTTAGCCTTCGTATTGCTTATCTTCATCATTGACTTATGGATCGCATCGAATATCCGTCGTGGTGGAACAGTCTATCGCGCCATACTGGCTGGTCTTGGCAAGCGAGCCGGGAGGGTTTCATTTGTTTTAGGCATCATAGTGACAATATTTGGTGTCGTAATTCTGGCGATTTTGAACAGCCTCTATCTGGGTACAGGTGAGTACCGTTATTTTGCCTATCAGGAAAGGCTGCTTCCAATCGCTTGCCTGATGGTCGCAACGTTCATCCTCTGGTCGGTCATCCTGTTTCGGCATGACGAGCGCTTCAAGGAGTTCCGCAGCCATATTGATCGGCGGAGCGTTTGGGTCGGGGGTGTGATATGGCTTGTTTTTGGAATGCTTTGGCTGTTCGCCAAGATTACCGGAATTGGATTGATCCCGGATGAGATCGGGTGGGAGGCTCCAACCGTTCCATTACTGGAATGGCAGATACTGATCGCGTGGTTGGCATCAGGGATATTTATTGCATTTCAAGCATCGCGGTACGGGAAGGCAATTACTTCCTCAAAAGCCGATGTTGTTGTTATGAGTATTCTATGGTTATCTGCGGTGGCGATCTGGGCTTCGCAACCTGTACCGGACGGCTTTTTCGCCATCCGTAGACCACCCAATTTTGAACCTTACCCGTTTTCGGATGGGCAATTCTATGACATTTTCGCGCAAAATTTGCTAGTCGGTAATGGCTTCAAGGGTAATGAGATACCGCCGCGACCGCTTTACATTCTGCTCTTGGCGGTCTTCCACTTTTTCGCGGGGCAGGATTATGAAGCAGTGATCTTTTTGCAAACACTGGTGCTGGCATTCATTCCGGTGGGACTCTACCTGATCGGGCGGGAATTGCACAGCCGGTCAGCCGGTGTGTTCATCGCCTGGTTGGCTATCTTCCGAGAGTTCACGGCGATTGTATCGACGCCGTTCACGGATAATATTTCCAACTCTAAACTCTACTTTGCCGATTTGCCAACAGCACTGGCAATCATCTGGACCGTTTGGGTCGTGCTGGTGTGGCTGCGTTCCGATGACAAAAGGTCATGGTTGGCAATCGCGGCTGGCGGTATGCTGGGGGTGTGCTTATTGTTCCGCACCCAAACCGTTTTCTTTGTTCCGGTCATTTTTCTCTTTGTCATTCTATACAAACGCGGGTGGCGCAAAACGCTGGGGCAAATGATCTTGTTCGTCATTGGTACGTTGTTGACGGTGATGCCCTGGTTGCTGCGCAGTCACCAAATCACTGGTCAATTTGCATTTGATCATGCCGAGTCGCAAACCAGGGTCATGGCGCTACGGTACCTCCCAACGCACGAAAGTCCCGACCAATTGCCAGGTGAATCATTGGCGGACTATAACGATCGATTGTTCGGGATAATCATCCAAACCGCATTGGATGATCCGGGTTATGTGGCGAAGTTCGTCACCGGTCATTGGATCAATAGTGAGATCGGCAATTTACTGGTATTGCCTGTGCGGGATGGACTTAATTCAATTGGTGAACTATGGCAGCCGAGTTATGCCTTCTGGCAGGCGTGGGATGGCGATACAAATACACGCCAGGCGTTATTGATGCTGATGAATCTCATCATCATTTCGATTGGTGTGGCTGCTGCCTATAAAAGAATCGGATGGTTGGGTTTGTTTCCGCTGGCGATCAATTTTGTATATAACCTGAGCAATGCGATGGCGAGGAATTCTGGCTTGCGTTATCTTCTGCCGACAGACTGGGTGTCTTATACATACTATGCCATTGGTTTGATACAGGTCACTATCTTTGTGATGTCTTGTGTTGGTATTGATCTGACGGAGAATAACATTGAAGCTCGCCGGCATATCGATAGGGTAGTTCAAGATAAATCCAACCCCATTAAACGATTGGCAATGACGGCAATCATTTTTTCCCTGATTGGTTGGTCCCTGATCGTAGTTGATGATGGTATCCCTCCTCGTTATGCGAAGGTTGATGCTGAGCGAATGCTGAATGAGGTTTTTTCATCGACAAGCGCAATGGATGTAGGCGTTACGAAAACTGCAATCGATGGTCTGACCAGCGATCCAAATTACAGATTTATCTGGGGGACGGGCTTGTACCCTATTTACTATAACGCAGGCGGCGGTGAGGCACGCACGGCGAAGACTGGTTACGCACCCAGCGATAATGCCCGTTTGATCCAAATTTTGGTTGGTACGACAAACTCTCAGGTCATTATGGATGTGCAAGATGATCCAGGAATGATAGAAAATGGTGCGGTCATGATAGTGTTGGGATGTCGGGAAGAATTGCATACTCAAGCAGCGGTCATATATTATCCAGAAAGTGAAAAGATATTAATCGATCCATTATTGTTCAATGGGTGTGCACCTTAAATAAAATTCGTTCAACTTACTATCATCAAAAAGCAAATAGTCGTCTGCGTTACAGACCGAAATGTATTATTATGATAGAATACATGCTTTGTCAAACGGAGTAATTCGGACAACGAGCTAGCAGTATGAGTATTGATCACAACAATGGTTTCGCCGTCCAGCGGCGAGATGGCAAACGGACACCGCCAAACTTTTGGTGGAACTGGTTGATCGGAAGACCATTACAAACAGCGGATGCTCCCCACCAGACCATAGGCAAAGTAATCGGCTTGGCTGTTTTTGCGTCGGACGCGCTCTCTTCGACGGCATATGCAACCCAAGAGATGCTTGTGATCCTGGCATTGGGGGGCGCTGCTGCGTTACATTTGTCTTTTCCGCTATCGATTGCGATCGTATTATTACTTGGAATTGTAATTCTTTCATACGAACAAACAGTTCATGCGTATCCCAATGGGGCAGGATCGTATATTGTCTCAAGGGATAATTTGGGCGCCTTGCCATCGTTGATCGCTGCAGCAGCACTGTTGATCGACTATGTGTTGACCGTAGCGGTATCGATTTCATCAAGCGTGGCTCAATTGACATCTGCATTTGAAGGTTTGTTTCCTTTCCGAGTCGAGATCGCAATCGGATTGGTTATTTTCATCATGACGATTAACCTTCGGGGGGTAAAAGAATCTGGTCGGGCATTTGCTCTACCCACTTATTTTTTTATTGCCATGATGTACATCATGCTGGCTGTTGGGTTTTATCGATATTTCACCCATAACCTTGGCGTGGTAGTCGACCCACCGGAATTGGAACTGATCGGACCGATGCAACCAATCGGATTTTTCTTGATATTGAGAGCGTTTTCTAACGGCACCTCCGCCCTGACCGGGGTTGAAGCAATTTCTGATGGGATTACAGCATTTCGAGAACCTCGCAGTAAAAACGCAGGCATGACACTGATCTGGCTGTCAGTCATCCTGGGTACCCTGATGCTCGGGATCACTTTTTTAGCATGGAAAACCGGAGTTGTCCCATCGGAAGCTGAGACGGTGGTTTCACAAATCGGCCGTACGATATTCAGAGATCGCAGCATAGCATACTTCCTGTTGATGTCGGCGACTACTGTTATCCTGGTGATGGCGGCGAACACTGCATTTGCAGATTTCCCCCGCTTGGGGGCTTTCGTGGCAGCCGATGGCTATCTGCCCAGGCAATTGACATTTCGAGGGAGTCGTTTGGTGTACTCCCGTGGGATCGCTGCACTGGCGATCCTGGCATCCATTTTGATCGTGATATTTCAGGCAAGTGTGACCAGGCTGATCCCGCTATATGCCATCGGGGTCTTCATGTCATTCACGTTATCCCAATCTGGGATGGCGTATCGCTGGTGGAAGTCAGGTAAATTGAAACCCGGTGAGGAGATCGTTGAAAAAGCATCGGTTGTTCGTCACGATCCGAAATGGAAGCTCAAGATTGCCATCAACAGTTTTGGTGCCTTGGCAACTTTCGTCGTGATGATCGTCTTTATCGTCACAAAGTTTGTAGACGGGGCGTGGATCGTCATACTGCTTATACCTTTATTGGTCGTGGTCTTTTGGAGCATCCACCGGCATTACAAACGGTTGGCGAAAGATTTATCTTTGGAAGAATGTGGCACACCACTCTATATTCGGCGGCATCGGGTCATCCTCCCAATTGGCGGCGTGCACCGTGGCACACTGGCTGCATTGAGGTACGCTAGACAGTTATCCGATGACATCACTGCGGTTCATGTGTCGATCGACCCGGATGAAACTGAAAAGATCCAAAAGAAATGGGAGACGTGGGGCGAAGGTGTGCGCCTTGTCATCCTAGATTCACCATACAGGATCTTGATCGAGCCATTGATCAGATATATCGATGAAATCGATCATGACCGCAAACCAGACGAGGTCATATCAATTGTCGTGCCACAATTTGTTCCGCGGCGATTTTGGACGAATTTCATGCATGCGCGTAATGCAGATACGCTAAGAAATATATTGATCAATCGTGAAAATATCGTCATAACCGAAGTACCATATGTGGTAGATTAACAATGTATCGAGAGGTCATGTGAAAATCATCGTCGTTGGTTGTGGTCGATTTGGTAGCGAACTTGCGACACGCTTATTTGTGAGTGGTCACAAAGTTATCATTATTGATCGGGTCGGGGAAGCATTCAATAACTTACCGTCATCATTCGAAGGCAGGTCTGTCGAAGGCGATGCATTGAATCCGGATGTACTGCATCGGGCAGAGATACAGACAGCAGGGGCACTCGCGTCTGTTACTGATAACGATGCATTGAATATCGCTGTTGGTCATCTGGCGCGAAAGATATTCAATGTTCCTGTGGTCGTTTGCCGAAATTACAAGCCCAGTTGTCGCCCAATTTTTGAAACATTCGGGCTTCAGGTGGTCAGTTCATCGAGTTGGGGCGCCCAGCGAATGGAAGAATTGATCGATCATAACGATATAAAGACTTTGTTCTCGGCTGGCAATGGCGAAGTTGAATTATACGAGATCATTGTATCTGAAAAATGTGATGGGATGCGACTTTCGGAGATATATGACCACGAAGAATGTCGGGTTGTATCGATCACCAGAGCAGGTATGGCTTTCTTTCCGGAAGATGACCATGTCTTGAAGACCGATGATATTGTCCATGTGACGGCTACTTTCGCAGGAATTAAACGCATTCGTGAGCGAATTTGCGCTTGATGATAAGGTGAGGGATCGATGAAGGTTTTGATTATTGGTGCTGGACGAACAGGCGCGCAACTGGCAATCTCATTGCTGTCACAAGACTATGATGTGAATGTAGTTGATAATCGACGGGAGGTGCTTTCGCGGATACACCGGGAATTGCCGACGGAAATAATCACGGAAGGCGACCCCCTTGAAGCGAATGTATTAGAGAAAGCCGGCATTCAGAACGCGGATGTTATGGCGGCGGTTACAACCAGCGACGAGACCAACCTGGTGTTGTGCTATTTTGCCCGGCATCGCTATCATGTACCCAGGGTGATCGCCCGGGTTAACAATCCACGTGACTCCTGGCTGTTCAATGATACCTTTTGTGTCGATGTTGCTGTCAACCAGGCGGATATCCTTTCTCGCTTGATCCAGGAAGAGATGTCGATGGGGGATATGATGACACTCCTGAAATTGCGGCGCGGGAATTATTCGCTTGTCGAGGAGAAGATACCTGACGGGGCGCCTGCGATTGGTGTGGCGATCAAAGACCTTCCGCTCCCTGAACATTGTGTAATTGCAGCGATCATTCGTCAAGGTGGTCTAGTCATCCCGCGTGGTGTTACAGCCCTGGAAGCGGGTGATGAGGTTTTGGCAGTAACAGATACTGAGGGTGCGGACAAATTGTCATTGCTCCTTTCCAGACCGGAAGGACAATGATGAAAAATTGACCTGATTCTGGTCATGCGGTATAATAATAATCTTGAATTATTGAAGGAGACCGAAAGGATAATATATGCCAAAGCGAACATACCAGCCGAAAATTCATCGGCGATTACGTGTACACGGTTTTCGAGCACGAATGGCAACCGCGGATGGTCGTGAAGTATTACGACGTAGGCGTTTACGCGGGGGACATAAATTGACCGTATCAATGAATAACCACGTGAAGCGAATTCGTTGGTAAGCAGGTGTGT
>JABLXM010000070.1 GCA_013177815.1 Anaerolineae bacterium | reverse complement strand
CGGTGGCTGGCATTCTGCTGGTATCCCCTTACGCCAACACGCACTGGTCGAGCGCGGAGCAACTATTATTGCTCGATCAATTGGACCTGATCGTGCCGTTGATCGCGACAGGCACCGCAAACACCGCCGGCGGTGAACTGGAAAAAGCGCGGGCGGAGATCGAGTCGCTCAAAGTCCTGCAGGCACAATTACAAAGCCAGTACGATCAAAGCATGGAAATAATGGCAACTTCGACCACCATCGATAACGAAGCAGTCACAGACCTGGCATCCCTGTTGCTGGTGCAGGAAGAGTTGCATCACGCTTTGGCGGCGTTGCGCAGCGAGAATGGACGACTGCAAACATTACTGGCAGAGCAGCCGGACGGCGATATCAAGCTGAACTACGCCCACATGGAACATGAGTTACAGCAATCGCTGGCTGAAAACGCCAGTTTGAAGAACATGCTGGCAAGCGCGAACATGAAGATCATGACGCTGGAACTGCAAGTTGGGCAGGCGACCGATCTGGACGCATTGAGCGAGTTCCTGCCAGGGTTGGTCTCCACCGTCCAGGAATTGCGGCAGCCGATGACCTCCTTGCGCGGGCACACCGAACTGCTGCTCAACAACGCGGCGGAAGAACTGCAACCACTGCAACGAAAATACCTGGAACGCATTCACGCGGCGGTGGAGAATTTGCACCACCAACTGGAACTGATCATCCGACTGGCATCACTGCAAAAAAACCGCATCACGGTCAATCCAACCTTTTTCAGCATCACCGACCTGGTGGATGAAGCGATCGACGCCACCCGGGCGCAACTATCAGAACGGGAGATCGCGCTGGAGGTCAAGCTTTCACCGCAATTGCCGGCGTTGAAACTGGACCGGGAAGCGATCCTGCAGGTGTTGGTGCAATTGATCCAGAACGCCGGCGGCGCAACCCCGCCGCAGGGCGAAATAAAACTTGAGATCAAGCAAGGGACACTGTTGGATGAAGCCGTGATCACGATCGAAGTCTCGGACCAGGGCAAGACCGTGCCGGAAAGACTGCGCGAACGCGTTTTCCTCGGTCGCTACCGCGCGGACGAAGCGCTGGTGGAAGGTCTGGGCGACCGGGGACTGGGGCTGTTCATCGTGCGCTCGCTGGTCGAGGCGCACGGCGGCACGGTTGGCTACGCGGTGGGCGAGGCAGGGAACGTGATCACCGTCCTGCTGCCGTTGGAAGCGGTGCTGGCAGAGGACGGCGAGAGCGAATAACGCGCCCACCCTTCGGCGATCCCTTCACATCCTCATCAATCACACAATACGCATGGCGCTGCCACGCTGATCACGGGCGGCGCCATGCCTTTGCGTTCGATCCTGCTCACTGCATAACACCCAATGAATTCACCTATTGACAAAACATACAGAAAAGCGTAAACTATGCGCATAATTACCTATGCGAAAATTGGAGGCTGTCATGTCATCCGATCCCAACCTTTCCGAAATACACCTGAACCCACAATCCCCGCTGCGCCCGGCGATCAAAGCCTGGGAATATTACCTGCAAGACCAGGGACGCTCCACCTACACCATCAAGGCATTCACCGGAGACTTGCAGTTGCTGGTGGACTTCCTGCCGCCGGACCGCACCCTGGGCAGCGTGACCACGCGCGAACTGAGCCAGTTCACCGAATGGCTGCAACACGGGCGCAATGTGCCGTGCAGCCCCAAGAGCCTGTCACGGCGGGTGACCTCGGTGAAGTCATTCTTCCGTTGGTTGGTCAAGTACGGCATCCTGACCACCGATCCGGCAGAAAAACTGCTGCAACAATCGGTCATCTCCCCCCTTCCAGAGGTGTTGACGGTCGCCGAGACCGAAAAATTGCTGGAAACCGCGCTGCAAAAACGCAAGTCCGCCAAACCGGACGCCCGCCCCTACACGCTGCTGAAACTGCTGCTGGAGACCGCCATCAAGAAAGGCGAATGTCTCGGAATTCACCTGAACCACATCGACCTGGAATCGCCGGACGGTCCGATCTTGTTCGTCCGCTACGCCAGCCCCAGCAATCGTTACAAGGAGCGCAAACTGCCGCTCAGCGAAGACTGGGTGGCTGCCTGCCAGGAATACCTCGAACAATACAAACCGGTCGACCAGTTATTCTACTGGTCACCACGCCGGTTGGAATACCTGCTGGAGGACCTGGGGAAGGACGCCGGACTCAGCAAACACGTTTCATTCGACATGTGCCGCTGGACGAGCGTTT
Organism: Anaerolineae bacterium; assembly: GCA_013177815.1. Classification (GTDB taxonomy): domain Bacteria; phylum Chloroflexota; class Anaerolineae; order Anaerolineales; family Anaerolineaceae; genus JABLXM01. The sequence continues at coordinate 13,556 of JABLXM010000070.1, read as the reverse complement.
TGAACGACTACCGTTCCGGGCTGGAGCACGACAAGATCCGGCAGAAACTCGGCATTTCCAAGATCCAATGGCGCGAGATCAACATGAAGTTGCGGCAACTTTCCGAAGCCAAACCGTGATCAGCCAGCCATAGCCGCTACGGGGTGGATATGGGGTCCGCCGACCGGTGGCTCAGGACGAGCTGCCCTGGACCGGTCAGGTTCAGGTCGATGAATTTCATGCCCCCGGCGTGGAAGATCGAATAGGGCTGCATCGAGATTTCCACGCGCATGCCGGCGTCACACGCCGCCAGGGCGGTGAGCGGCACGATGGTTTGCTCCATATCCGACAGGGTCTTCTTCAACAGCGCGCCGGGGAACGCCAGCAGCACCTCACCCGAACCGCCGGCGCGGCAGACCGCCACCTGCTCCACCGGCGCGCCTTTCAAGGTTTGGAAACGAAGCTCCAAACGGACGCCGGGGTCGGCTGCCAGGATGCTGCCAGACCAGATATCCAACGGCATGTGGTCGATGTTGACGACTTCCATCACACCACCCCAGGGCGGCGCCAGCCACACTTCACCACCGTTGGATGGCGCGGCGGCGTAGGTGGCAATGCCCGCCGTCATGACGCCAAAATCGATCCCCTCCGGCGTGGTAAGTGACCCTTCCTGCGCAGCTTCCAGAACAACGCCCGGCTTCATATTGATACGCGCGCGCGGGTCGATGCGAACCCGTTCACCGGGTTGTAAGATCAATTTAGCGGTGCTTGATGCTTCAGTTTGACCCAGCAATTCAATTTTCATATGCTTTCCTCTGCCAGAAGAGTGACCCGGATGCCGGTCAGGTTCATCCCTAAATCAATCCGGTCGTTGTGCCTCATGCGCCATCCTTAGATAGGACAATCACGTGGTCGCCGGTTTGGAAAGCGACCCGGTTCCTCTTGAAAATTGATTGTCGATCCAATAACGGACTTTTTTTCTATCCAGGATTTCTACTTTCATCGATAACCTCCCCTTACAGCCTGATGAATAGCTATGTCAAAGAAGATATATTTTCAACTCTTTGAAATTATTCCTGCTTCTATTGTGTATTTCACATCAGTCGTTCAATAGCATTAACCCTCAATGCTTGTCTGAATAATTATACATAATATACGAGTTGAATTTGCGGTTGCTTTAGCCCACTCGGCAACGCGCAATCCCGGAATCCAGACGATGCGATCCCCGCAAACGACCAGCGGGAAGCGCGCGCGCAGGCGGGCGGGGACACGCTGGTTGACCCAGAAATCCGAAAGGCGCATGGGGCGCGCCATGCCCAGCGGGTGGAAGCGGTCCCCAGGGAGGGGATTGCGCAGGGCGAGCGGATGGTCAAGCGCATCAGCATCCAGCCAGGCGTGCCTGGGATCGGAAGGAGCAACGGGCAGGCGTTCGCCTGCACAGCTCTCGATGTGCAGCCGCCAGCCGCCGTCCAGGTCGACGAATCCCGCAGCCGGCAGCAGGGTGGGATTTGCGAGCGCAAGCTGTGGAAAAGTGTGCGGCAGGTCAGTGGCGCCGCTGCGGGCAATATAGAACGCATCGCCTTCCAGCCAGGCGCGCAACCTGCCCGGCAACCCTATCCCCCCTGTGCGAGTCGGCGCTTGGAGGAAATCGCTGGCGGTCTGGACGGCGCGCCAATCGAGTTCGCGGTTAGTGGGCGCCAGGCACTGGAAAGCCCGGCGCAGCAGGCGCTTTTGGATGGCTGGGGATTGGTCGAGCAGCCGGTCGCGGTCGAAACGCAGCCACGTCTCCCCCGCTTCATCCAGCACGTTGCGCCAGGCAGCGGATACCTGTTCATCGAGATACACCGCGTCCTCGCTGCTGATCTCAGCCAGGCGCAGGATCGACGTTTTGACGGCTGGCTGCATCGCCTGCAACAACGGCAACAGTTCCAGGCGGATGCGGTTGCGCAAATAGGCAGGGTCCTGGTTGGTCAGGTCTGCCACCGGCGTCAGATCCATTTCGGCGCAGTGCGCTTCGATCTCGCTGCGCCAGAAGGCGAGCAGGGGGCGCACCAGCGCGATGGTTGGATGCCACGGGTTGGGCTGCAAGCGGGCTTTCATGCCGGCGAGTCCCTCCAAACCGCTACCTTGTAACAGGTGCATCAGCACCGTTTCCACCTGGTCATCGGCGTTGTGACCAACCGCCACTGCCTGGGCGTGGTGTTCCTCGGCGACCTGGAACAGGAAGGCGTAACGCGCCCGCCGGGCAGCCTCTTCGAGCGAGCGGCGCTCGCGGCGCGCCAACGCCGGCACGTCGACCTCGGCGCTAATGTACGGCAGGTTGCGCCGGGCGGCAAAATCCTGCACGAATTGCGCATCCTCGGCAGCTTGCGCACGGATGCCGTGGTTGAGATGCGTTACAATGACATCGTAACCACAGCGCAACATGCCGTCCAGCATGGCGAGACTGTCCGCGCCACCCGAAACCCCCGCCACGACCGGCTCACTTGAGTCGATGCGGCATACTTGTACCAGTCTGTTTTGCAACGTTTCCAGGAACATAATTCGATTATACCCAGTCATGCTACTGCGATGGAAATGTTATTCACGCTTGACGCGATGTTACCGCCATGCTATATTTTATTAATCTTAAATTAACTAATCGGGGACCTCATGGACGATCAAATAAATACCTTCATCGGGTTACGGTTACGTCAGCGGCGCAAGGAGATGCACAGGACACTGCGGGAAGTGGCGGACGAATCCAACCTGACGGCATCCTTCCTGAGCCAGGTGGAGCGCGGCAAGGTCAGCCTGTCGCTCAATTCGCTGCACGCCATCGCCAGGGCGCTCGATATGCCGGTGCTGTCGCTGCTGGCGGATGAAACCGGCAGCCGGCAAGCCGAACAATCGCCAACCGAAGGCGTCAATGACGGACAACCGTCGTATTCGCCGATGGTACACCGCGACGAACGCTCCAAAGTCATCTTTCCGGTATCGGGGGTAACACTGGAACTGATGGTGCCTTCGATCGGGCGGAAAATGGTCGGTTACAAAGGCAGGTTAAGCCCGGGCAAGGTTCACACCGCCAGCAAATTAAGGGAGCCAACGGAAGAATTCCTCTACGTTATCGCCGGGGCGTTGATGATCGAACTGACAGACGGCAGTTACATCGTTCGCGCGGACGAAAGCATCTACTTCGAAGGCGAAAAATTAGTACGGATGGTGTGCGCTTCGGAAAACGAAGAAGTATTATGGGTGTGTGCCATCACGCCACCGGTATTTTAGTTACTTTCGTCCTCAATCGCTTGACTTTCAATTAATTATTGGCTAATATATTCAGTAGTAATTAATTTTTAAACCGTTATGTAATATCCTACCTAACGGAATACATACCGGTCCAACTCTCTATCTCTCACAGGAGCATGACATGTCAGATCTAACCCCCGAGCGATACCTGGCAATGTATCGTGACATGCACCGGATCCGGAAATTCGAGACCGCACTGGAACTGGAATTCAAACGCGGCAATGTTCCGGGCATGTTACACACAGGGCTGGGGCAAGAAGCCACCCAGGTGGCGATTGCACACACTTTACGAACAGTAGATGGTCTATTCCCCGACCACCGCTGTCACGGTCTGTTGTTCCTCAAAGGTACGCCTGGTAAGCTGATCATGGCGGAATTGTTTGGTAAAGCCACCGGTATTTGCAGTGGCAAAGGCGGCTCACTGCACTCCGCCGACGCTACGGTCAACAACTTTGGCGATAATTCCATCGAGGGTTCTTTCATGGTCACAGCGTTGGGGGTTGCGCTGGGCTGGAAGATGCAGGGTGAGGACCGCTTGGTAGCAGTGATGGTCGGCGACGGCACCAGTGGGCGCGGCGAATGGCACGAGAGCATGAACCTGGCATCGGTCTGGAAGGCACCCGTGTTGTATTGTTGCGTCAACAACGGCTACGCCATCTCGACCGCGGTCGGCTTCAGCCACGCCACCGAGAACCTGGTGGATTTCGCGACCGGTTATAAGATCCCGGCGGAGCAGGTGGACGGCAACGACCTGCCGGCAGCCTTCGCCGCCACCCAACGCGCGGCGGAACACATCCGCTCCGGTAAGGGACCGTATTTCCTGGAATATAAAACCTGGCGCTGGCAGGGTCTGTTCAAAGGCGAGTTCCGCCCACCGGAAGAAGTGCAATACTGGAAAGTGGAACACGAGCCGATCAAACTGGCGCGAGAGGATCTGTTGCAGCGCGAATGGGCAAGCGAAGATGCACTCGACCAGATCGCGCAGGAAGTGGATGAAGAGATCGAAGGTTGGGTGAAGTTCGCGATGGAATCACCGTCGCCTGATCCAAACAAAGCAACTGCCAATGTTTACGCTGGCTGGGAGGATGTGCAACCATGACAATCATGACAACTGTTCAAGCGATCAACGACGCTCTGGGCGTCAAAATGGCGGAAGATAAAAGCGTCTACCTGTTGGGCGAAGATATCGGCTGGATGGGCGGCGATTTCGGCGTGACTCGCGGACTGTACGACGAGTTCGGCGGCGAGCGTGTGCGCGATACCCCGCTCTCAGAAGCTGCCATCATCGGCGCGGCGGTTGGCTCCGCCATGGTGGGGATGCGACCGGTGGCAGAGATCATGTTCGCGGATTTTCTGACCGAGTGCTACGACCAACTGGTCAACAACGCAGCCAAGATGCACTACATGTTCGATGGTCAGTTCCGCGCGCCGATCGTGGTTCGTGCAGCCTGCGGCGGCGGTTTTGGCGGCGGACCACACCATTCCCAGCAGGCTGAAGGCTGGTTCATGAACGTACCGGGCATGGTGATGGTCGCACCGACCAACCCATACGACACCAAGGGTATGTTGATCGCCAGCATCGAAGACGACAACCCGATCCTTTTCCTGGAACACAAGGCGCTTTACGGGAAGAAGATGGAGGTCCCCGAGGGTAAATATACCGTCCCGCTTCGCAAAGCCAAGGTGGCGCGAGAGGGCAAGGATGTGACCATCGTCACCGCGATGAAGAACGTCTACGACGCGCTGGCAGCCGCAGAGAAGGCAGCCGCCGAGGACATCTCGGTGGAGGTGATCGACCTGCGAACCATCCGCCCCTGGGATCGCGAGACCGTGTTAAACTCGATACGTAAGACCGGACGGGCAATCGTGGTGACCGAATCACCCAAGACGGGCGGGTTGGCAGCCGACCTGAGTGCTGTGATCTCGGAAGAAGCCTTTGGCGATCTGAAAGCACCGGTGGCGCGGGTATGTGGTTTGGATACTCCCATCCCATTCTCGCTCCCGCTGGAGAAAGTGATCCTGCCGGACGAGAACAAGGTGCTTGCAGCCATCAAGGCTCAAATGAAAGGATAACCTACATGAAGGTCGAAGTGAGCATGCCCAAATGGGGTTTGACGATGGAAGAAGGTACGCTGACGAACTGGTTGGTGCAGGAAGGCGCGCAAGTCAAAGAAGGCGACATCCTGGCAGAGATCGAAACCGACAAGATCCTGAACCAGTTGGAATGCCCGGCGGATGGCGTGATGACCAAGATCCTGGTGCCGGGCGGTAGCGAGGCGGTAGCGGTGGGCACCGTGCTGTGCGAGATCGAAACAGATTGAGCCAAAAAATGCCTGAGACCCTGGACCTGGCAGGAAGGGTTGCGCTTGTCACCGGCGCCTCGAAAGGCATCGGCAAAGCCACCGCGCTCGAACTGGCGCGGCGCGGCGCGATCGTCGCGGTCAATTACCATCAAGACCAGGCTGGTGCCGAGGATACGTTGCGGCAGATGCAACAGGCGGATGGTCAGGGCGCGATCATGCAAGCGGATATCGGCAACCTGGAAGACAGCCAACGGTTGCTGGAGGCTTGCCTGGCGCAGTACGGGCGCATCGATATCCTGGTCAACAACGCAGCCGCCTTCAACCGCGATACTTTCCTGGGCGTGCGCATGGATGACTTCGACCGGTTGTTCGATACCAACGTGCGCGGTCTCTTCCGCCTCAGTCAATTGGCAGCCGGCGATATGGTCAAAAGGCGCGCCGGCGCGATCGTGCACATCAGTTCGATCCTCGCCAGCCTGGCGGTGGGTGGACGCACGGTCTACTGCGCCACCAAGGGCGCGGTGGAGAGCCTGACGCGCGCCATGGCAATCGACCTGGCGCCCTATGGCGTACGGGTCAACGCGATCGCGCCCGGCATGATTCGCACCGACGCGCTGCTGACAGGTTTTAGCGACCCGGCGGCGCAGCAGATGATCCAATCCCACATCCCCGGCGGGCGCTTTGGAACACCGGCGGAACTGGCAGCCGCGGTCGGCTTCCTGGTTTCGGACGCTGCCAGCTATATCAGCGGGGTCGTGCTTGCGGTCGATTACGGCATGAGCGCCCGCGAAGCCGGTTCGCCCATCAAGCCGGCACCAGAATGACCATAAGATAACAGAAAGAATGCGCTCAGCGCGCCGAACCACCGGCGCGCTTTTCATTTTTGTTGTTCGCATGCAGAGCATTTGAGAGTATGCTAAACTGACAGAACAAACTCGCCGTTCGTAAGGATGTCAAAATGGCAGAAAAGATCCTGATCATAGACGATGACTTGGAGACTTTGCGCCTGGTGGGCATGATGCTGCAAAAACAGGGTTTTGTGATCCTGGCAGCCAACACCGGTACCCAAGGTATAAAAACCGCAGAAACTGAAAAGCCCGACCTGGTGGTGCTGGACATCATGATCCCGGATATCGACGGGTACGAGATTGCGCGCAGGTTGCGCGCCAACGAGGACACCCGCACAACCCCCATCCTGATGTTCACCGCCAAAACACAGGTGGAGGACAAGGTGGCGGGATACGAAGCCGGCGCGGACGACTACCTGACGAAACCCGTACACCCGGCGGAACTGACCGCCCGGGTGAGGTCGCTGCTCTCGCGGCGGACAGCCACGCCAGCCCCAACCACCGGGTGTGGCAAGGTGCTGGGTTTCATCGCTGCCAAAGGCGGTATGGGCACATCGACCTTGACGCTCAACCTGGCAATAAAAATGCAGCAGAAGTCTCACCAACCCTTGATCGCGGCGGAATTACGACCGGGCTATGGCAGTTGGGCAATTGAAATGGGGATGGAAAGCCCAAATGGATTGACGCGACTGTTGGACATGAAACCGGAAGAGATCACCAAGGGGCAGGTGGAAACAGAGTTGTTGCAGACCACCTTCGGTCCCAAGTTGTTGATGGCTTCTACCAATTTGCGGGATGTTCACCTGGCGAACGCCGGCGCCCAGTTGGAAGCGCTGGTTGGTGTATTATCCCACATGGCAAATTTCGTCCTGCTCGATCTTGGCGCCACCTACCTGCAAAATTATGACCGGATTTTGAATTTATGCAATGAAGTGATGGTGCTGGCAGACCCCTACCCCGGCATCATTCAGCCGACCCGCTTACTGATGAGCGAACTCGGACGGCTGGGTTTCGGCAAAGCAAAATTAATGAACCTGGTAATCCTAAACCGCACCCGGGGCGACTTGCAACTCTCGATCACGCAGATGCAGGAATCGTTCGGTACGCCGCTGGCGCTCACCATCCCACCTGCCCCAGAAACGGCGTACCAGGCGGCTTTGGGAAGTGTGCCGATCACACAGATACAGACCGATTCGTTGATGGCGCAGCAATACAACCGCCTGGCAGAGCAGGTGCTCGAAAGACTGTCTAAATGAGCGCGCCTGCCGCCTCTCAAGACATCGAGAAAGCGGCAGCCCTGCTTGCGAAGGCGCGCCACGCGGTGGCGCTGACCGGCGCGGGCATCTCCACGCCATCGGGCATCCCAGATTTCCGCACCCCACAGGCTGGGCTGTGGGAACGGGTGAATCCCATGCGCGTGGCATCGTTGACCGCTTTCCGACATCACCCACAGGATTTTTACGACTGGCTGCGACCGCTGGCGCGCATCTCGATGCAAGCGCAGCCCAACCCGGCTCACCTGGCATTGGCGGAACTGGAAGCGCGCGGCATCCTGAAAGCGGTCATCACCCAAAACATCGACGATCTGCACCAGCGCGCCGGCTCGAAGCAAGTGCTGGAACTGCACGGCTCGATGAACGTGATGGTATGCCCACAGTGCCGCAAACGCTCGCCAACCGGCGACCATTGGTCAGCCTTGATGGATGACGCGCACATGCCAACCTGCCCCGCCTGCCAGGCGATCCTCAAACCGGATATCGTCCTATATGAAGAAACCCTGCCGATGCAGGTCTGGGCTGCGGCGGAACGGCACTGCAATCACTGCGATGTGCTGCTGGTAGTGGGCACCTCGCTCGAAGTGACGCCAGCCGCCAACCTGCCGATGACCGCTCAACGGGCTGGCGCCCGTTTGATCATCAATAACCTGCTGCCGACCTATATGGATGACCTGGCAGATGTGATGCTGCGGGTGGACACTGCCGACGTGCTGCCCGCCATCATCGAGCGGATGGATAGCAACGCCCGCTCTTAGACCAAGCCCTCAAACACATCCATATGCCCCACCGACATACCCACCAGGCTGGCTCCGGTGTGAGCGCCCAGCACCGGCGCCACCGGGACGGTGGGCAGGAAGACGCACTCGAACGCCTTTTCCACCCCCTCTTTCATCATCGCAACCGCTTCGGGGTTCATGCCGTGCAACAACTGCACCCGCAGCCGGCTGCCTTCGCCGTAGCGCTGCACCACCACATCCACCAGGCGATTGATGGCGCGCTTGAGGGTGATCTCCTGAGCAAAGGACACATATTTCCCGCTGGCGCGCTCGACGCCGATGATCGGTTTGATGTTCAATAGCGACGCCACCAATCCTTTGATGTGACTAATGCGCCCGCCGTGGATCAGGTACCTCAGGCTGGAGAGCGTAAAAATTCCATTCACCTGGTCGCCAATGCGGTTGAGCAAGGGCAGGATGCGCTCCAAAGACCAACCCTTCTGGAGGGCGCGGGCAGCGCATTCCACCTGCCAACCCTGCGGACAGGAGAGCGTCTTGGTATCGACGACCGTGATGCGGGCTGAAGGCACCATGGGAACAGCGGCGCGGGCTGAATTTACCGTCCCGCTCAAACCGGAAGAAATGTGGATCGACAGGATGTCCGGGTCTTCTTGTGCCAGTTTTTCATACAGGGTGACAAAATCACCTACCGACGGCTGAGAGGTAGTAGGGAAATTCTCGCTGTTGCTCAACATCTCATAGAATTTTGCAGCATCGATATCCTCATAGGTCTTCCCCTCGAAATTAATTCTCAACGGGACGACATGGAGCTTGATTCCTTCCAGTTGCTGTGGGGATAGATCTGCACCCTGATCTGTCACGATTTGCATGGTCAACTCCGTTCATTTTATTTATAGATTCCCATTCTAGTATAAACAGGTGTCCCACACCGGTCATGTAACCCAGGGCATATTTCGCGGGAAATCGTATTCGATGGGATTGCCAAATGTTCAGCGGGGAGCGCGCCGACCGAACTGGCGTTCCAACAGGTCGACCGAGAGGTGAATCATGGTCGGGCGTCCATGCGGGCAGGTACGCGGCGATTCGCAGCCTTCCAGGTCGCACAACAGGGCAGCCTGTTCCTCGGCGGTCAGCGATTGCCCGCCTTTGATCGCCAATCGTTTACAAATGCGGGCTGCCAGGCGCTTCTCGTATTCGTGCTGCAGCGGCGTCTCGTCCTCTTCGAAATCATCCACCACGGCTTGCAGCGCATTCCGGGCAGAACTGGAGGTGAAGATGGACGGGATGGCGAGGATGCGGAAAGCGTTGGCGCCAAAAAGCTCCACCTGGAACCCCAATGAGCTTAAAATGGGCAGTTCCTTCTCGATCAACTGAGCTTGCTGGGGCGGGAAGTGCACCACATCCGGCGCCAACAACGCCTGCGAAGCGACCGACCGCCCGATCTGGCGCGTCAATTTTTCGTAAAGCACGCGCTCATGCGCGGCATGCTGGTCGATCAGGTAGAGACCATCGGGTCCTTCGGCGACCAGATAGGTGCTGCCAACCTGCCCGATGAGCCGGAGGATGGGTATCTGCCGGTTGCTGCCCGCTGGCAGATTGACTGCGTCGCTCCCACCCGCAGCGCCCGCGCCTGCCGGCAGGTTTTCACCGATCAGGTCTGCCGCCATCGACCAGGATGGATCCACAGGCGGTTGACCGGCAACGGCGGGCGGCTTCGAAGCAAACAGCGCCATCCACGGGAGGCGGGTGACTTCCGGCACAGGGGAATTGGCGAGCAGCCCGCGCCTTATGGCGCGCTGCACCGAGGTGAAGACGCGGTCGCTGTTGCGGAACCGCACCTCCGACTTGGCAGGGTGGACGTTGACATCCACCTGGTCCGCCGGCAGATCGATGAATAGTATACAGATCGGGTAACGCCCCACCATCAACAGGGTTCGGTACGCCTGGATGACGGCGCTGCTGAGGGCAGGGTCGACCACCCAACGCCCGTTGACGAAGAATATGATATCCCGGCGATTGCCGCGCGAGATGCCAACCGTGCTGGTGAAACCGCCCACCTGGATATCTTCTTCCTCAAGGATGATCTCGAGCATCTGGGTGGCAATATCCACCCCGTAAAGTGCCGCCAGCACTTCCCGGCGATCGCCGCCGGCGCTGGTCTGCAATTCCGGGTGTCCATCGATGAAAAGCTGAAAACGAACATTGGGGTACGCCACCGCGTAGCGGGATACCAGGTTGGTGATCTGCCCGCGCTCGGTGGCATCGGATTTGAGGAACTTGAGACGCGCGGGGACATTGTAGAACAGGTCCTCGACGCGCACGGTGGTGCCCTGCGGCGCGCCCACCTGTTCCGGTTCACCCACCCGCCCGCCATCCACCACCAGGCGGGCAGCGGAAGCGGTTCCCGCCTGCCCGGAGGTCAATGTCAGGCGGGAGACGGAAGCGATGGATGCCAGCGCTTCACCGCGAAAACCCAGAGTGCGAATGGAGAACAATTCCTTGGCACTGTTGAGCTTGGAGGTGGCATGGCGCGCCACCGAAAGGCTCAACTCTTCCGATGGTATGCCCTCGCCGTCATCAGAAATTTCGATCAGGCGTTGCCCGGCTTTTTCGACCCGAATGGTGATGGCGCGGGCATGGGCATCCAGAGCATTTTCCAGCAATTCCTTGACCACCGATGCAGGTCGTTCGACCACTTCGCCGGCTGCGATCTGTGAAGCAACCGCATCGGGTAATATCCTGATAGGCATGGTCAAAAGATTATATCATCCGCTCTGTTATAATCCTCCGCGATGACGGATAGTGCGATGACCCTGCACGTGAACCTGTACGCCACCTTCCGCCTGCACGCCGGCGTGAAGACTTTCACCATCGATCTGCCGCAAGGCAGCACACTGCTGGCTGCGATTCACGCGATCGCGGCGAAGTACCCGGTGTTGGCGCCGCAGTGGTTAGATGAAAACGGCGCCCTGCGCACACACGTGCATTGTTTCGTCAACGATCATGAATTCCTGACGCTCGCCGAGGGGGTAGCCACGCCGCTGGTGGACGGGGATACGCTGGATTTCTTCCCGCCGGTGGCGGGCGGTCAATCCGCAAGCGCGGGCAGCCAGTACAGGTTTTCGATGTACTGGTAACCTGGCAGCCGCAGCGCCGCTTGATCGAGCAAATCCTGCTCTTCCCGCGTGATACGATCGATGCGATGAAAACGAATGGCTGAACCTGAACTGGCGTCGTAGTTCATCGATGCCAGCCAGACCGTTTCTCCATCCGCAGACCAGGCTGCCCGCGGCATCAAGCCCATCACCCGCTCGTATTCCCACGTCATACCGGTGGACATTTTTATCAGATAGGTGCGAATACCCGAAGAACGTTCGTAATAATTACTGTATTCATCCACCCACACCAACAACCAGGCGCCATCCGGCGACCAGAAATATCCCTCCATGCGATTGCGCGAGAGAAAACCGTTGGCATCCTGAAAGCGGAACAGGCGGCGGCTGACCTGTGGCTGACCGACCGCCTCGACCAACAGCCGGTCGTTGAAAGCATACTCGCTCACCGGCTGGTAAAGCTCATCCATGAAGGCATAATGACTTTGGTCCGGCGAAAAAACCGGATTGAGCACGCCCGCCAAGTGCGTCTCGACGTCGCCGGTCAGATCCAGCAGCCAGTAGCCCAATGATGGGCAAACGACCTGCCCGCAATCCTGCCGCAGTTCGAGCGCCAGCCGCCCGGGGAGGTAACCCGGCAGCAACCGCGCCGGGATGCCCGTCGCAGGTGTAACGGTCTCGACGCCGTCCCGCTGTTTGACCTGAACGGAAACGCCCCCCGCCCCACTTTCGAGCCAGGCAATATCCCCACCCTCGCCCAGAAAGACGGCAGAATCGCCATTTTCACCGCTCAACCGGCTGCTCAGCAAGCTGGCGGCACCATCGGCGGTGGAGACGAGGTAAAGCAGCGACCCCTGGCTGACCAAAACGGCAGCGCGGTCGGGGGAGATATCCTGCAGGCGGTACCCTGGCGGCGCCCAGTCCTCGACCTGCCCGGTTTCCAGGTCGATCGTTCGGATGCCGTTGGGACTGGCTTGCCCGTCCTGGCTCAGGACCAGGTCGAACATCGCACAGCCAGGGTGCTGCTCACCGCGCCCACTGCACAACTGCGAAAAGTCAGCCACAACTTCCGCGGTGGGTTGCCCGGTTGCGGTCATGGATGGGGTTGGGGATGGCTGCACGGCCGTCCGGTCAGCCTGCGCCGCGCGCCAGACCAAGTCCAGTGATTGCAGCCCGACCAGGCTTTTCATCCAGTACCCCTCCTGTGACAGGTGAAAGCCCTCGCGTTGCGGATCGATGCCGTAGTTGGGCAGCGACTGCGCCGCACGCCAGAAGTTAGCCAGCGGCAGGCGGTATTCGTGGGCAAGCTGCGCCAGGACAGGGTTGATGATATGCTGGTCGCCTTCGTTCATATCGGCTTTGTTAATCAGGATGGGCAGGATGCCGCGTTCGATGCTAAGATCGAGGATGGCGCGCAGGTACTCCTCATAGCGGTCGACGGTTGCCGGATCGAACCATACCTCCAGGCTGATGACCAGGATGCTGGGGTTGTGGCGACGAATCTCGCACGCCAGCGGGGTCTCGCCCGGCTGGCAGCCCTCCGGGTCCGCTTGCAGCGGGGAAAGGATGGAGGCGGCGCTGTAACCGCCGCGAACGGCATAGCCCATCCGCCCGAACGAACCATCGAACTGGTCGATCGTCTCTTGAAGGAAGCGGTTGGAAGCATCCAAATGGTAGAGCGACTCACGCTCGTATAGACCCAGAAAGACTTCCTGGATCGCCTGGCAGTCGCCGACTACCGAGAAGGCGCGGGGGTCATTGCCCAACGCCAACCCGCGTCGATAGATCTCGACTGCGCGCTGCGAAACCCAGGGCAGCACGTCCCAGGCGCGCCAATCTTGCGGCGCGGGGCGCGGGTCTGGCTCCGGCGTTGGGCTGGGCGCGGCAGCCGGCGGCGCCTGAATGACCGCGCCGGCGACCGTACCCGGCGCAACGGGAGTGACAGTGGCTGTGGGCGCCCCCGTCTGCGCCAGACTCCCGGCAGACGAGGTAGCGGAAAGCGCGGGTACAT
>JABLXM010000007.1 GCA_013177815.1 Anaerolineae bacterium | reverse complement strand
GCCGGTAATGGTGAGAGTCACGGTGAACGTGGATGCAACAAAGGTGGTGTTGGTGGGCAACGGGGTGGCAGAATTGCGCAGGGTGGGGAAACTGGTGCCGGAGCTTTCGGGCGTCCAGGTGGCGGGCAGCGGAGGGAGGGTGGGGGTGACGGAGGGCAATTCGATGGTGGCAGGAACAGTGGGCGGCGGCAGCGGGTTGAGCGCCGAATACGGATCGACGAAGATGGTGATCAACCCGATCGCCAGGGCAACGGCAGCCAGCAGCACCAGTATGGTCAAGATGTTCAGTATTGTTGACTTCATGGCTTGGGCTCACTTCGGGCGCAGGTATTCGATCTCATCGCACCCCCCTCACCGCACGGTGAAGACGAAATTGACGGTGTAGAAACCCTGTCCGCTCTCGTTGACCAGTTCCCAGTACAGGTTATAGTTGCCAGGCTCGGTGGGAGCGTTCATGTCGACGATCAATTCGACCGAAGCGCCCGGCGGCACGGTGGTCTTGAGGTGATAGTTGTCCTTCTTGTGGGCTTTTTCACCGCGCTGGTAGCGATAGGAATAGGTCGAATTCCAGGTGGAGGTGCCGGTGTTGCGGACGATCCACACCATGTCGAAATCCTGCCCGGGCGAGAAAGTAGAATAATCCGGCGGGCTGTTACTGATCCAAAGGGCATCATCCGGTTTGCCGGTGGGGGTCAGCGAGACCTCGGGCGTCTCGGTAACGGTGGAGGTGGGGGTGTTCAGGCTGAACTCGGTCGGGCTGGAAAGCGGCGTGGCTGAATTGGCAATGGTCGGCAGCATGAGTTCGCCGGGAGTTGGCGTCCAGGTGGCAGGCAGACGCACCAGGGTGGGAGTATGGGTTGGCAATTCTAGCACTGGCGGCAGGGTCGGCGGCGGGAAAGGGTTGAGACCGCTGTGGGGGTTGGCGAATACCTGCGCCATCAGGGCAGCAGTGATGCAAGCCGCCAGCAACGCCATGATCGAGAGGACATTCCAAAACGCGGTTTTCATGCCATAGCCTCATGCGCACACCGTTGCGGGTGCGCCATACCCGGTATTTCAGTATAGTCATTTTGTTTACCGGGTGTCAAGCGGTGACCTTGCCAGGCAGCCCACAATTTTGTAAGCCATGCGCGGCGAAAAACATGATGTTTGATCAAAAAATACGGCGTTTCCTGAAATTTAGCGCCATTTTTAGCCCTAGACCCGCAAGCTCTCAACCCCTCGGTGCGCCGAATGTGTTCCAGGCAGGCATCCAACATCGGCGGCGCTCTGCAAGCAAGCGATATCGAACCGCCGCCCGTTGTATAATCACTTTACCTTGAGCGCAAAAAGCAAGCCAAAGCAGCGTTGCGAACACGAAGAGACGATACGGGTCGGGCGGGCGCAAGTGCGCGTCCGCGCCAGCACACTACCGGGAACCCAGGTGCGGGTGCAGGTGGAATCCGTCCCCGCCCCACGTGAAGCTGCGCAGGAGGCGGACTCCCAGCCGGTCGTCAGCGATTTCCAGCAAGCCGCCCGTTTAATCGGTTCCGGTTCCAGCGGGCTGGTACGCCGGTTGGGCAACTTCACCCGCAGGTTTTGGAAGCAGCCGCCACCACTGGAGAACCTGCTGTTCGGGGCAGCCATACTGCTATACCTGCTGACCCGGCTGTGGGGCATCACGCGTTACCCGATCTTTTTTTTCACCGACGAAGCCGTGCAAACCGTGCTGGCGCAGGACCTGGTGCGCGAAAACTGGCACGGTGGGGATGGGGTCTTCCTGCCGACCTTTTTCCTGAACAGCTACCAATACAACCTGGGCACATCGGTCTACCTGCAGGTGCTGCCGTACATGTTGTTCGGCAAGTCGATCCTGGTGACGCGCGGGATTGCGGCGCTGGCAACCGTGATCGCGGCGCTCAGTGTAGGTTTGGTGTTGCGGCAGGTGTTCGGCAGCCGGCGCGGCTGGCTGGCAGTGCTGCTGCTGGCGGTCGCGCCGGCTTGGTTCCTGCATTCACGCACCGCCTTCGAGACAGCGCTGGCGACCAGCCTGTACGCCGGTTTCCTGTACTTCTACCTGCGTTACCGCACGAGCAACCCGCACAACCTGTACTGGGCGGTGCTGTTCGGCGGGTTGACCTTTTATAGTTACAGCCCGGCGCGTATGGTGATCCTGGTGACGGGGCTGTTGCTGTTTCTCTCGGACATCGGTTACCACTGGCAGCAGCGCAAAGTGGTGCTGCGCGGGCTGGCTCTGTTGCTGCTGATGACGCTACCGATGGCGCGCTTCCAAATACTGCACCCGGACGAGAACACGCAACACCTGCGGGTCCTGAACTCCTACTGGGTCGCCGACATGACATTGGGTCAGAAATTGACTACCTATGCGCAGCAATACCTCGCCGGACTGAACCCGCTGTACTGGTTCCAGCCCAACGAAACCGACCTGGTGCGCCACCGCATGGGCAACCTGCCGCACCTGCTCGGCGTGACCTTCCCCTTCACACTGCTGGGAATCGGGCTTTCGTTGCGCCACATCCGCAACGCGCCGCACCGGGCGTTGCTGCTTGCCCTGGTGGTTGCACCCAGCGGCGCGGCGCTGGTCTCGCTCGGCATCACCCGGTCGCTGATCATGGTGGTGCCGGCGACGGTGCTGGCAGCCCTGGGCGTGGATTGGCTGCTGGAGAAATTGCAACAGCGCTTCAAAATCCAAGCCTGGCTGGTCTCTCTGCCGGTTTTCCTGCTGCTGGCGGGCGGCAGCCTGTGGCTGCTGCGCCAGGCGCTGGTGGCGGGTCCATACTGGTCGAGCGATTACGGGCTGACGGGCATGCAGTGGGGCGCGCCGCAAGTGTTCCGGGAGATCGACGCGTTCGCTGCGGAAGAACCCGATGTGGACGTGCTGCTCTCGCCCTCCTGGGCAAACGGCACCGACAACATCGTCAAATTCTTCTACGACCAGCCGCCCTTCCACCTGGGCAGCATCGAGGGTTACCTGTACGAGCAAGGCGACCTGGAAAACCTGGTGTTCGTGATGCTGCCGGAGGAACTGGAGATGGCGCGCGAGACCGGCAAGTTCGAATCGCTCACTACGCTCAAGATCGTGCCCTACCTCGACGGTCGCCCTGGTTTCTACTTCATCCGGGCGCGCTACGTGGATGATATCGCCGACGTGCTGGCGCAAGAAAAAGCTGCCAGGCAAAAACTACAGAACGAGCATCTGATCGTCAACGGGCAGCCGGCGGAGGTGGGTTATTCCTACCTGGACATGGGCTCGATCGATAAGATCTTCGATGACAGCGACCGCTCGCTCATCCGCACCATGGAAGCCAACCCGCTGCAGGTGGTGGTGGTGTTCGACCAACCCATCACGGTGCGGGAAGTTACCGCCCGCGTCGGCGGCACGCCGACGCGCGTGACCGTCAGCCTGCGTGACCGGCAGGGCGAATTACTGGCTACCAGCACGCAAGAAGTGGCAAGCGAACCAACCCCGCGCGATGTGACGCTGAAATTTGACCAGCCCTACGAGACACGCGAGGTCTGGCTGGAAGTGTTGAGCGTCAACGACGGCGAGCCGGCGCACGTCCACCTGTGGGAGGTGATGATCCGTTGAAGAGCGCCCACAGCAAACCAAAACGACCGCTTTGGCTAAAAATGCTGACGCTGTGCTTTCTGGTTCTGGCGTTCTTCGGGTTGATGCGCCTGGTGGGCGCGCTGCAATACGGCGAGTGGCTGGCGCGTTTTTCGCTGCCTTTCTCGCCGACATACCTGGCGATGGGCGGCGCCCTGTGGGCGTTGACCGGGACGGCGGCAGCGGTTTGGGCGTGGTTCCACCTGCACGCGCGCACCTGGGTGGTGGCAGGCGCCGCTGCGCTGATGGCGCTGACCTACTGGCTGGAGCGCCTGGCGTTCACGCGCTCGCAATCCTCACAAACCAACCTGCCATTCGCGCTGGGTATGACGGCGCTGCTGCTGGCTTTCGCGGCGGCTGCCACCTTCCGGATGGCACAGGACGAGAGAGAAAAAGGAAACGGAGAAACCTGATGGATCACCAAGAGATCGAAGCTAAATTCTTCCTGCACGACCTGCCTGCCTTCGAGCAGCGCCTGCAGGATGTCGGTGGAACGCTGAGCGCGCCGCGCGTCTTCGAGAGCAACCTGCGCTTCGACACGCCCGACGGTCAGTTCCGCCTTCAGCGGCGGGTGCTGCGCCTGCGCAAGGATACCATCAACCGGCTGACCTATAAGGACCCCGGACGCGTTGGGGAGACGGTCAGCGTGCGGCGTGAGATCGAGTTCGAGGTCAGCGATCATGATGCCGCGCGCCAGTTATTGGAAGCGCTCGGCTACCTGGTCAGCACCATGTACGAGAAGTACCGCACCACCTACCAGTTGGACGACGTCATCGTGGTGTTGGACGAGATGCCGTTCGGTCACTTTTGCGAGATCGAAGGTCCACACCCAGAGGCGATCGAGCGGGCGGCAGCCAAATTGCGCCTGAAGTGGGAAGCGCGCTGCGCAGAAAGCTACCTGGCGATCTTCGAGCGCTTCCGCTTCCAGACCGGCATCCAGGCAGCCCACCTGACCTTCGATGAGTTGGCGAATTACGCTCCCGTCCCCGAAGACCTGGGGCTGGTGTACGCCGACCAGGGCTGAATGGGAAATTCCCGCCTTCCCAGCATCTTACACCCGGCGCTTTAACGGTACAATAGCCGGCGTTGTTCACCGATTTGTTGGCACCCTTCTCGCAATTATGGCTGCGGCTGACGCTGGGATTGCTCCTGGCTGTCCTGACCGTCGTGGTGGCGTACCGGGCGCGCTCGCTGAGCCGCTCCGGCGCCTTGGCAGCCGCCACACTCGGAACCGTCGTTTTCGGCTTGGGCGGATTGCGCTGGGCAGCGCTGCTGCTGGCATTTTTCATCTCGTCCAGCGCGCTCTCGCGCCTGTTCCGGCGACAGAAAGCGCACGTGGCGGAGGAATTCTCCAAAGGCTCACGGCGGGATGCTGCCCAGGTGGCTGCCAACGGCGGGATCGCCGGGCTGTTCGTGCTGCTGCACCTGGCATTCCCGGCGGAGGCGTGGACCTGGCTGGGTTTTGCCGGTTCGCTGGCAGCCGCCAACGCCGATACCTGGGCGACGGAGTTGGGCGTACTCAGCCGGCAGCCGCCGCGCCAGATCACCACAGGTAAACCGGTGGCACGCGGTAGTTCCGGCGCCATCAGCGCTACCGGGACGCTGGCAGCCTGCGCCGGCTCCGGCATGGTCGCACTGCTGGCAGTGCTGTTGTGGCAGAGTGAACTCAGCCCCGGCGCGGGTGCACTGCTGTTCGGGGGCGTGACGCTGGCTGGCGTGCTCGGCGGGCTGGTCGATTCGCTGCTGGGCGCCACGCTGCAAACCATCTACTTCTGCCCAACCTGTCAGAAAGAGACGGAACGCCATCCCCGGCATAAATGCGGTAGCCAGACCGAACGCCTGCGCGGGCTGACCTGGCTGGATAACGACCTGGTCAACGCCGCCTGCACGCTGACGGGTGCCCTCTGCGCCGCCCTGCTGGCGGGGTTGGGATGATACCGTGACACAAGTTGCCTGCGTCCGCGCGCCGACCGGCACACCGCGGGCAAGGATGATCAGTGGTTGCCAGTTATAAGTGGGTTGATCTATGGCTATCCCATCAAAAAGCTTATGGCGGCCACGCCAGTGAACACAGCAAAGCGCCCACTCACATTATCGAGTGGGGCGCTTCGTTGCGCTCAACGTGGCGAAACCTGTTTTTTCGATAGCCTACGGTCTTATTCTTGATCCCCGTGTTGCTACTCCAACATCACCTTGGGTCGTCCCAGCCATACCACGGGTCCCAGGGATGGGCTTCGGGCAAGCCGGGGCACTTGAGCGTTATGGGGTCCGGCAGGACGCCGCCGTAACACACGCCGTAGCCAACCCAGTCACGTTTGATGGCAACTGTATCCTTCTCCACCACCAGGTCCTCCGGCAGCCGCAGTTCGAAGCGGTACTCGATCTGCCAATAGGGCGGGCTGACGATGAACGGGTGGGTCAGGTAAGCATAGACGACATCCGGGCGGTCAGCGGCAACCGTCACAGCAACCGTCCAGAAAGGGCTAGGGTTGGCGTCGTAGACCCACAGTTCCAGGTTGTCCGGCGCGGGCTGGTTGAGCTGATAGACATAGGTGCAGGATTGCATCTGTGCGGGAACGGTGGTGACGCCATCTGCGAAGGTACCTGTGGAGGCACCTTCCGGCATGACCCACTGGTCCGGCATGGGCGCGCTGCCGGGCTTCAGACACCAGACCGAAAATCCGTCAGCGGTCACCGCCAGCATGGGCGTGGGGCTTGGCAGGGAAGTCGCTGTGGGCAGGGGGGTCTCGGTTGGCACAGGGGTTTCGGTCGGTGGAACAGGCGTAGGCGGCAGCGGGGTGGCGCTGGCTTCGACGGGTTGCGGCTCGGCGGTGGCAGCCAGCGCTCCGCCGCAGGCTGATAGTGCCAACGAGAGCGCCAGCAGGACGATGAGGGTCATTCGGTAAGTTTTCATCCTAATCACCTGGGTCAATCATGATCTAACTGTCCTATTATAGCGCAAGATGAAAAATCGAACCCCGCGCCTTGAGACCGGCGCGGGGCGTACATATGAATCAGACCCTTCAGATCAAGGCGTCAGGACCGGGTTTGTCCAGATGCTGATCTCGTCATAACGCACGGTGAATTTTTCGGTCACATCCGGGTTGACCATCAGAGCAAAGTTGCCGGTATCGAACGTGTCATCCAACACTTCCTGCAAGAAGACGCCGTTGATATACACCCGGATGCGGTTGCCCACCGCCATCACGCCCACCCGGTTGACGGCGTCGGCGCCCTTGTTGATGGCATCGGCTGCGCGCCAGGCGACCAGGATGTTGGCTTTGCCATCCGGTTCCACCGAGCCGTCCCAACGCCGCAGCGTGAAGCGCCCATCACAAGAAACCATCAACTGGTAACCTTTGATGGCGTTCTTATAATCCGGGATGCGGAACATGATGCCATAGTTATCCGTGCTGGCGCAGGTTTGCGGGCTGGCGGTGACCTCGAGGTAGAAGTTGGTGGTGCCATCCTGAACGGGCAAACGCCAGCCTGCCAGGTCGGTCACCCCGGTCATCAACATACTGCCGTCCTTGAACGACAAGCTGGTGAAGCTATCCGAACCGACGGGCCAACCCCATTCGGTGGCGTTATCCAGCGGGTCGTACTTGGTGGGGGCACCCAACTGGTTGCGCGGGTCGCTGGCAACGCCACCCGGTGTGGGCGTCAGGCTGGGTTCAGGGGTGGTGGTATCTTCGGGGGTCGGCGTCACAGTATCCGCCAGGACGGGCGTTTCCGTATTCTCCGGCGTCTGGCTGGGTTCCGGTGTGAGGGTATCGATTTCCATCGGCGTCAAGGTGGGCGGCAGCGTCAGGGTGGGGATGCTCAACGGATCGATGGTGTTGGTGGGAAAAGCCGAAAGTTGTTGTGCGATCATGGTGGGCATCAATGCTGCGTCGTCCTGCGCGGGGGCGCAGCCGGCGATCAACGCCAACAATATGATCAACAGGGGAATGAATCTCTTCATGATGATTTCTCCATTATAGACTGACAGAAGGATAAGATGCACGCTCCGTGCCAATGCCCACGTATTTGTCAGCCGGCTTTATAGCCGATCTGACGCAGAAAGCCCTTGCGCCAGGCGATATCCTCGGCGCCTTCGACGCCTTGCGGCGTGGCGCCATCCACCACACCGATGATGCCGCGCCCCTGACCGGTCTCCGCCAGCAATACCTCGGTCTCGTTGGCGGTGGCGCAGAAAATGCGGCAAACCTCCGGCACAGCCTGAACGGTCTTGAGCACATTGATGGGATAAAAACCCTCGCCGAGGAAGAGGATGAAACTATGCCCGGCGGCGATCGCCATGGCGTTCTTCTGCGCCAGCGCGATCAGCGCATCATCCGTGCCGCTCCAGCGCACCAGGCGCTTGCCGGACGCTTCGCAGAACGCCAAGCCGAACTTGATGCCCGGCACGGCGCAGACAAGCGCTTCGTGCAGGTCTTCCACCGTCTTGATAAAATGCGATTGCCCCAAAATGAAATTAATGTTCTCGGGTTTTTCGATCTTGACACTTTTCAATTCCATATCCATCACCTCGATTGCCGCGCCCGGATTGCCCGTGATTATGCGAAGTGCGCATTTTCATTATACAACAACCTGTTTTGGCGCTTTTGATGACGCCTGGCTTACAAAAACATTAACCCTCGATTTTGAATGCGTTTTAGGTTATGCCTGTATAATATTTTTATGACCAATGTTCCAGGAATGTCTCTGTTCCGTCGCGGGCGAGCATCTGCCGCGCCCCGGTTGCGGTGCCGCTCAATGCCATCCCAGCATGGACCGGGCATAATGCCGTTTTCCCGTGGTGAACTCGCCCGCCATCCCGACCGCTTAACTCTCACTGGAGCGCGCCAATGAAAAAAGATAAGATTCTGCTTGTTGACGACGACAAGACCCTGCTGCACTTCTTGAGCGAATACCTGAAGAAGCGTTTCGACGTCCTCACCGCCCTGGGCGGTGCCGAGGGACTGCGGGTCGCCTACCGCGAACAGCCCGACCTGGTGGTGATGGATGTGATGATGCCCGGCATGGACGGCTGGGATTCGGCGGAGCGGCTGCGCGAACTCTCTGACCTGCCCATCATCCTACTGACCGCCAAAGCCACCGAGGAGGACAAACTACGCGGCTTTCGCATCGGCGTGGACGACTACGTCACCAAGCCGTTCAGTTTTGCCGAACTGGAGGCGCGCATCCTCGCCATCCTGCACCGCTCGGCGCCGGCGCAACCGGGCGAGCGCCGCCAGGTCGCCATCGGGGATGTCATCCTGGACATGGACAAGCGCGAAGCCCGGCGCGGCGAAGAAGCAATCCCACTGACGCCAACCGAATATCGCCTGCTGGAGATACTGGTAGACCAGGCAGGCAAAGCCGTGGCGGAAAACGACCTGCTGCAGGAGATTTGGGGGACGCTGCATAAAGAAGAAACCGCCGCCGTGCGCCGTTATATCTGGATGCTGCGTCAGAAGATCGAACCCGACCCATCTCGCCCGCGCTGGATCGTGACGGTGCGCGGCTACGGCTACCGACTGGAGACCACACCGGCGACCGCCTTGACGGAGGAGTGAAACATGCCAATCCAAACCAATCCCAGCCTGCCGGAGATGGTGGCTTACCTGAACAGTCTGGAAAACCGGCTGGTACAGACCGAGAACGAGAATGAACAACTACGCAAGGCAGTGTACCAGCTGAAACATGGCTATGATGCCATAAAAATCGACAAAAAGGAACTTCGGATACCTGCAATTGCTTTGCTCAGCCCTAACTTCTTGACACGCGCTTTTGCTGTTTGGGGATTGAATTTCGTCGCTCAGTTAATCATTAGCGTTGTCGCGTTTATCTTCTTCCTGGTGATTTCACTGCTAATCTCCAGTGATGCAATCCTCCGCCTGATCTCGTCGCTGTAAGCCCGCCAACCTGCCCTGCGAGAAGATGAACGCCGATCTGGACCAATCCACCCTCGAACATGCCCTGGCTGACCTGCCCATTCCGGCGGTGCGCTGGCAGGCAGTCACCGGCTCCACCAACGATGATGCGCTGGCGTGGGCAGCAGCCGGCGCACCGGATGGCGCACTGGTGGCAGCAAACCAGCAGACCAACGGACGCGGGCGTCTGGCGCGGCAATGGGTCACCCAGCCCGGTGCCGCACTGGCGTTCAGCCTGGTGCTTCACCCGCAGGCAATCGACGCCTCACTGTTGCCGCAATACGCCTTGTTAGGCGGGCTGGCAGTGTGCCTGTCGCTAGAGGCGTTGGGCGCCGCCGGACAGGCGGCGATCAAATGGCCCAACGACGTGCTTTTGAACGGGCGCAAGGTGTGCGGTGTGCTGGCAGAAGCCCGGTGGCAGGGCGAGGCGCCCCAGGTGGTGGTGCTGGGCATCGGTGTGAATGTGGCGCCCGGCTCCGTTCCACCGCCGGAAAGCGTGCGTTTTCCAGCCGGCAGCGTAAGCGAGGAATTGGGCTTCCCGGTTGACCGGCTGGCGTTGTTGGGTGATATACTTAGGCATCTGTTCGCCTGGCGCGACCGATTGGGCAAGCCGGATTTTCTGGCAGCTTGGGAGACGCGGCTGGCTTTCCGCGGTGGCTGCATTCGGGTGAGCCTGCCGGATGGCAAACATCTCAGCGGTCTGCTGGAGGGTGTTGATCCGCAAGGCGCGCTGCACTTGCGCAAAGCGAACGGGGATTTGGTCGAGGTGCTGGCTGGTGATGTATCGTTGCGCCCTGCCACCCCACCATCGAATTAGGAGGTTGCCATGTTGGATGATCTGCGTAATACCGCGCTGTCATCATACGAGGAGGAGGAGCCGAACTTCCCGGATGAACCAGCCGCCAGCCAGCCGCGCCGGCGCAAGCCACAGCGCCAATCCTCCGGTGGCATGACCGCGGCGCAGCGCTTCGTGCTGGCGCTGATGTTCCTGGTGATGGTATGCCTGGTGGGATCGTTCTTCCTCATCTTGACCGAAAAGGTCTACCTGCCGTTCTTCTAAGTATTGTTTTCCCAATTCAACCAGAATGAATACCAGGCTGTCGCAACAGAAGACCGCCTCTCTTCGTTGCGCGCGGAGTCTTTCATTTAATTAATCCAAGTTGCTACTTTGTCATCCAGCGGCATTGCTTGTGGGTCGCGGAGTATCCGTAACACGAACACTTGCCGGAGAAATAATGAGATTCTTCGCCTTCGCCATGCTTCGGCTAATGACGTCACTTTTCCAACAGGCAGCAACTTGCGTCAATTAGGTGAGATGCTTCCCCCTGCAGGGGCTTCGCGCTGCGCCCAACACGCCGATTGTGACGACTTAGTCAGCCCGGGCGAGTTATCGCCTGCGGGCAGCCAACTGACCTAGTCGTCTTTTTGGGGTCGACCGCGCTCCTCGCCGTTGGATTGCTGGTCGCCGTTGGGCGCTAGTAATGGTGGCTGCGAAGACGGCGGCGCGTCGGTTTCACCGTTGTTGTTGGTGGGGGCGCTGCCATTGCCGTTGGCTTCATCCTCGTCGATGCGGATGGCAACAATCCTCGCAATGGAAGCGACCTGGTCGCCCTTGGCGACGTTCATCAGGCGCACACCACGCGTGGCGCGCCCCGCGCGCGGGATGTCTTTTACGCGCAGCCGCAGCACCATGCCGTTGGACGAGATCAACGTGACTTCGTCGTCTTCCTGCACCACCCGCGCGGCGGCGATCTCGCCGGTGCGGTCCTTGTTCTTCAGGTCGGTCGTGGCGACCCCTCCGGTGGCGCGTCCCTTGACCGCGTACTGGTCAAGGCTGGCGCGTTTGCCATAGCCCTTCTCGGTAACAACCAACAGGTCGCTGCCGGGTTCGCACACCTCCATAGAGGTCAGCCGGTCGCCACCCTTGAGGGCAATGCCCGTCACCCCGCCTGCGGCGCGCCCCATGGCACGCACAGTGGTCTCACTGATGCGCAACGCCTGCCCACGCACCGTCACCAGCAGCACATCATCATTCCCATGGGTCACGCGCACCCAGCCCAGTTCATCATCCTTATCGAGTCCGATAGCGAGCATGCCAGAGGCGCGTACGGATTCAAATTCGCTCAGTTCGGCGCGTTTGACACGCCCCTTGCCCGTCGCCATGATCAGGTAATCGGCGGCTGCGAAGGTTGGAACGGTCACTGCGGCGGTGACGCGCTCGTTGGAACCCATCCCGATCACGTTGACCACCGGGGAGCCGCGGTCTGCCCGCCCGCCCACCGGGATCTGGTACACCCGTTCGGAATATACCTTGCCGCGATCCGAGAAGAACAGCATGGTATCCAGCGTGCGCGCCGGCACCAGCAGCAGCACTTCATCCTCGCCCTTCATCGCCTGCCCCGTCACACCGCGGCGGTCGCGACCGGTGGTGCGGTAGGTTTTGAGCGGCACGCGCTTGATGTAACCTTGCTGGGTGATGCTGACCAACACCGCTTCATCGGCAATCAGGTCTTCCTCGCTGAAGTCCTCCGAGGCATCGTGGGCAATATGGGTGCGGCGGTCATCGCCGAACTTATCGCTCAATTCGCTCAACTCATCCCGAATGACACCCAGGATCTTCTTGGGGTTCGCCAGCAGGTCTTGCAAATAGGCAATGCGCTCCTTGAGCTGTTGGTACTCATCTTCGATCTTCTGGCGCTCCAGGGCAGCCAGGCGGCGCAGTTGCATATCCAGGATGGCTTGCGCCTGCGTCTCGGTCAACTTGAAACGCGTCACCAGGCGTTCCTTCGCCACATCGGCATCCGGCGATTTGCGAATGGTGTCGATGACCTCATCCAGGTTGGCAAGCGCGATGAGCAGCCCCTCCAGGATGTGGGCGCGGGCGAGGGCTTTGGATAGCTCAAATTCGGTGCGGCGCACGATGATGGTTTGGCGGTGCTCCAGGAAGATGTGCAGGCAACGCTTGAGCGAGAGCAGGCGCGGTTCGCCTTCGACCAGCGCCAGCATCTGCACACCAAAAGTGGATTGCAACGGGGTGTACTTGTAGAGCTGGTTCAGCACCTGTTGCGGTTGGGAGTTCTTCTTGAGTTCGATCACGATGGACATGCCATTGCGGTCGGATTCATCCCGCAGGTCGCTGATGGCGTCGATGCGTCCGTCGCGCACCAGTTCGGCAATGCGCTCGACCAGGCTAGATTTGTTGACCTGGTAAGGGATTTCGGTGATGTTGATGGCGGGTTTGCCGCGCACGTCGGTGATGCGGGCTTTACCGCGCACCACCAGACGCCCCTTACCCCCACTATAGGCTGCCTGGATGCCCTCCGAGCCGATGATGACACCGCCGGTAGGAAAATCTGGACCCGGCACCAGTTTGATCAAATCGTCGATACTGATCTCATCCATGTTCTCGTAATAATCGATCATATAAATGAGGGCAGCGGTCAGCTCGCGCAGGTTGTGGGGCGGGATGTTGGTCGCCATGCCAACCGCAATGCCCGATGCGCCGTTGAGCAGCAGGTTGGGCAAACGCGCCGGCAGCACTTCCGGCTCTTCGAGCGAATCATCGAAATTGGCGGTGAAGTTGACGGTCTCTTTTTCGATATCCGCCAGTATCTCTTCAGCCAGCGCACCCAGGCGCGCCTCGGTGTAACGCATGGCAGCGGGAGCGTCGCCATCGATTGAGCCGAAGTTGCCTTGCCCATCGATCAGCAGGTAGCGCATGGAAAAATCCTGAGCCATACGCGCCATAGCATCATAAACTGCCATATCGCCGTGCGGGTGGTACTTGCCGAGCACTTCACCGACGATACGGGCGGATTTTTTGTAGGAACTGTTGGCGCGGATGCCCATATCGTGCATGGCGTATAAGATGCGGCGATGCACCGGTTTGAGCCCGTCGCGGGCATCCGGCAGGGCGCGTGCCACGATGACGCTCATGGCGTAATCCAGATAGGCAGAACGCATCTGCTGGTCAATATCCACCGATTGAATGGTGCCAATGTCCATATAACTCATATCCTTCCAGGATGAAATAGCGGGATGTATTATACCAGCAGGGGATTTGAGAGTAACGTGAACAAGAGGAAGATCGGAAGGTTTTTTCTATAAAAAACCTTCCGAAGGTTTCGGCTTACTTCTTCAACCAACCCGGCACCAGCGAATGCCACCAGGCTAGCTGCGGCTGCGGTTCCCAGGTATCAATCTCCTTGCGGGCAAGTTCGTACCCGATCTGGATCAACGCCGGTGAGTGCCGAAAGTCCCAAAAAGGTACGGGGTCCTTCTCCAAGGTCAGCGGGATGCGACGGACGCGCACGCCACGCGCTTCTGCCAGTTCGATCTCCAGGCGCAATTGACGATGCTCGATGGTCTGGTTCAACTTCCACAAGAATGATTTCGGACCCTTATCCGTCACGTCCACATCATACGGGTCGAACAAATCGAGCGCAATGATCTCGCCGGCGCCATGCTGCAACGCGATCTCCACCGGAAGGTTGCTGACCACGCCACCATCCACCAGGTATTGCTCGCCGCGTTCAATGGGCGCCAACCAGGGCGGCAGCGCCATCGATGCCAGCACCCCCTCCAGCAGTGAGCCTTGCGGGTCGTCACCGAACACCACCGGGTTGCCCGCGTTGAGATCCGATGCCACCAGGAACAAGCGTATGCCGGGCAGGTCTTTGAAACACACCTCCGGGGTGATGCCGTGCTGGATGGCGAAATCGCGGATGCGGTTTTGCGAAAAACCCTCACCGCGCCTGAAGAAGGCGCGCATGGTCTGCCACCACAAATTGGTGGGCATCAGGTCCTTGTCCATCATCGCAAGCCAGACTTGTTCCAGATTCGCGAGACTTTCCAGCGTGCAACCGTGCAGCGCCAGGAAGGCGCTGTTGGCAGCGCCGATGGAGGTGCCGCCGAGTATCTCCGGCACATAGCCGGCTTCGAAGAGGGCGCGCAGCGCGCCCACCTGCATGGCGCCGCGCGACCCTCCACCGCT
Organism: Anaerolineae bacterium; assembly: GCA_013177815.1. GTDB lineage: Bacteria > Chloroflexota > Anaerolineae > Anaerolineales > Anaerolineaceae > JABLXM01. The sequence goes on along the minus strand of JABLXM010000007.1, from coordinate 6,850 downwards.
CAGGACAAAGGCGAGGGGGGACTTATTTGACATAGTAAGAGTATAAATAGATAATACATGGAAGTCAATGAACCCTGGGGCAAGGAGAAAAAGGTCGATCAGCCATATGCTCACCAGCCCCCACTGTACCACCGCAGGTATTCCTCTACGTGTGCCGACCAGTAAGCCTCATCGTGATTGCCAGGGTTGAGGTGCCATTCATAGGGGATATCGAGGATATCCAGCGTATTCATCACTCGACGGACATCGCCAATGCCGGGGTCAGCGCTGCCGCTATCCAGGTACAAGCGGAGAGGACCCTGCCCATTGAAATCATGCGACCACTGCGGCAAGGCAGGGTAGTCGCCCAGCAAACTGTGCCCACCGACCGCACCAAACGACCGCCACTCGACGAAGCCGATGCGCAGCGCCCACACCGCGCCGCGTGAAAGCCCGCCAATGGCTCGGCAGGCACAGTAGCTACAAACGGCATAAGTCGAATCGATGTACGGCAGCAGCCCACCCACCAGCCAGGTGTCGAAGTCCGATTCCAGCAACCTGGCGCCGCTGAGGGGTTCCGTCGGCATCAAAATCAGGAAGGGCGGCGCCTGACCCGAAAGGATCAGGCGGTCGGCTGTTTCATCGACGCCCAAGCGGTCCCACTGGTCATCCTGGTAAAGCGCGCCGTGCAACAGCACCAGCAACGGGTAGCCGCCGGGGCGGGCTTCATCGTAGCAGGGCGGCAAGTACATTCGATAATCCAGGCTGGCAATGCCGCGAGCTGCCGGGCTGCGCCCCTGAACGACCACCCCGGAAGATTCACAAGCCGACAGGGTTGGCATGGGGGTCATGCTCGCCATTGGCGAAGGTTCGATCACTACCTCGACGGTCGCGGTGGCGGTGGCAGTGGGGTCGGGGGCAAACGCTTGTTCTGTCACCTGCGACTCGCAGGCAGCCAGCAACAGCGCCGCTGCCAGGACGATCATCCCGATTACGGACTGCGATGCGTGGTGGTGTTTGAAGTGAACGTAACGCTTCATGCTATACCACCACCGCCTTCATCTTGACGGCGGTGGGTGGTTACGATTATACTCAACAAGTCGGGGTGTAGCGCAGTTGGTAGCGCACCGTGTTTGGGACGCGGGGGTCGGCGGTTCGAGTCCGCCCACCCCGACCTGCCAAACACCGCCGGGGTGCCCTCGGCGGTGTTTGGTGATAATCGCAGCGACAGGTGGTCAATGGCAGAGAAAGTTGATGGCATCGTGGAAGCCGTGCGTTACGACGATGGCGGCTGCATCGAAATGGTGCGCATGTACGAACGGCGCGGTCCAACCTATTCGGACCACATCCTGGTCAACCGTGCGGAGCTGGTCGAGCGCTTACATAAGCATAAGAAGATCTATGCCGGGACACGCCAGGAGTTCATGGCTGGCACCTTTCAGGTCACATTGCCGGTGCGGTTGGTCCAGTCGGACAACCGCGAGGTCGTCACCACCACCTCGGATACCAACCCCTGCGACAATCTGACCGGTGTCCCCCTGTTCTGAAAACAGCGTTCAGGGACCATCCAGAGTAATGAAACCGCGGCAACCTGACTTATAATGCCACGCATGAGCCAGCCCCCCTTCCTTTCCATCATCATACCGGCGCACAATGAAGAAACGCGTCTGCCAGCCGCGCTGGAGAAGATTGCCGTCTACCTGGCGGAGCAATCCTTCGAAGCCGAGGTGCTGGTGGTTGAAAATGGCAGCAGCGACCAGACCCTGGCGCTGGCAGAGTCATACAGCGAGCGGCTGCCCTGGCTGCGGGTGCTCAAAGAAGAACAGGCTGGCAAGGGACGGGCGGTACAGCGCGGCGCGTTGGAAGCGCACGGCAAATACCGCTTCATCGCCGATGTCGACTTCTCCATGCCGGTCGAGCAGATCAACCGATTCATCCCACCCGAATTGCCGGATTTCGACATCGCCATCGCCTCGCGCGAAGCGCCCGGCGCAGTACGTTATGACGAGCCGCCCTACCGCCATTTCATCGGGCGGGTCTTCAACACCCTGGTGCGCGTATTGGCGTTGCCCGGTCTGCAGGATACCCAATGCGGCTTCAAGTGTTTTCGCGGCACCGTGGCAGAGCAGATATTCCCGCTGCAAACGGTGATGGGGTGGACCTTTGATGTGGAGCTGTTGTTCATCGCGCGCAAGCATGGCTACCACATCGTCGAGATCGGCATCCCGTGGTACCACGACCGCTACTCCAAGGTGCGGGTGCTGAAGGATTCGCTGCGCATGGCGTTGGACTTGCTGGCGATTCGCTGGAACGGGCTGCGCGGTCGCTATTCCCCCAAGTAATAGACTCTTTCAACATGCGTAAACCGCTCGCCCAACCTGACCTTTCGTTCGAGACGGCGCTGTGGGATGGCGGAGTGAGCTGCGTCGCCGGATTGGACGAAGCCGGGCGCGGCGCCTGGGCGGGTCCGGTCTTCGCGGCGGCAGTGGTGCTGCCCCCTGATGCAGCGGTGCAATCGCGGTTACCCGGCGTGCGCGATTCCAAACAAATGACGGCGCGCCAGCGCACGGGCTGGGCAGGGGTCATCCGCTCGGTGGCGGCTGCGTGGGGGGTTGGCAACGCCAGCAGCAGCGAGATCGATGCGCTGGGCATCCTGCCCGCCACCCGCCTGGCGATGGCGCGGGCTTTGGATGCTCTCGCGGCGGCGCCCCAGCACCTGTTATTGGACGCGCTGCTGCTGCGCGAGAACGACCTGCCGCAAACCGCGCTGGTGCGGGGCGATTCGCGTAGCCTGAGCATCGCTGCCGCCTCGGTGCTCGCCAAGACCAGCCGTGACGCCTGGATGATCGAATGTGCGTCAGCGTACCCCGACTATGCGTTCGAACGCCACAAGGGCTACGGCACGCGCCTTCACCAGGAAGCACTCACACGCGTGGGTGCGTGCCCACAGCACCGCTTTTCGTTCGCACCGCTGAAGCAGTCATTCATTATCCATGCAGACCCGGGGTCAGGGAGAAAATAAGCCAATCACGTGAACCATATCGATCGAGCCGGCGCAAATACGGGATGGAAATCCCAGATTTGCCAGGTTCAAGCAACGGAAATTATGAGCCGGTTCTGCGCAGAACCGGCTCTTTTGTATATCACCAGACGGCGATCAGCCGACGGGTTACTCGACGCTCACCAGCACAGCCCGCACCAAACGGCGGAAGAAGTAATCGCCGTTGAAGGGGTTGTAGAACTCGCACGTCACCAGCGTCACCCAGTCCAACTCCTCGTGTTGCAACATGGTCTTCAAGTTCTTGGGTCCCGCCAGCAGGCTTTCACGCACTTCGTAGGTGTAGGTCAAGCCGTTGACTTCGATCACAACCTGGTCGCCATACTTGAGCTTCTTGAGGTCTGCGAATGGACCAGGTTGGTCGAGCGCATCCCAAACGTGCGCGGTGATGACGGTGTTGCCCGCCCAGGTTGGGTACGCCGTGCCTTCCAGATAGCCGGCGTTATTGCCCAGCCAGGTGATATCCCAGCCATCCTCCTGGGTGTAGGGTACACCGATGACGGGAAGTGACTTGCCCAGCACCGGGATCTTGAGCACCATGTCCGTGTTGGCATATGTCTTGCCAGCCGGTTGCAGCGGCAGGTCGGTCAGGGTTCCTTGGGCAAAGCCGGTGACCGGGATGAAGCCGCCGGTGAAGGTAATGACCGGGGGTTCTACTTCTTCTTCCTCCTCTTCTTCACCGCCGCCGCCGGGCGGGCGCTTGCCAAAGTAATTACCGTCATCCGTATCGCTCACCAATTCCTGCCGGAACGAACCTTGCGCAGTGGCAGTGTTGGTATGCTGCCCGGCTTGCCAGGGCAGGACGCTGTAACAGGTGAAACTTTCTAGCGGCGTCAGGGATGCCGGAATGATGCAAGCCGTGGCGTAGTCATCCTGGAAGAACAGGGCAATGCTGTCGTCGCTCAGGCTGATGCCCGTCAGGGTCACATTGCCGATATTGGTGACTTCGAATTTGAACCTGGGGCTCTTGTTGTTATTCAAGTTCGGACCAGTGGGCGTATCGCTATCCTGCCAGGTGATACCGCCATCCACCGAGATCAATTTCTCCACATCGATGGCGGGACCGTTGACGGCTGTCACTGTTTGGCTGTCCTCGTTCGAGGGGACATCCCCGCCATCCTCAGGGTCATCCTTGGCATTGCCGATGGCAGCGTTGGTCACTTCACCGTCGTCCAGGTCCTGTTGTGTAATGGTATATGACGCCGTGCAGATGATGGTTTCGTTTGGCGCCAGTGAGGCGGGTGTATCTGGACAGGTCACGCTCACTTTGTCATCCGTGACGGTGAAGGGAGCATAAAGGGTGGTGTTGCCGCTGTTCTTCAGCTCATAGCTGTAATCGATGACCGCATCCTTGACCGCGTACGTCGCGGGGTTGGCGGTCTTCACCAGCGTCAGCCCGGTGGATTGTTCTGCCGTCACGGTGACATCGGATTGGTTGGAGAGCACATCGCCGCCGGAGGGATCCTTGGCGTTCCCACGGGCGATGTTGGTAATGCTGCCATCATCCACATCCGCCTGCGTGATGGTGTAGCTGGCGCTGCAAGTCACGGACTCGCCGGGCGCCAGCGAAATGGGCGTATCCGGGCAGGTCACGCTCACTTTGTCATCCGTGACGCTATACGGTGCGTACAGGGTGACGGTGCCGCTATTGGTCAGTTTGTAACTGTAGTCGATGACATCGTCCTTGGCGTCATAAGTGGTGGGGGCCGCCGTCTTCTCCAACGTCAACTCGGGCACGTTATCATCGTTGGTGATGGTGCAGGTGGCGCTGCCGCCGGGCGGGATGACCACCTTCGCGCAGTTGTCGTATTGGGCTGTGTAACCTGCCACGGCGGGTTCGGTGACGGTGTAGGCGCCGGCGGGCACCGTCAGGTCGTTCTGCCCGTCGCCCTCAAAGCTCAGCGGCGCACCGCCGTTGACCGAGAAGGAGAAGTCCGCCGCCCCCAGCACGCCGCCGCTGTCGTTGACCACCACCTTCTTCACAATGAGCGTAGCCGCCTGATCATCGTTGGTGATGGTGCAGGTGGCGCTGCCGCCGATGGGAATAACCAGGTCGGTGCAGTTATTGTAGCTGGTGGTGTAGCCGGAAACAACCGGTTCGGTGACGCTATAGGTGCCGGCGGGCACAGTCAGGTCGTTCTGCCCGTCGCTCTCGAAGCTCACCGGCGTGCCGCCATCGACCGAGAATGAGAAGTCAGCCGCGCCCAGCGTGCCGCCATTGTCGTTGACCACCACTTTCTTCACGATGAGCGTGCCCGCCTGGTCGTCATTGGTGATGGTGCAGGTCTTGCTCTCGCCCAACGCCAGGCTGACCGTGCCATCTGCGGCACAGTCACCGCCCCAGGCAGAAGCCGTATAGCCGGGCTGGCTGGTCTCACTGGCAGTGTGCCTGCCGGCGTTCAGCGTGACCGCCTGCCCCCAGGTGACCGAAGCTCCATCGATGAAAGCGGGGAAGTCGGTCTCGACCAACGCGCCGCCGTCGTCATTCATCACCGTCTTGACCAGCGTCAGCGTGGCTGCCTGATCATCGTTGGTGATGGTGCAGGTGGCGCTGCCGCCGTTGGGAATTACCAGGTCGGTGCAGTTGTCATAGCTGGTGGAATAGCCTGTCACGGCGGGCTCGGTGATGGTATACGTTCCGGCAGCTACCGACAAGTCGTTCTGCCCATCGCTCTCGAAACTCACCGGTGCGCCGCCATCGACCGAGAAGGCGAAGTCTGCTGCACCCAGTGTGCCGCCATTGTCGTTGACCACCACTTTCTTGACGATCAGTGTGCCCGCCTGGTCATCATTGGTGATGGTGCAGGTCTTCGAATCGCCCAGCATCAGACTGACCGTGCCATCCGCGGCGCAATCGCCGCCCCAGGCGGATGCCGTATAGCCAGCCTGGCTGGTCTCGCTGGCGGTGTAGGTTGCACCGCCTGCCAACGAAATGGGCACACCCCAAGAAGCCGGTTCCCCATCGATGAACACCGGGAAGTTGGCTGCCGTCAGTCCGCCGCCGTTGTCATTGATGACGGTCTTGACCAGTGTCAGTGTGGCTGCCTGGTCGTCGTTGGTGATGGTGCAGGTCTTGCTTTCGCCGGGCAGCAGCGTGATGCTGCCGTTCGCTGCACAATCGCCGCCCCAAACCCCAGCCGAGTAGCCGGTTTGCCCGGTCTCGCTGGCGGTGTGCTCACCGGCATCCAGCGTGACCGCCTGCCCCCAGGTGACCGATGCTCCATCGATGAAGGCAGGGAAGTCGGACTCGACCAACCCGCCGCCGTTGTTATTGATGACGGTTTTGACCAGCGTTAGCGTGGCTGCCTGGTCATCGTTGGTGATGGTGCAGGTCTTGGCATCACCAGGCAGCAGCGTGATGCTGCCATCCGCGGCGCAGTCGCCGCCCCAGGCAAAAGCCGTATAGCCAGCTTGCGCCGTCTCACTGGCAGTGTGCAAACCAGCGTTCAGCGTGACCGCCTGCCCCCAGGTGACCGATGCTCCATCGATAAAGGCGGGGAAGTCGGACTCGACCAACCCGCCGCCGTTGTCATTCGTCACCATCTTGACCAGCGTCAGCGTGGCTGGCTGGTCATTGTTGGTGATGGTGCAAGTGGCGCTGCCGCCATTGGGCACCACCACATCGGTGCAGTTGTCATAGCTGGTGGAATAGCCTGCCACGGCGGGCTCGGTGATGGTGTAGGTGCAGGCGGCTACCGTCAAGTCGTTCTGCCCGTCGCCCTCAAAGCTCACCGATGTGCCGCCGTTGACCGAGAAGCTGAAGTCAGCCGCCCCCAATGCGCCGCCGTCGTCGTTGACGACGACTTTCTTGAC
>JABLXM010000069.1 GCA_013177815.1 Anaerolineae bacterium | reverse complement strand
CGTTTTGTGCATTTACCAGTACCACCCGGTGCAATTGGTGTTCGACCCGGTCAACCTGCTGGTGGCGGACCTATCCCGCATTGTTTACAACTACTATAACCTGCAATGAGCTAACCGGTGGCAAGGGAGGAGACACCTGCCCAAACGACCTGGGGCGCATGGGTTCAGTCTGCGCTGGTGACTTCCTGCCCGGCTGGCTGTTTGGCTCTGCCAAAAATCACCGGCACCAGCACCAGCGCTAAAAGGTTGATGCCTGCCAGGATGACGAAGGTCATGCGAAAACCGACCCCGTCTGCCAGCGAGCCAGCCGCGCTCAAACCAATGCCGGTGCCGATATTGGCGATCGCCATAAAGATGGAGAACATGGAAGCGGCGATGCGCGGATCGGTCTTGTTCATCGATATGGCGAAGTAGACCGTCTCGTAGTAACCGTAAGCCAACCCGAAAAAGATGATGACCGGAAAGGCGACGGCAGTGCTGGAGATGGCAGCCATCGCCAGCAGCGAGAGGGTGGTGATGGTCATGGCTGAAAGCACCGCTTTGCGCTGCCCGATCGCATCCACCAATCGCCCGCCGGTCAGCCCGCCCAGTACCACGCCGATCCCCCAGGCGGTGGCTACCAGACCGGCAGTCGTGATCGAAATGTCGAAATCCTGCTGCAACAAGGGGTTGAACAATTCGTTGGCACCGTTGGTGACGAACGAGTACAACGCACCCAGCAATGCCAGCGTGAGAACCGGCAAGTTACCAAAGGCTTTGAAAGCGCCCCACTTGAACGAACGCTCGGCTGGTCGCGCGCCTTCCTTGAGGAACAAAACCAGCGGCAGTGGCACCAGCGTGAGCACCGCCAGCAGGATGAAGGCGGCTTGCCAGGATGTGGCTTCCACCAATACTCCGATCAGCCCGGAAATGATGACCACGCCCATGGCGCGCCCGCCAACCATGAATCCCTGGATGGTGCCCATTTCTTCTTTGGGGGTGGTATCCAGCGCCAAGCCATCGGTGCAGGTGTCGTAAAGCGCCTGCCCGGTCATGATGATGAACGCCAGGGCTGCGAACAAACCGTACTGGCTGGCGGGGTTGACCGACATGATCACCAACAAGAAGCCAGCCTGGATCAATAACCCGACGATGATGTAGGGCTTGCGGTGCCCCATGCCCAGGAGGCTGAAACGGTCGCTGAGCATGCCCAGAAAGATCTTGAGCACGAAGGGGATGAGGGCGATGGTGCCGATCACCCCGACCTGCTGCATTGTCAGACCGTAACTCAACAGATAGAGTGAGTTCAGGGCGGCAAAGTAAGCTACGATTGCGCCCTGGGCAAAATACAGCAACGCGAACATGGCATAACGAACGGGGCGGCTGAGGTTCATGGCGGATCTCCTGGACTGGCGGTGTGGTATTAGAACTTTTTCATTATACAGGATGCCACAATAATCGAAAAATTCATTTGGTATAATGGGTTTTATGCTTTTTCCTTGGAGGTTTATGATGACCTACACAAAACCGATCATGTTTGGTTTGATGTTCGTGCTGATGTTGAGCGCATGCGGACCAGCCGCACCGACCGTCGACCCCTACCTGGTCTATACCCAGGCTGCCGAGACGGTGGCGGTGCAACTTTCGCAGACGGCTGCGGCGATGCCAACAGCAACTGAAACACCCTTGCCGACCGAAACCCCCATCCCGGTGACCGACACACCAGCGCTGCCCAGCGAGACCCCCACAGCGTTGTTCACACTGCCCCCCCAACCCACTGCCCCACTTGTCGCAGCCACGGCAACTTCGGCGCAGAAGGCTGGTGACCACGCCACGTTGGGATCACAAGTCCCGGCTGATGGCACCCGCTATAAACCGGGGCAGGAATTCCAGGTCATGTTCAGTTTCATCAATGATGGTGCAACCACCTGGAAACCTGAATACAGGCTGGTCTTCTTGGGCGGGACGCAAATTTCAACTACCAAATCGGTGGAGTGCGGGCGCACGGTCAAACCGGGCGAGAAGTGCGAATTCTATTTCAATGCGGTTGCCCCGCCAGGAACGGGCAAATTCCAATCGAATTGGAAAGTGGTCAACGCAGACAACAAATACATTGGTGAATGCTATTTGCAAATCATCGTGGAATAGGCTGCCAAGCGCATCTTGAGCCGCATTTCTTAAAATCTTCTGTGAAAACGCCAGGTCTATGGAATCGAACACACACGCGTCACCCGGTTGGTTAACCCGCCCTTTAAGCGATTGGTCTTCTAAGTTCAACCTGGAAACATTACTGGTCATCCTCATTCTGGTGGTCACGATCGCCAGTCGTTTCATCGGTCTGGGCGACCGCGTGATGAGTCATGATGAGGTTAACCATGTGGTGCCGTCCTTCGATCTTTACGAAGGGCGCGGCTATCGCCAGGACCCGGTCACACATGGTCCGCTGCAATTCCACCTGATCGCTTTCACATACTTCCTGTTCGGGGATAACGATTTCACATCGCGCGTGCCGGCGGCGCTGTTCTCGGTGGCGGCGGTGGCGTTCGTGTTGATTGCCTATCGCCGCTATTTGGGTCGCACCGGCGCTTTGGTGGGCGGTGTGCTGTTCATGATCTCGCCCTACATGCTCTTCTATGGGCGCTATACCCGCAACGAGGGGTTGATCGAATTGCTGGGGGTGGTGATGCTGTATGCGCTCTTGCGCTACCTGGAAACCGGCAGGCACAATATGCTCTACCTGCTGACCGCCAGCCTGGTGCTTCACTTCACCGCCAAGGAAACGTCCTACATCTACACCGCCCAATTATTGTTGTTCATCGGGGTGATCTTCCTGGGGCGCATGATCTCGGTACCGTGGCAAAAGCCAGCCAGCCGCGATCGCTTCCTGGGGTTGATGCTGGCAGCGTTAGCCGCCATGTTGGTGGGGCTGGGGCTGGCAGTCGTGAACGCGTCCGGCGGTGCGGCGGTGGAGGGAGAAGCGGTCGCCAACCAGCCGATGCTGGCTGGTGAAGTGATCGCGATCCTTGCCAGCCTGATCTTGGCGGTCACCGGTTTGGTGACGCTGGTTCGCAACCAGGGCTGGGGCATCATCCGAGCCGAGCGTTCGTTCGATGTGTTGATCCTGGTGAGCACGCTGGTGCTGCCGCAATTGACTGCCTTCCCGGTCAAGATCGTGGGTTGGGATCCGCTCAATTACCAGACGGACGGTCTGGTGCGCACCGGCATTTTCCTGGTAGTTTTTTTGGTGCTGTCGGTGGTCATTGGGCTGTGGTGGCGCCCCAACTTGTGGCTGAAGAACGCCGCCATCTTCTACGGCGTCTTCGTTATTTTTTATACGACTTTCTTCACCAACGGACAGGGGTTCTTCACCGGCATCGTCGGCTCGCTGGGTTACTGGCTTTCGCAGCAGGGGGTGGAACGTGGCAGCCAGCCCTTGTATTACTACGGGCTGATCCAAATTCCGGTTTACGAATACCTGGCGGCGTTGGGCGCACTGGCAGCGCTGTACCTGGGGATACGCTATCGAAAATTGATCACCTGGGGTGGTCACGCCCCGGCGCGCCAGCCTGAGCTGGCAACGCCGGCGTTGCTTCCGGTGGAAACTGTTCCCATCGAACGGGCGGGCGGTCTGATGGGGTGGCTGCAGGCGCGCACGAGCGAGGACATGCAGGCGCAATCGCGGCAGGTCGAGGCGCAACAACCCGTCATGCCGGTGCCGGCGCTGGCGTTGTTCCTGTTCTGGTCGCTCACCAGCCTGGTCGCCTTCAGCCTGGCAGGCGAAAAGATGCCCTGGTTGACGGTACACATTGCGTTGCCACTGCTGCTTTCCGCCGCGTGGGCGATCAGTTACTTGATCGACTCGGTGGATTGGAAGGACTTCGCTGATCTCAAAGGTTTGGCGGGGTTGCTGCTGGTGCTGGTATTCCTCTTCAGCACGGGCGGCGCCATCGGCAGCCTGCTGGGGACACAACCACCCTTCCAGGGCAAGGAGTTGGCGCAACTGCAAGCCACCAGCACCTTCCTGCTGTCTGCGATCACTGCGGTGGTCAGCGGCTACGGACTTAGCCGGTTGTTGAGCGAGCAACGATACCGGCAATCTCCGCGCCTGTTCACGCTGGGGCTGTTTGCGATCTTGACGCTGCTGACGGTGCGAACATCGTACCGGGCGGCGTTCATTAACTATGATTACGCCACGGAATATTTGGTCTATGCTCACGCTGCGCCGGGACCCAAGCAGGTGCTTGCGCAGATCGAAGAAATCTCGCGCCGGACGACCGGCGGGCTGGATATCGTCGTCTCACATGATGATGATGCGCTCTACCCCTATTGGTGGTATTTCCGTCATTACCCCAACCACGTGTGGTACCAGTCCAACCCCAGCCGGACGTTGCTTGATTCACCATTGATCGTGGCGGGCGAAGCGACCATGAGTAAGGTCGATTCCCTGACGCGCAACGACTATATCGCCTTCAACTATACCCGGCTGTGGTGGCCCAACCAGGATTACTACAACCTGACCTGGGAACGTATTTGGAACGTCATCAAAGACCCCCAGATGCGCGCTGCGGTGTTCAAAATCTGGTTGGATCGTGATTACAGTCAGTACGCCGAATTGACCAACAACACCTCGCTGACGCCAGAGACCTGGTCGCCAGCCAGCGCAATGAAATTCTACGTGCGCAAAGACGTGATCGCGGAGATCTGGAATTATGGCTCCGCGCCGGTGGTGGGTGAGGTCGCGGAGACCGATCCGTACACCGGGCAATTGTTACAATTGGCGCCGGATGTGGTGGTGGACGGCGTGAACGACAGCGCCGGTCCGCTCTTCAACCCGCGGGATATCGCCGTTGGCAGCGATGGCTCGCTGTACATCGTGGATTTTGGGAACAACCGCATCGTTCGATATGCCAGTGATGGCAGGCTGCTCGGCGCCTGGGGCAGCCTGGCAGACGTGGCGCTTGGTTCGGCGCCCGGCGGCACTTTCAAAGAGCCGTGGGGCATCGCCACCGCACCGGATGGCTCGGTGTATGTGGCGGATACCTGGAACCACCGCATCCAGAAATTCACCGCCGATGGTCAATTCGTGACCATGTGGGGATACTTTGGTCAGGGTGAAGCGCCGGACGCTTTCTACGGACCGCGCGACGTGGCGGTTGATTCTGAAGGCAATGTCTATGTGACCGATACCGGGAACAAACGGGTGGTTGTTTTCACGCCGGATGGTGGTTTCATCACGCAGTTTGGCAGCGCGGGCTTCGAGATCGGTCAATTCGATGAGCCGGTCGGGCTGACTGTGGACGATGACGGGTTGGTCTATGTGGCGGATACCTGGAACCAGCGCATTCAGGTCTTCCAGCCCAGCGATGGCGGTATCTTCTATTCGCCGTTGCGTCAGTGGGATGTGGCAGCCTGGTACGGTTCCTCATTGGAGAACAAGCCTTATATCGACCTGGGAGCGGATGGCGACCTTTACATTGCTGACCCCGAAGGCTACCGGGTGCTGCGGTTCGATGCAGAAGGCAACTTCAAGATGGGTTGGGGACAGTACAGCCTGGACCTGGATGGCTTTGGTCTGGTCTCTGGCGTGGCAGCCGGCGCGGATGGGCATGTGTGGGTGAGCGACGGTGCCAACAACCGCGTCATGCGCTATACCTTGCCGTGATGTGAGAGGGGTTATATAAGGTCACGATTGTCACGCCGAGCGTAGCGTGAACTCCCACAGGGGAAGTATTTCATATCCCCATGAGAGAGACTCTTCGCTACGCTCAGCGTGACGGTTTATGTCAAGTCGACTTATTGTTTCGATTGAGTCGACTCAGTCGGCAAGCCGCTTGTGGCGACGATCTTCACGAAAGATGGAACTCAGGGCAAAACTGACGACGCTGACGATCAGTGAACCGAGGAACGCCGGCACGAAACCGTCGACGGTGAAGCCGACCCCGAAATTGGTGCCAATCAACCCAGCCAGGTAGAACAATAATGTGTTGATCAGCAGTGTGCCCAATCCGAGCGTCAGGATGATGAACGGGCAGCCCACGACCGTCAGGATCGGTTTCAAGATAGCGTTGATGATGCCGAAGATCAGCGCCAGCCAGATGAAACTGAACCAATTCGCGTTCTGTGGTTCGATGCCATTGCCATTCAGGATGGCGACCGCAGCGTACAACGCAATGGCGTTGATGGCAAGACGAATGATGAACTTTTTCATGTACCTTTCCTACCTTTCTATGATATATCTACGAATGCCTCAGGATTTGGTTGCGCCTGGCGCACGCATCCAGATCAGACAATTCATGAGTTCCAAACCGCTCGATTCGAATACCGGGCGGCAGCGTCCGGCGGGGTAATTGACGACCAGGTTTCGGTGATGAGCGTGTTTGCGGCAAGCTGCCAGCAAATATGGCAGCAACGTGTCCTCAGTAGCGGGGTTCATTGCCAGCCAAAGCCAGTCGGCGAAAGTAGCGGTGCGTTGGTGGGTGGCGACACCACCCAGTTGATGGTTCATGCTGATGGCGACGTGAGTCACCTGGAGATCCATCAGGAAGTTGTCGAGGAAATCCCACATTGTGGGTTTGAAGTGATCGATGCGCAGGGGGAGATTCCAGGTCACATCCGGCGAGTAGGTATTCGCCAGCCATTCGGATTGCTGCTGCCAATCCGCCCGTTGCCGCTTGAGCAGTCGAACGCCATCCGGCAGACGACCGTTGACCGGGCGATTCGGCTTGAACAGCCAGGTATCGCGACGCGTGACTTCCTCGAAACCCAGCTCCAGGTAAAGCTTGTGGGCGCCCGGATTGTCCTCCCGCACCTGCAGCCAGGCGGTGGCGCCCTGCGCCTGAGCGTGATGCATGGCTTTCAGCGTCAATTGGCGCCCGATCCCCCGCCGGCGATAATCCGGCTGCACTGCTACATTGGCGATCAGGTAAAGCCAATGATTTGCCTGGTAATAGGGGATGATCGAACAGTTCCCAACCACCTCCCCGTCGATCACATAGACAAAACCATTCAGCGGATACGAGACACGTTCACCTGCGCCTTGCACCCAACGGATCAACCCCGGGTTGCGGGCAGCCTGCCGCAGATGGCGCAGGTACTCGCGCCCGTCCTCGTCCATCTGGTGGGAGAAACAAAGGTCGATCAGATCCGCCACAGGCAGGATGTCCTTGCGTGGATCGACCGCGCGAATATTCGTCGAGATATCCAAGTCGGACAGCATGGTTTTATTTTATCCCAGCTTGCAGAAATCCACCCCAGATTATCCGGGGAGCGGGCGGCGGAGCGATCATTCACCGCTTCCTTCGATTCATATAAAGTTCTTACACGCGTTTAACCTCTCCTTCATCCAAGAAATGCTATAATCTTCAAAATGATCCACCATTCAGGTGGGTGAATGAGGAATTTACGACTATGATGCGATTTGATCGTTTTACAGAAAGAGCGCAGGAGGCAGCCCAACGCGCGGCTGAGATCATCCAGCGCTATGGGCACAACCAGATCGACACCGAGCATATCCTGCTGGCGTTGATCGAACAACCGCAGGGCGTGGTCCCGCAGATACTGGAAATTCTCAAAGTGGAACCTGGCGTGATCTCGGAGCGGCTGGATTATATCCTGCGCACCAGCCCCAAGGCGTCCATTTTTGGCGGCGGCGCCGGGCAGATCTTCATCACTCCGCGCGTCAAACGGATCATCGACCTGGCGAACGAAGAAGCCAACCGCTTGAAGGATGAGTACATCTCGACCGAGCATCTCTTCCTGGCGATTCTCTCCGAGCGCAACACGCCGGCATCGCGCCTGTTGGAAGGCGCCGGGCTGACGCGGGATCGGGTATACGACGCCATCCTCCAGTTGCGCGGCGGGCAGCGGGTGACCGATCCGCAAGCCGAAACGCGCTACCGCACGCTGGAAAAATATTCGCGTGACCTGACGATGATGGCGCGCGAAGGCAAACTGGACCCGGTCATTGGACGCGATTCCGAGATCCTGCGCGTAATGCAGATTCTCTCGCGCCGCACCAAGAACAACCCGGTCTTGATCGGTGAAGCTGGGGTTGGCAAGACCGCCATCGTGGAGGGATTGGCAGAGAAGATTGCCGCCAACGACGTGCCCGAGATCCTGATGGGCAAACGGGTGGTGGCGTTGGACCTGGGCGCCATGATCGCCGGTTCGCGCTTCCGCGGCGAGTTCGAGGAACGCCTGAAGGCTGCCATCGAGGAAGTGCAACGTTCTGAAGGCGAGATCATTCTTTTTATCGATGAATTGCACACGGTGGTCGGCGCGGGTGCGGCGCAAGGCGCCATGGATGCTTCCAACATGCTCAAGCCGGCGCTGGCGCGCGGTGAACTGCAATGCGTGGGCGCTACCACGTCGGACGAATACCATAAATATATCGAAAAAGATTCGGCGCTGGAGCGCCGCTTCGCGCCCGTGTTCGTGGAAGAGCCATCCGTCGAAGATACCATCCGGATGTTGAACGGTTTGCGCGACCGCTACGAAGCACACCACAAAGTGCACTTCTCGGACGAGGCACTGACCGCGGCGGCGCGCCTTTCTGCCCGGTACGTGACCGACCGCCGCCTGCCTGATAAAGCCATCGACCTGATGGACGAGGCGGCGGCGAAGTTGCGGGTGGCGTTGTATTCACTGCCGCAAGACCTGAAGCAGATGAAGACCGAGATCGAAAAACTGGTGGCGGAAGAAGAACAGGCGGGTTTGGAACGCGATTACGAGCGCGCCGCCCGCAAGAAAGCGGACCGCCTGCGCCTGGAGGAACAATTCGACAAACAGCGCGATACCTGGGAAGAGGAACATAAACTGGATGAAGTGGTGGATGTCAACGATATCGCCCAGGTGATCGCCCAATGGACCGGCATTCCCGTCAGCCAGATGATGGAGTCCGAAGCCGAACGCCTGCTGCAAATGGAAGACCGCCTGCACGAACGCATCATCGGTCAGGATGAAGCCATTAAAGCCATCTCGGATGCCATCCGGCGTGCGCGCTCTGGCTTGAAGGATCCCAACCGTCCAATCGGCTCGTTCATCTTCATTGGACCTTCCGGCGTTGGCAAAACCGAACTGGCGAAAGCCCTGGCGGAATTCATGTTCGATGACGAGGATGCGTTGGTGCGAATGGACATGAGCGAATACCGCGAGCAGCACACGGTCTCGCGCCTGTTCGGTGCGCCGCCCGGTTATGTCGGTTATGAAGAAGGCGGTCAGTTGACCGAAGCCGTGCGCCGGCGCCCGTACCGCGTGGTGCTGTTCGACGAGATTGAAAAGGCGCACCCCGAAGTGTGGAACGCGCTGTTGCAGATTCTCGATGATGGGCGTTTGACCGACGGTCAGGGGCAGGTGGTCGACTTCCGTAATACCGTCTTGATCATGACCAGCAACCTGGGAACTGAATTCGTTCGCCGCGGCGGCACACTGGGATTCGTCCAGGCGGGCAGCAGCGACGAGGACCGCCTGGCGCATGACAAGATCGATAAGGCGCTCAAGAGCACTTTCCGCCCGGAGTTCCTCAACCGCATCGATGAAATCATCATGTTCTCACCGCTGACGTTGGAACAGATGGAAATGATCGTCGACTTGCAGATGAAAGAGATTCAGGAACGATTATCCGAGCATGATGTGACAGTACACCTGACGGAGGCTAGCCGCGCCTGGCTGGCGAAAGAAGGCTATGATCCAAGTTTTGGCGCCCGCCCATTGCGCCGGGTGCTGCAAAAGTATGTCGAAAGCCCACTCTCGGTCAAATTGCTGGCGGGTGAGCTCTCCAAAGACTCGGAGATTATCGTGGATGCCAGAGATGGGGAGATCATCTTCTCGAACGGTCGTGTGCCGGCGGAGACAACAGGCTGAACGAAGGGTCCCGTTGGGTGTGGGATGAGATTCTTCGGTCGTTGCGTTCGCCTGGAATGATGGGGGAGATGGTAATGCGTCATCCTTAGGCTGTGCAGCAGCCGAAGGACCTCATTTGGTGTGGGATGAGATTCTTCGGTTGCTGTGTTCGTTTGGAATGACGGGGGATGTTGAGATGGGGTCTTCAGGTCCTGCGGAATCCATGCCGCATCCATTTTCGGCTATACTATTGGCATGACCATTCAACGCGCCCAGGTGCTGGAAGTGCTGCGGTCGATCTACCCGTTCAGACGGTTGGATACTGATCTGCTGGAGTTGGTGGCGGATACCGCCGGCGTGGTGTACTTTGCGGACGGTCAGCAGATCTTCAGCCAGGGCGATTTTGGCGGGTTGCTCTACATCGTCATGGGCGGACAGGTAGCGCTGTTCCTGGATCATGAGGTGGATGATGAGGCGCCGCCGCCGTTTTCCATCCAGCGGGTGGGGGATATCTTTGGGCTGGAAATGGTCGATTTTGGCGAGCGCCAGGTCAGCGCGACGGCGCTGGGCGAGACGACGCTGCTTACGATCGATGCCGACCAATTGCGAACGCTGGAGACGGATATCCCCAAACTTGGGACGGCGCTGCCGTTGCTGTTGAAAAGTTACCTGCTCTCGCTGGATGTTGCGCTGGACTGGCGCGGGGACAAGGAGGGGGTCTGCTATATTGCCCGACGGCATCGCTTCTTCCTGTGGTCCCGGCTGCTGGTGCCACTGACGGTCGCGCTGATCGCGATCCCGGCACTGGTGTGGCTGTTCACGGTGTTTGCCGAACGGATGCTGACGCCGTTGGTGTTCACCGGGGCTGGCGTACTGGCATTCATCCTGTGGGTCATCTGGATCGTGATCGACTGGCGCAACGATTACAGCATCATCACCACGCAGCGCGTGCTGTTCCAGGAGAAGATCCTGCTGCTGTATGACAGCCGGCAGGAGGCGCCATCCAACGCCATCCTGGCGGTCAATTTGCAAACCAGCCAGATCGGGCGCATGCTTGGCTTCGGCGATGTGGTCGTGCGCACGTATGCGGGGCTGATCCTGATGCCGGGGCTTGAACAGCCGGCAGAGGTGGCGGAGATGGTGGAAGCCGAATGGTTTCGCTCCAAGTCCAAGGTGGGTCGCCTGGAGCGCCTGGAGAGGCTGCGCGAGAAATACGCAGCGCGCAGGAACGGCGAGCGGAAGATCGATGGTCCGCCAAGACAAACCGAAAAACCCACCGAGAGCAGGCGCGAGTCGCTGCAAGAAATCCTGGCAACGCTTTTCAACCTGAGGTATGAGAAGGATGGCGCCATCACCTACCGCACACACTGGTTCATCCTGCTTAAAAAGGTTTGGCTGCCGAGCGCTTTGTTGCTGGCGCTACAGGTAACCCTGGTCGCCAGTGCCTTCGGCGCGATCAGCAGCATCTCGTTCCGGGCTGTTTTCGCGGTGGTGCTATTGCTCGACTTTCTGGTGGGGTTATGGTGGGCATACCAGTATTGGGATTGGCGGAATGATTTCTATGTCGTCACCGATGAGCAGATCGTGGATGTCTATCGCAAGCCGCTGGGGCACGAGGAGCGCCGGTCGGCGCCGTTGCGCAGCATCCAGAGCGTCAACTTCGAGCGCCAGGGGCTGATCGGTCTGATGCTCAATTTCGGTACGGTGCACATCCTGGTTGGCGAAACCGACCTGACCTTCGATTTCGTGTACAACCCATCCGAGGTGCAGCGCGAGATCTTCAAACGCTTCGCCGAGCGGGACTACCGCGACGCGCAGCAGCAGATTCACGCCGAGGATGAACGCATCATGGATTGGTTCGAAGTCTATGAACATGAACAGGTTGGTTCGAACACGGATATCGAGCTGGCGGATACGAATGTGGAAGATGCGGAAGACGAGACGGCAGGTTGATAAAATTCGCCGGGGACGTTAGAATAACGGCAGCGATTATTATGGAGTAACGGCATGGCTTTAAGAGACATCATTGTATTACCGGACCCGATCCTGCGCCGTAAGGCGCGTAAGGTCACTCAATTCGACCAGGGTTTTCAGCGGCTGGTCGACGACATGGTGGAAACCATGCGCGATGCGCCCGGCGTGGGTCTGGCAGCCCCGCAGGTTGCTGTTTCCGAGCGTTTGATCGTGGTCGAATACGGCGAGGAGGACGAAGAAGGCAACCCGATCGAACCCAAGCGCCTGTACGCCGTCGCCAACCCGGAGATCGTGGTCGCTTCCACAGAGCAAGTGAACGGCATCGAAGCCTGCCTGTCGATACCGGGGCTGGTGGGGGCGGTCGAACGGTATGAAAGCGTGGTGATCAAAGGACAGAACCGCCGGGGTGTCCCGGTCAAAATCAAGGCGCGCGGCTGGTTGGCGCGCATCTTCCAGCACGAGATCGACCACCTGGATGGGATACTCTACCCGGACCGCGCCAGCCGGGTCTGGCAATCGCGAGAGGATGAAGTCGTAGCGGCGGAATGATCCGCAACCATGCACATCGATCATTTATCCCTGACCAACTTCCGCGCTTTTTCCCGCCTGGACCTGGACGTGCCCCGGCGGGTTCTTTTGGTTGGAGATAACGCCCAGGGCAAGACCACGGTGCTGGAGGCGATCTATTTCCTGGCGACCTTCACCTCCTTTCATGCGCCAAGCGACCGGCAGTTGATCAACTTCCTGTTGACCGATGAGGCGCTGGTTGTTGCTCGCCTGGTGGCTGAGTTCGAACGCAAAAAGAAAAAGCACACCCTGGAAGTGAGACTGATCCAGGAGATCAACGGTAGCGGTCAAACCCGGCTGCGCAAAGAGATCCTGTTGGACGGTTCGAAGAAGCAAGTGCATGATGCCCTGGGGGCGTTCAACGCGGTCATCTTCGAACCGCAAATGATGCGCATCCTGGAGGGTGCGCCGGAGGAGCGCCGACGCTATTTGAACATGGCGCTGGCGCAGGTGGTGCCGTCTTACGCCCGCAACTTGAGCGATTACCAGCAAGCCCTCTCGCAGCGCAATGCGCTGTTGAAACTGCTGGCGGAGCGCGGCGGCGACCAGGAGCAACTGGCTTATTGGGATGGCGTCATCAGCCAGCACGGCGCCGCCATTGTCCACGCGCGCATCCACGCTATCGAAGAGATCGAACGACAGGCGGTCAGGGTACACGACCAGTTGACCAACAGCGCGGAAGTGTTCCGCATGGATTACCAGCCTGCATTCGATCCTTTGCAGCAGGATGCCAGTCAGTATAAGCTGCCGCTGCAAGTTCAATCGGTGCGCTCCGGTTTGAGCCTGGACGAGATCCAGGCGGGGTTCAGCCAGCGCCTGCGTCAGTTGCGCGGGGAAGAGATCGCGCGCGGCGTTACCACCATCGGTCCGCACCGGGACGAACTGCGCATTCTGTGCAACGGCGTCGACCTGGGTGATTTCGGATCGCGCGGTCAATTGCGCACCGCCTTGCTCTCGCTCAAACTGGCAGAGACTGGGTGGATGAAGGAAAAGAGCGGCGATTGGCCCGTGCTGCTGCTGGATGAAGTATTGGTGGAATTGGACGATCAGCGCCGCGATGACCTGCAACGCTACCTGGCGCAGGGTGAGCAGGTGCTGATGACCACCACAGACCTGAAATTATTCCAACCGCTGTTCGTGAGCAGCAGCGCCTTGTGGCAGGTCAGCGCCGGAAAGATCGAGCAGCAGACGCAGTCCCAGTGATTTAGGTGCGGGTTAGGGGGGATTTCGCCGGCACGCCCGCGCGGCGCGGGTATGCCCGCGGGGTTGGGGCATGCTTGCGGTAGATGACCAGGTAACGCAAGTCCGAGACGCCGGGGAGTTCGACCGGGATGAGCTTTTCCAGGCTGGCGCCCAGGATGGCGGCAGCGTGATCGGCAGCCTGCGCTTCGGCTGGCGCACTTTCCCCTTTTTGCGCCAGCATCTTGCCACCCGTCTTGACCAGCGGCAGGCAGTATTCCAGCAGCACCGGCAACCTGGCAACCGCGCGCGCCACTGCCCAATCATAGTGATGACGATGCTCGCTGCGCTGCCCAAGCTCTTCCGCACGGGCGGTGATGACTGTGACGCCTTCCAACCCCAATACCTCAACGATGTGCTGACAGAAGGCGGTTTTCTTGCCGATCGAATCCACCAGGGTCAGGTCGATGGTGGGGAAGATGATCTTCAACACCAAACCGGGGAAACCGGCGCCGGTGCCGACATCCACCAGGCGCTGGCAGCGGGCGTCTTTCATCACCGGCGCGCAACTGATGGCATCCAGGAAGTGCTTCAAGCGCACCTCGGCAGGGGCGCGGATGGCGGTCAGGTTGGTGTGCGCGTTCCAGGCGAGCAATTCGCGTTCGAAGGTGCGCAGGGCATTCAATTGCCGCACGTCCAGTGTGATGCCGAACAGTTCCCGCGCCTGAAGCGCCAGCGTTTCCATGACTACTGAAATTATAAACGGTGAAAGGCAGGCGCGGTTACCTCGGTTATAATCGGTTGATGCCCTCCGGAAGTTCGATAGACCGCAAATCTCAACAGCGCCTGCAGGCGGATGCGATGCTGTTCATCGCCGCCGGTGTGTGGGGATTGGCATTCGTCGCCCAACGCCTGGGCGCCGCCAGCCTGGGCTACCTGGTGTTCAACGGGCTGCGCTTCCTGATCGGCGCGCTGCTGCTGCTGCCATTCCTCAAGTTCCGGCTGAACATCCCGCGTGCCAAATTGCCCGGCGTGCTGCTGGCAGGTTTGTTGTTGTTTGGCGGCAGCAACCTGCAGCAGGCAGGCATCGCCAGTACGACTGCCGGGCAAGCCGGGTTCCTGACCAGCATCTATGTCGTGCTGGTGCCGGTGTTTTGGGTGGTCTTCTGGCGGCGGAAGCTGGGATGGGTCATCTGGCTGGCAGCGGTGATGGCGGCGGTGGGCACCGGTCTGATGAACACCAGCGGCGAGATCAGCATGGTGATTGGCAACCTGATCGTGCTTCTGAGCACCATCCCCTGGGCGTTGCAGGTCATCCTGGTGGGAGAGGTGGTGCAGGAAGTGGAGCCGCTGCATTTCGCGGTTGGGGAGTTCCTGGTGTGCGGGCTGCTTTCGCTGGCGCTGGGGTTGATGTTCCAACCGCCAGGCGCCGGTGACCTGGCGGCGGGTCTATTGCCGGTGCTATACACCGGCATTTTTTCGGTGGGGGTCGGGTTTACCCTGCAAGCGATTGGTCAGCGCCATGCCCCGCCGGCGGAAGCCGCCATCATCATGAGCCTGGAGGCGGTCTTTGGCGCGCTGTTCGGCTGGTGGCTGCTGGCGGAAAAGATGACCCAATTGCAAATGGTGGGTTGCGGGCTGGTTTTTTCGGCGATCATCCTGGCGCAATTGCAGGCGTACCTGCCGGGTGCGCGGTCAAGCCGCGCCGATGGATGATCAGGGCATTAATCTAATTTTAACCCTTGACATACCCGGCTGATATGAGTAGACTTGACCCATCCTAAGAAAGGAGTGAGCGAGACAATGGTTCAGATGTGGCTGTCATTAATCACCCGTATTCGCACTGCCCCCTCTGGTTGTGGTGTGAATGAACCTGGTAGGAGTGCGCCTGCTCACTGATCGCATAATTTCGTAAAGATCACGACCACGGGTGTGCTCCAAACCCGTGGTCGAATTGTTTTAAAGCCAGGAAAAGCCACGGGTCACCCGTGGCTTGATTCGTTCTTTGGAAAGGAGTGCAGCGACATGTTGGAAACCATGATGAAACCCGGCGGCTACCGCGTCGAATACTTCCACCGTCCGGATGTGACGGTGACGGACCGGCTGGCGTTCTACGTACGCGGCGAGCTGGAAAACGGCGCCGCTTATTCCATGCACGCCCGACTGCACATGCTGGCTGGTTTCCAGGTCATCATGACCGAACTGGGACTCCGCCGCCTGGTGGCGGTCTACCTGGACATCGCCCAATGCGACCAGGTCGTGCGCCCGGCGTATGACCAAATGAAATCCGACCTGCTGGCGGGCGTTTTCTGCCAGTTGTTCGTCTTCCGTGTGGCGGACCTGGCGCCGTGCCCCGCCGTGCTGGATG
>JABLXM010000068.1 GCA_013177815.1 Anaerolineae bacterium | reverse complement strand
TTACGGCGCGCGCGTTAGCCTGATCGTCGGCTTTTTCGCCTCTTTCATCTCTGTGTTTATCGGCGGCACCATCGGCATCACCGCCGGCTACTTCGGCGGCAAAGTCGAGAACATCCTCATGCGTTTCACCGATATCATGCTGGTCATTCCCGACCTGCCGCTGGCGGTTGTCCTGGTGGCGCTCACCAAACCCAGCCTGATGAACATCATCATCGTCATTGGCATCCTTGGTTGGACCGGCACCGCTCGCCTGGTGCGCTCGCAGACCCTCTCGGTCAAGCAGCGTAAGTTCGTGCTGCGGGCGCGCGCCATTGGCTCGGGTAATTTTCACATCATCCGGCGTCATATCTTCCCGCTGGTGTTGCCGCTGATGGTCGCCAACTCCGTGCTGGTCATCTCGCTGGCGATCCTCGAGGAGAGCACACTCTCCTTCCTCGGTCTGGCGGACCCCACCACCATCAGTTGGGGTCAGATGCTCAATTTCGCCTTCACCCGTGGCGGCGTCAGCGCCGGTGCATGGTGGGCGTTGATCGTGCCGGGTTTTGGCATCGTTTGGTTGGTTTTGGGGCTCACTTTGCTGGGGCACGGACTGGAACAGACCTTCAACCCGCGCCTGGAGAGTCACCACCTGTCCGTGGGTGCTAAAATGGTCGAACGTCCCGGCAAGGAGGTGCCGATTGAGTGACCGCTCCGATGTGGTGATGCAGGTCAATCATCTGCACATCGATTATGTCAATCCGGAGCAGGTGCGCTTGCACGCTGTGGAGGACGTTTCATTCCAACTCCGTAGCGGCAAAATGCTAGGGCTGGTGGGAGAAAGCGGCTGCGGCAAAACTACCCTGGCGCTGGCGCTCATGCGCTTGCTCCCGGCTGCTGGTCGTATTGTCGGCGGCGAGGTCATTTTCCACGGGCGGGATCTGCTGGACCTCTCCGAGAGGGAAATGGAGCGCGTACGCTGGCAGGAGATCGCCATTGTTTTCCAGGGCGCCATGAATGCCCTCAACCCGGTGATGACGGTTGGCAGGCAAATTGCCGAAGCCATCCGGGCGCACAACCCCTTGTTCACCGCCGAGCAGACGCGGCAGCGAGTGGCGGAACTGTTCGACCTGGTGGGTATCGCGCCGGAGCGCGCCGACCAGTACCCGTTCCAATTTTCGGGCGGTATGCGCCAGCGGGTCATGATTGCCATGTCATTGGCATGCTCGCCATCCATCCTGGTTGCGGATGAGCCTACCACGGCTCTGGATGTCATGATACAGGCGCAGATCCTGGAATTGCTGGAAGCCCTGCGCGACCGGCTGGGGCTGGCGGTCGTGCTCGTGACGCATGACCTGGGGGTCGTGGCGGAGTTGTGCGATGACGTGTTGGTGATGTATGGTGGTGTGACTGCCGAATACGCATCCGTCGATCGCCTGTACAATCACCCGGCGCATCCCTATACCCGCAGCCTGCTGGCAGCTTTCCCCAATCTGGCAAACCTGGCGGACCGGTTGTCCTCCATCCCCGGCTACCCGCCCCGCTTGGATGATCTGCCGCCCGGCTGCCGCTTCGCCCCCCGTTGCCCGCAGGCTTTCGAACGCTGCTGGCAGGAACAGCCGCATTTGCGCCAGGTGGAACGTGGACACGCTGCCAGTTGTTTCTTAGTGGAGGGCGCATGACCGGTGAGGTCATCCTCAAGGTGGAAGATCTGTACAAACGCTTTCCCGCGGGTCGCCCGGGCATCTGGAGCGGGACGGAAGCCTTTGTTCACGCCGTCGATGGGGTGGGGTTCGAGTTGGCGAAAGGCGAGGTGCTGGCGCTGGCTGGTGAGAGCGGCTGCGGCAAATCGACCCTGGCGCTGACCTTGATGGGGCTGGAGACGCCCACCAATGGGCGGGTGACATTCCACGGGGAAGATGTCACCCATCTGAACGGCAAGGCGCTCAAGGCGTATCGTCGCCGCATCCAGATGGTCTTCCAGGACCCCTATGAATCGCTCAATCCCCTCATGACGATCGAGGATCTGGTGGCGGAACCGCTGGTGGTGCATGGCATCGATCCGGATGCCGCCAGCCGCCGCCGGCGTGTGCTGACCGCTCTTTCGGATGCCGGGCTCAAACCACCTGAATCATTCATGCGGCGCTACCCGCATGAACTCTCCGGCGGTCAACGCCAGCGGGTGGTCATTGCCGGCGCGTTGGTGCTAGATCCGGATGTGCTGCTGGCGGATGAACCCGTCTCGATGCTGGATGTTTCCATCCGTGCCGAGATCCTCAACCTGCTGTGGGAATTGTGCGAAACGCGCGGCATAGCTGTCCTGCTCATCACGCATGACCTGGCAACCTCGGCGTACCTGGCGGATCGGGTGGCGGTCATGTACCTGGGGCGTATTGTCGAGATTGGCAGCACGTTGGATGTGCTTGAAAAGCCCGCTCATCCCTACACCCAGGCGTTGCTCTCGGTGGTGCCGGTGCCCAACCCCCGCCGGCGCAAAGAGCGCGTGATACTACAGGGTGCGCCGCCCAACGCTATCCACATCCCCGCTGGCTGCCGCTTTCACCCGCGCTGCCCCAAAGTTTTTGATCGCTGTGCGGAGATTGATCCGGTTTTGCAGGAGGTCGCGCCCGGTCACCAGGCTGCTTGCCTTTTGAACTGTTGAACGATCTTCGGGAGTATTCCATGGATGAGAGGATAGAGATCAAGGAAAAATATGAACGTAACGGCGCGCCGTCGTTGCCGCGCCCGGACCTCAAAACGCCAGTGGGCTGGCATCTCAGCCTGTTGGCAGCCGATGATCGATTGCATCATCATAGTTTGTCGCCGGATGGCAGGCAGGTGGTCTTCATCTGGAACCGTGGGGAAACCTCGGACCTTTACCAGGTGGATGCGTCCGGCGGATTCCCGCGCCGGCTGACCACGGCGCGCAGCGCGCGCCAGTGGTGGTGGGATGGTCGCCCGCGTTTTTCACCGGATGGGCGCTGGTTGGTGTTCACCCAGGGTGGGCACGTCCAAGTCATGCCGGCTGGTGGCGGGGCGCTGAAAAAATTGACCGATTTCACCCACGGGGCATCCTCACCGGTCTGGATGCCGGATTCACGCCGCTTGATCGTCTCGGTCGAACGGCATGATGAGACCCACCTGGTCATGACCGACCTGGAAGGCGCTTTGCCGCAGCAACTGACCTTCGGCGCCGGCGATGATTCCGATGCCCAACCTGCGCCCGATGGCAGTCTCGTCGCTTATGTCTTTCGCCCGCTTGCGGACCTCGACTGCCTTGAATTGCGCGTCGTGCCGCCCGGTACGGCAGCCATGCGTGTGCTGGTGAGCGAGCCGGAGCATCGCGTCTCGCGCCCGCGTTGGTCTCCCCAAGGGGATCGCATTGCCTTCCTGTTCAACAGAACCGGCTTCAACGAACTCTGGTTGGTCGCTCCGGATGGTGGGGGATTGCGGCAACTGACTTCCGCGGGCTGCGACCTGGCGGACCCCGCCTGGTCGCCGGATGGTCGCTGGCTGGCGGTGACGATCAATCGCGCCGGCGCCTTGGACCTGGCACTGGTCGATGCGCAAACCGGGGCGCTGATCGACTTGCGCGCCAGCCTGGGCTGCCATATTAATCCACAGTGGGCGCCGGATGGCGCCTTCCTGACGTGCGAATATACCAGCCCGGTGCTCGCGCCGGAGATCTACCGTGCGGCGGTCAATCTGACTGCCCCCGGTGCGATCGCGGATGACCGCATTCGTCGCCTGACCTATGCCAGCCTGCCGGTGTTCGACAAAACCGCGTTGGTCATGCCCCAGCGCGTGATGGTCGAATCGGCGGATGGGCTGCAGGTGCCGGCGTTTCTGTTCAAACCCGCATTGTCCAACAAAGCCGCCATTGTTCATCCACACGGCGGTCCGCGCGACCAGTATGTGCTCGATTGGGATCTCGACTACCAGTACCTGGTCGCTAAAGGCTACACCGTGCTGGCGATAAATTATCGCGGCGGCACCGGCTATGGACGGGAGTTCGAACGTCTCAATCAGAACGCCTGGGGCATCGGTGATACCCAGGACTGCCTGGCGGGTGCCCGCTTCCTGGCGGGGCTGGAATGGGTCGACCGCCAGCGCATCGGCATCATGGGTGGCAGCTACGGTGGCTACATGACGGTGGCATCGCTTGTTGCTGATGACGAGCGACTGTTCGCCTGCGGTGTGTGTTACTACGGTGACGCCGATATTCCCGTTTCTTGGGCGCTGTGCGAACGTGATACTCGTCTATATACCGAAATGCAATTGGGACATCCGGCGCAGCAACGGCAGGTCTATCGCGCTGGCTCGCCCATTCATCAAATCGAAAAGATCCAGTCGCCACTCTTAATCCTGCACGGGTTGGATGACGATATCGTTCCCCCGCAAGCCAGCGAAACCATCGTGGAGGCGTTGCGCAAAGCCGGCAAGACCTATGAATACAAGACCTACGCGGGTGAATCGCACGGCTTCCTCAAGCGTGAAACTATCCTGGATGCCGGCGCCAGGGTGCATCGCTTCCTGGATTGGCACCTCTTCCCCGAGGTGACGTGATATGCCGCCGGTGATCTTTGCCTATGACGAACTGACGTGGCAGCAGGTGGCAGCGCTGCCAAGGTCGACCCCCTTGCTCCTTCCGTTGGGCGGCGGTTATGACCTTCCGTACTTGGCGCGCTCGCTGGGCGACCCGACCGAGTTGGGGGTGTTGCCCGCCATCCCGTTCGGCTGGCAGGGCAGCCCGTTGCCGGTTCCGACGCCGGTTTTCCGGCAGTTGGTCGCCAACCTGGTCTCGAATTTACAGGAGGATGGCTTCGAGCGCGTCTACCTGTTGGCGCCGCCTGGCGTCGAGTTGGGGTTGGGTGCGGCAGAACTCCGCCTGGCGCGTCAGGGCGGTGATGAAATCCTGCCCCCCGCCGCTGCCCTCGGCAAGGTCATCCTGGTGCCGGTTGGGCATACCGAGCAGCATGGTTGCCACCTGCCGTTGAGTGTGGATACGATCTGCATTGATGCGGTCAGCCAGGGCACAGCCCGCGCCGTGCCGGGACAGGCGTATGCGCTGCCGGTCTTTCCCTATGGTGTCAGCACTCACCGCCGTTCATTTCCAGGTACCATGAACGTGGGTGGACGCGCCTTTGAAGATTTCTGGTTGGCGGTGGTCGATCATTTGGTTAAGCGCGGGTTCGAAACGCAATACCTGTTGAGCGGGCACGGCGGCAATTGCTCATTCCTGACGAATGTGGTTAAATATGCTGGCGAACGTCACCTGGCTGCCTTTATCGCCACAGCCTGGTTGTACCTCTCCGGACCTGAAGGTATCAAAGCCCTGAAAAAACATCGGCGTTCCAAATTGGGTGGCATGGGGCATGCCTGCGAACTGGAGACAGCCCTCATGTTGCACCTGCGCCCGCACCTGGTCCATATGGAGCGGGTCGTCGACGAAACCGCATTCATCACGACCCCTTCCTACACTATGGATTGGATCGAAAGCGGTGCTTTGGTCGCCAACCCACCCTGGCAGGACGACACGCGTACCGGTGCCTACGGCGCCGGCAGTCTGGCAACCGCACAAAATGGGCATATCTGGTTGGAGGCAGCCGTGTCAGAGAAGGTGACGCACGTGTCGGAGATATTGGAACAGCACCGCCGGCGCGGCGAACGGCGCGCGTCCGCTTGGTTTAACGAGCAATGATCAATAAACGATGGAGAATGGTATGAAAACCCAGCGCAATTTACCGATATTGGAAGTGTACGGCTCGCACGAGCAAATGGGGCAGCAAATTGGGGAAACCTTCAAGGAGCAAATAATTCACAGCCTGGAGAACGCCCGCGTTCTGCTGGCGGATGCGTATGAATCCCTCCACCTTACCTGGGAAGGCGCTCAGATCCAGGCGCGCAAATACATTCCCTTCGCTCAGGAAGCCTATCCTCAGTACGTGGATGAAATGCTGGGGATATCCGAAGGCGCCAATGTGCCGTTCGATGAGATCTGCGTGCTCAATACCATCGAGGCGGTCACCAGCGATGCGCTGCATCTGACCAAGTGCACCAGCATGGCGGTGAACCAGAAATACACCAAATCGGGCAACGTGTTGGTTGCCCATAACGAGGACTGGGTGCCGGAGGATGAGCCGGATGTCTTCTTGATCAATGCCAGACCGGATGATGAACCCCCTTTCTTGGCGATGACCTACGGTGGCTTGCTGCCGAACATTGGCATGAATGCTGCCGGCATCTGCCAGATGTGCGATTCCGTTTATCCGAATGATTCGCGCATCGGTACGCCGCGTGTCATTGTATCACGTGCCGTGTTGGGTTCCACTTCGCCCAGCCAGGCTATCCGCTCGATGGTGGCGCCGCTGCGCGCTGCCGGCTACAACCACCTGCTGGCGCATGAAAGCGGCGAACTCTACAATATCGAAGTGTCTGCGCGCAATTTTGCCATGATCTATGGGGGCGAAGAAGGTCGCATCGCGCACACCAACCATTACCTGGACCGCCGCATGCAGGCGATTGAATCCGATCCGGATGAAATGATCAGCACTCGTGTGCGTTACCACCGCGCCGAACGACTGCTTTCTGAGAACGATCGCCACACTGTTGCCAGTCTGCAGGGCATCCTCAGTGATCATATCAACTTGCCGGATTCCATTTGTAATCACGCCGTGGTGGGTGACCCGCTCGACCGCGAAAAGACCATCTGCTCGCTGGTGATGGACCTGGGTGAACGAAAGATGTACGCCTGTTGGGGCAACCCCTGTCAGAACGAATTCACTGAATATACGCTGAAAACTTAAGATTGCCTGCGGTGGGGCAACAGCAAATACCCGCTCGGAGGTATCATTCCAGCGTGGGCGCCACCATCAATGCCAGCGCATCCACCACCAGGTCGCCGGAACCGGCGTCTAATCCCTGCATTTCCACTGAGATCATCACCCGCGTGCCCAAGCCCAGCGGTACATCCCAGGTGCCCAGCGAGAGCCACTTGCCGCTGCTTTCCGCCGGGATCGCCTGGATGGGTGAGGCGCCGCTCGTCGGCTGCAACTCTGTCCCGCCGGCGATCAGGCGGAATGCCGCCTGTGCGTCGCCGTTCACCTCCGGGATGCGCACCAGTACCTCCACCGTGCCGGCGGGGATCGGGTCTTGGAAGGTCCAGGTCGCCTTGGCGTCTGTGCCGGGGTTGATCATCACCTGGTAGCGGTCGCCCCACGCCAGCGTGGAGTTTTCGTCGACCAGCGTGCTGTTGGTCTCGATCTTGGCGGCGGCATCATCGATGATATAGGTGCGCCGGTCGCGCGGCAGTTCCGAGAGCAAGGCGTATACCGAGTCTGGCAGCCGCGTTAGCGCCACCCGGTCGACGGCGACCACTTCCAGCCCTTCCAGGTTCTGCCAGGTGGTGTTCACCGCCAGGATGCCGTCGCGGTCGATGAAATAGATGCCGATCGAATGCCACAGGTCACTGGTTTGCACCGGCTCGAACTGGCTGGACCAGTAATCGACCATCGGCTGCCCCAGCACCGGCATCAACGGGGAGCCATCCAGGCTGAGTGTGAAATTCAGCCTGCCGTATGAACTGTTCAAAGTGTCCAGAACGTGAACTTCATAGAAGCCCGGCGCCAGCGGTACGTCCATTTGCCATGTGGCGCTGCCGTTGCCGTAAGTGGCGTGGAAGCCGTCGCTTGGCGGTGTGAAGCCCAGTTGACTGGCGATGATATCCGAGGAACTCCATTGCGGGTTGGCGAAATCCGGCACGGGGGTCAATGCGCGGTCGTCGTTGAGGATGACGGCGTCGATCGCGCCGGGGAGTGCCGGATAGATCGCATCGCCGTCTGGCACCAGGTAGGAGGACGCCGGGTAGGCGGTCGGGGTGGGCAGCGGGGTTTGGGTGGCGGTGGCGGTTGGTTCCGGTGTGTTGGTTGGCAGCGGTGTGGACGTGGGCGGTTGAGGCGTGGCGGTTGGCGGACCGATCACGTCATAGCGCAATGGACGGATGAACCACACTGCCAGGGCAGCAGCCAGAATCACCCCCAGAAAGGACGCCAACCATACCAATGTATCGATCCAGCGCGCTCGTTCTGGGGCTGCGGTTTGCGCCGTTTCATCGATGCTGTCCGTCGTTTCTGCTTGCTGGTCTTGGTTTGGTTCTGCTGCGCTGCGCTCGATTTCAGGGGTTTCTTCGGGCGCGTTTGGGGGGATATCCATGCCTGGCTCCTGGTTCAAAGTGGCTATATTATAATGGTGAACCCGCGACCATGAGCAAACCGTCCAACACTTTCCATCTCGGGCGCTTCTTGCACTGGAACCGTGCCAGTTACGTGTTGTTGAGCAGCTTTCTTGTCCTGGTCTTCCTGATCAGTTATATCTGGTTGCCTCTCCTTACCGTTTGTCTCCGTGACCTTTGATAAATCCCTGACCGTCATGGCGGTTGCCCTATGCGTCTTTCTCATCCTCATGCCCGGCAAGGATCATCGCGGTGCCTTACTGACCTTCATCGCGGGTTCGGCGCTCGGTTATTTCCTTGAACTGTGGGGCACCACCCGTCAGTGCTGGGTGTATTACCCCCTCGAAACGCCGCCCTTATTCGCGGTTTTTGTGCACGGCATGGCAGCGGCGGCTTTCTGGCGGGTTTATCGGCTGTATGAGGTCATGGTCGCGCCCCATGTCCCCGCCTGGTTATCAGGCGGGCGCTCCGGGCAGGCTGCGGATACCTTGTAGGGAGAGCGCCTCCCATTTTGCCATCCCGCTGTAACGGTGCGTTGCTTATCCCAGAAGCCTTATCACCATCAGGTCAGGCGAATACCGGCAGAGGGCACGCCCTTGCCGCTGCGGTAGGTATCGAAATTGCTGACCAGGTAACCGTTATAGTCCGCCGGCAGCCAATCACGGGGGTCTTGTCGCAACG
>JABLXM010000067.1 GCA_013177815.1 Anaerolineae bacterium | reverse complement strand
TGGAACACGTAAGGATGTCCGAGCGGTTGACGGGAGCGGTCTGGTTGCGCCTGGTGTTGGCATTCCTGGTAGCGCGCCAGTTCGATTGCCTTGCCTTCGTTGAAAGCCTTGCGGGCTGGCTCGTCCATGCCGGGCAGGAATCCATCCAGACTGCCCAGCAGACCGCTGCGCTCATCGAAGGCGTCCAGCATATGCCCAAATTCGTGCAGGAATGGGGAGGTCCCCACCTGCGGCTGATCGCAGCCCTCCCATAAGCGGCTCAGCGCCAGTTGCATGATGCGCTTACGTGGCTGGTAGCAGCCACCGCTGACCCCGCCGTCTTCCCGCAGCGCCTGGGCGCTGGTATAGAATCGGAACAGCTTCGGGTGTTGAAAGAAGCGCTCTAACAGGTCCGGGCGGAAGAAAAGTGGCTCAAGGATCATGCCCGCCAGCAAGTGACGGATGCCGGCGGGTAGCGCCGGTGTGCGGTCGCGCTTGGCGCTGCCGGTCAATGTCACGACCAGGGTTTGTGTTTCAGCCAGGTGCGTCAGCGTTCGGTAGAAATCCGTTTTTATGTTTGCCGGCATGCTCTGCGCGAGCGGGAAATAATGTTCCAGCGTTTGTGGGTCGTCGGTCAGGTTGAAAGCCAGCAGGCTGAGTTGTGGCGGGTGTCCCCCGGGCAGCAGCGTGCTGAAGTGCTTGGCTGTCAGCCGTAGGTGTCGCCCGTTCAATGCTTGCCGGCTGCCGGGCAAGCGGATGGCACCGTCATCGTTGAGGGGCACCCCGCCAATGGAAACACCGCCGGGGGAGAGGGTCACAGGTTGGTGCCGTAAGGATCGAAAGGAGGTGGACATAATTGTTTTCCGTCGGGGTTGGCGGCAAGGCTTAGCTGTTTTCCGGCTCCCACTCGGTATGGAAAGTGCCCTCGCGGTCGTTTCGCATATAGGTATGCGCCCCAAAGAAATCGCGCTGTGCCTGGATCAGGTTCGCCGGCAGCCGTGCGCTGCGCATGCTGTCGAAGTACGCCAGCGAAGCGCTCATCGCTGGCGTGGGGATGCCCAGTTCGATCGCACTTTGGATGACGGCGCGCCAGGCGCCCTGTCGCTGCTGGATGGCGTCCCGGAAGAAGGGCGCCAACAGCAGGTTGGGCAGGTCGTGGTCAGCCTGGAAGACCTTGCGGATATCGTTCAGGAACGCCGCCCGGATGATGCAACCGCCGCGCCAGATGCGGGCGATCTCGGCGTATGTCAATTGGTAGTTGAAGTTTTGACTGGCGGTGCGCAGCAGGTTCATGCCTTGCGCGTATGAACAGATCTTGGAAGCGTACAACGCCTGACCGACATAATCGATGAACTGCTCCTGGTCGCCCGGGTAGCGCTCGGGCTGGTAGGAGAATTGGCTGGCGGCTGCCACTCTGCCGGCTTTGTTGGCTGACATGGCGCGCGCGTCCACCGCGGCATCGATGGTCGGGATCGGCACCCCCAGGTCGAGCGCATCCTGGCTTGTCCAACGACCGGTGCCCTTCTGCCCGGCTTCGTCCAGAATCACATCCACCAGCGGCTGTCCGGTCAATGGGTCGTTGGTTGCCAGAATCTTGGCGGTGATCTCAATCAGGTAGGAATCCAGCGCGCCCTGGTTCCAGTTGGCAAAAACCCGGCTGAGTTCTTGGCTGGGGATGCCCAAACCGCGGTGAAGCAGGTCGTAGGCTTCGGCGATCAACTGCATATCGCCGTATTCGATGCCGTTATGTACCATTTTGACATAGTGCCCGGCGCCGCCCGGTCCGATATAGGTGACGCAAGGTTCGTCATCCACCCGCGCCGCGATTGACTCGAAGATCGGTTGGATGTGCTCGTAGGATTCTGCCGCGCCACCTGGCATGATGCTGGGTCCCCACAGCGCCCCCTCCTCGCCGCCGGAGATGCCAACGCCAAAGTAGTGGATGCCCTGGGGTACCAGCGCTGCCATGCGGCGTTCGGTGTCCTGGTAATATGAATTGCCGCCGTCGATTAGGATATCGCCGGGTTCCAGCAGTTCCTTCAGGTCGTCGATGACCTGGTCGACCGGTGCGCCGGCTTTGATCATCAACATCACCCGCCGTGGGCGTTTGAGCGCCTGCACCAGTTCCGTCAGCGTGCTTGCCGCGATCAAGTTCTTGCCCGCGCCCGCTCCGGCGATGAAATCGTTTGTCACGGCGGTCGTGCGATTGTACACCGCCACCGTGAAACCGTTCCGTTCCATGTTCAATACCAGGTTCTGACCCATTACAGCCAGCCCGATCAACCCGATGTCAGCGTTTGTCATGGCATCCTCCAACATTTGACCTTACAGGATTATTGTACCCCATAGCTTACATCGACCAATACCCCAGTTGAATATCCGCCACCACTGCCGGTGGGCGCGTGCTGGTGGCGCTCCCGCAATTGTTGGTACGGCAGGCTGCGATTCCGAGCGGGAACCAAGTTCGCTACCATTCGAGAGGTTATCTCAAAAGTAGTTCATCACTCTGAGCGAAGCGAAGAGTCTTTCATTGCCAGGTGAATTTTATTGCATTGTTCGATATGAAGAAACCAGCTTTTTGCACAACCCACTGCATCGTGTACGGAGGCGTTCTTTAGGGCGTGTCGATCACCAGCGCCATGCCGACGGGCAATTGCTGGAAATGTTGCAGTTGGTTGCTGGCGGCGATATCCTGGATGGATACCCCGTAGGATTGGGCGATGCTGGCGATCGTCTCGCCGGGCAGGACGGTATGGCTTACTCGCATGCCAGGCTACAAGGTCGGGCGAGGTGTTGCGTCCGGGCTGGGGTCGATGCGCAGGTCGGCGTAGCCGAGGTCCAGCATCCACTGGCATACCACCGGTCCGCCGTATCGATCATGTGCCAGCGGCGCGATACTCTCCGGGATGCCGGCGTATCCGCGGAAATAACCCGTCGCTCCGGTCAACTGGTCGCGTGCCGGCTGCGAAAGCTCGGCGTCGCCGATCGCGATGGCGTGAATATGGATGGGAGAATCCGGCGAGAGTTCGCCGTACTCCCGCAGCCAGGCGGCAAACCCGGCAGCCCGTAACGCCCGCAGCACCTGTGGTATATCGTCCCACAGCACTTCCCAGGTGCTCGGGCGCATCACCGAAATATCGACTGCCCCGCCGCCCAGGTGGGTGCCAAAACTGCCCTGGTTCTCGCGAAAGCTCCCCTGCGTGATCGATTTGTCGGTCAGGTCGATCTCGCCGCTGTATAGGGTGGCGGCGTGTTGCAGCATAGCAAAGGTGCGGGCGTTCAGCCGCCAGCCGTTGACCGTCACCCGGTCGTAATCGTCCGGTGGGCGCAGGCAGCCCGCCGGATCGAAATAAGGGTAGGGTGTGGGTGTGGCGGTCGCAGTGGGCATCGCGCTCGCGGTCGGCGTTGCAGGAAGGCTGGGGGTTGGACTGGCAATCTGGCTTGGCGCAGGTGGCGCAGCCGGCGTTTCCGGGTGCGCCGGACCGCATGCCACGCACAACGTCAGCGCAAACACGGTGAACCATGCTGGAATACGAGATCGCTTTGAATCCATGATTTGGCATCATAACATGAATGCGGCGTCCAGGTGTGTAATTTCCTTTCCTGCCAACCTTTCATGATTGTGGGATAATCAAGATATATCGTGCGGATTGTCCCACAGGACAGGAGGAGGCAACATGAGCACTTTTCTGAACCACATGAATACCGCTGATATCGAAACGTTGGAGCTGCTGCCCGGCGTCAGTCGCGCACTGGCGGAGCGCATCAGCGCCGGTCGTCCATTCGAGACGATTGATGATCTGTTGCAGGTCAACGGAGTCGGTCCAAAATTCTTGCAGCGCCTGCAGCACGCCTATGAACAAAATACCGAAGCCCCGCCTGATGGCGCTATTGCCCTGCCGCCGCCGGCGGAAGAACTCCTGACTGAACCGGAAGCCGCCGCACAGCCGGAACCGGAGCCGGTCGCACCGCGGATGGAAGATGAACCAGAACTGGT
Source organism: Anaerolineae bacterium (assembly GCA_013177815.1). Classification (GTDB taxonomy): domain Bacteria; phylum Chloroflexota; class Anaerolineae; order Anaerolineales; family Anaerolineaceae; genus JABLXM01. The sequence continues at coordinate 12,011 of JABLXM010000067.1, read as the reverse complement.
CGCACCGCGAGTAGAATCCAAACCGAAACCTGCCGGCGGGTTCGGCAAGCGTCTGCTGCGGGTGCTCCTCATCCTGGCGTTGATCCTCGCTTGCCTGGCTGCGGTTGGCGCCGCCGTTTACTACGGTTCACCCTATCTTTACCAACGCTTCGTCCAGCCTGTGGACGAGAACGCCGTTCGCATCGACCAACTCGCCACCCGCCAGGCGTCCGATCAGGATGCTGTCAATGCTCAATTGAGCGAGTTGCAGACCCGTATCGACCTGTTGGCGGGCAGGCTGGATGCTGCCGAACAGACCATCAACGACCACACCGCCGCCATCGCACAACTGGAGGCGATGCAAACGCTGCTGGATCAGAGTTTGGGCAGCCAGCGCGATAGCGTCATGGTGGAATTGAAATACCAGGTCATGATGCTGCGATCGATGGAACTGCTTTCGCGCGCCCGGCTGTACCTTTCCCAAAGCAACTTCGGCGTCGCGCGCCAGGATGTCGCCGCGGCGCGTGAGCTCATCGCACAAATGTCTGCCGTCACGCCCATGGAAAATCTCTCCACCCTCAATGCTGTGCTGGACCGCCTGGACCTGGCGCTCGCCAACCTGCCGGCTTATCCGGTCATCGCTGCCAATGATCTCGAAATCGCCTGGCAGTTGCTGCTGGATGGCTTGCCAGCCAATCTGCCCCCCACCCCCACGTTGACCCTCGAACCGCCCACTGCCACGCCGGAAGCCACCCAAACCCCCATCCCGCTGTTGACCCCGGAGGCGCAAGTCACCGCCACTAGCCAGGGATAACAAAGTGGCGTTATTCTGAACCGCAGCGCAGGCGAAGGCTCTCGTTATTTCCCAGCCATGTATGTTAGGGGCTGTCCCAAAAGTCAGATTCGTCATGCTGAGCGAAGCGAGGCATCTCCCCTGTTAATGAAAAACTCCTGCCCGCGCCATGATAAATTAATCACTTTTGGGACACCCCCTTGGGATGAACGGTGCAACTTGGGTTATTGACGCAATTCCTGCAGCGCAGCCAGGAAGTCATCCGGTTTGCCGACCGTGCGCGCCAAACCCAGCCGTGCCCCCAGCCGCGTCAATTGCGGCTGCTCTACGTAAGTGCTTGCCAGCAGGTCGCGTTCTGCCAGCCCCTCTGCCATCGGTGCATCCAGGATGATCCGCCCCTGCGCCATGGCGATCAGCCGCTCGAAGTTCTCGACGCAAAAATCGATATCGTGCGTGATGGTGATGACGGTCTTCCCGCGCGCGTGCAGCGTGCTGACGATATTGGCGATGCGCGCGATGTTGAGCGCGTCCTGCCCGGTCGTGGGTTCGTCCAGCACGATGATCGGCGTATCCATTGCTATGATTGAAGCCATCGCGACCATCTTTCGCCATGACGGGGAGAGATCGTAAGGATTTTCATCCTTTCTCGTTCCCAGGTCGCTCAGTTCCAGCGCATCTGCCACCAGCGCTTCCACCTTTTCCGGTGTAAAGCCCAGGTTCTTCGGACCGAAGATGATCTCCTCTTCCACCGTCTTGCAGAAAAGCTGCTCGTCCGGGTTCTGGAAGACGTAACCCACCCGCGCCGCCAGTTTGGAGACCGGGCTTTCGCTGGTGAGCACATCGCCCACCCGCACCGTGCCGCTGGTGGGGCGCAGCAGACCGTTGAAATGCTTCACCAGCGTCGTCTTGCCGGCGCCGTTCTGCCCGACGATGGCTGCCCGCTCGCCCGCTTTGATCACCAGGTCGATCCCGCGCAGCGCTTCCACGCCGCCTTCATAGGTGAAGCCCAGGTTTTCGGTCTCAAGCCGCATCGTTCACCTCCTGCGCTGCATCTGCCCCGCCAAAACCGCGCACCGCCTGTGCCAGTGTCGCCGGCAGGTGGGTCTGCTTGGACCACAACCCCATCGCCTGCGCCCGCCGCGCCACCTGCGTGTAGCGCGAGATGCCCACGCCGCGTTCCGGCAGCAGCGGCGAGGTCAACACCTCGCCGGGTGTCCCCTCCAGCAGGATTTCGCCTGCGTCCAGTGCGATCACCCGGTCCGCGAACTCTGCCACCTGTTCGATCTTATGTTCCGCCATCAGAATCGTCATGCCGCGTTTGGTCATGGCGCGGATGACCTGGAACACCTCCTGCGTCCCGATGGGATCCAGTTGTGAGGTCGGCTCGTCCAGCACCAGCAGTTTTGGCTGCATCACCAGGATCGAAGCCAGCGCCACTCGTTGCTGCTGCCCGCCGGAAAGGGCATAAGGTGAGCGTTTGCCCAGGTCGGCGATGTTGGTCAACGCCAGCGCTTCGTCGATCCGTGCCTTCATCTCCTCCCGCGCGATGCCCAGGTTTTCCAACCCGAAGGCGATCTCTTCGTAGACGGTGAATTTGGAGCCGGAAATCTGGTTGAACGGGTTCTGGAACACCAGCCCGGCGTGCAGCACCAACTCGTTCAGGTTGGATTGGCTGCTGTCCACTCCATCGATTAACACCTGCCCGTTCAACTCGCCGCGGAAGAAGTGCGGGATGAAGCCGGCTGCGGTGTAGCACAGACTGGATTTACCGGCGCCGTTGGCGCCGATCACCGCCAGGAATTCGCCGCTTTCGAGTGTCAGCGAGATGTCTTTCAGCGCCGGCTGCGGGCTGGAAGGGTACTGGTAGGTCAGGTTATTGATCGTTAGGATAGCCATATGCGGCTCCCGATGGCTGCCAGCATCAGCAGCAGGAAGAACCAACGCAACGCGGTCTCGAAGCCCGTATCGCTGATCTCGATCAGGCTGGTCTTTTTGCACGGCGCGTTGAAGGCGCGCGCCTCGATGGCGATGGCGCGCTCTTCCACGTCCACCAGCGAACCGAACACCAGCGGTCCCACCAGTGGCAGCAGTGCGCCGGCGCGTTTGAACAGGTTGCCCTCGGTGTCCAAACCGCGCGAGCGTTGCGCATCGATGATGGTGTTGGCTTTGCCTTGCATTTGTGGGATGATCTGTAATGTGGACGTGATGATATAAGCCAGCGCCCCCGGCAAACCGCGCCGGGTTAGGTCGCTCATCAGCGTGCTCGGGTGGGTCGTCAACAGCAGCACCAGGAAAGAAGAAACCATCACCAGGATGCGGGTGCCGGTCAGGTAGGCGAATTGTACGCCTTCTAGTTTCACCGAAAAGATCCACAGGCTCAACAGCGGCGTCACGCCGCCGGGGTAGAACAGGCTCTGCATGACGAAAAGGAAGATGAACAGCGGCAGCAGCAGCCGGAACGTTGTGCGCAGGAACGCTTTCCCTACCTTGCCGATGAAACTGAGCGGCACCAGCCCGAAGAAGAACAGGATCGTGGGTAGCCAGTACCAACTACTTGAAAACGCCACGATGATGAAGGTGAATACCAGCGCCAATTTGGTCAACGGGTTGAGATCATGGATCAAGCTCTGGCGGGGGATGTAAAAGGATAACCGGTTTCGCAATCGACCTCTCTAACGGATGATTATAAGAGTGAATCCAGAAGTGTCCACAGGCGGGGTGGAATTTCCACCCCGCCATCCTGGTTCGTGATGGTATAGCCAGCGAACGTAGCTGTTTATCCCAGCATTGTCACCAGCACCGTGGCGGCGATGACCACCAGCACCACCGCCACTGCGATGGCGATGATCAACTGGGTGGAGCGTTTGCCTTTTTCCTGCGCTGCGTTCTCGGAGCGCGGGAAGCGCGAAATGTAACGGGTGGAAAGCCCCTGGATGATGGCGAATGCCACCAACGCCGTGGCGATTTTGTCCACCGGTTCTACCAGGAAGTTGGTGCTCAACACTGCCGAAACCAGGTCGCGTCCTGATTGCAATAAGAACGCCGTAATGAAGGATGAACCCGAAGCCGTAATGCCGCCGTACAGGTAGACCGCGATCGGCGTCGAGACGATCGCAGCCGTGAAGGCGATCAGGATGCCCGTGATGACCACTTTCCACCAGGACTTGAACAGCCCGCCAATCGCGCACCAACCCGCCACGAAGCCGATGAACAGCGCCACCGGGAACCACGGGAAGGCGTTGGGGTCGATGATCAGTCCCCAGATGATGTTGGAGAGCGTTCCGGTCAGCGCGCCTGCCCATGGACCACACAGCACCGCCACCAGCACCGTGCCGATCGAATCCAGGTAGACCGGCAGCCGCAGCAGCACCACGATCTGCCCGATCACGACGTTGATCGCAATCGCCACCGGGATCAGTACCAGGGTCATGGTATTGAAATCCTTCTTGATCGAGTCGATTAATTTCATTGCTTCTCTTCCTTTCTGGAAATAATGATAGATGCCTCAATTCAGTCCGGGTATTTCCGGCATAATACTTCCATTCTATCTACGAACAGGTCGAGGAACACCTCAGGTTTCACCGCCAGCGCGACCTGCGCGTTGGGTGCGCCCTGTCCCATCTTGTAGAAATAACCGAAGGTCTTTCCCATCGAAACGCCGCCTGCAATGTCCACATCCACGAAGATCTCCTGGCAGGTCACCAGCTCCGGCGCGAAAGCCAGTGCCAGCGCCAACGGATCGTTGATGATGCAGCCGTCGATATCCTGGTATTCATTGTGGAATTCAATGTAGAAACGCGTGGTGCCCGCGATGAAGCGCGAAACCGGTGACTTGAATTGTAGCAGGTGATCGACGTGTTTCTGCATCAGCACGCACTGGTAGGTCACGTCCAGTGGCACCACCGTCAGCGGCAATCCGGCGTGGTAGACCATGTGCGTGGCGTGCGGGTCGCACCACACGTTGAACTCGGCTTGCGGTGTGACATTGCCGCTGGTGTGGATCGCCCCGCCCATGTGGATGACCTGAGCGAATGCCGTCGCCAGGCGCGGTTCACGCCGCAGCGCCAGCGCCAGGTTGGTCAATGGACCGATCGCGACCAGAGTGTATTCGCCGGGGGCGCTCATCGCCTGTTCGATCAGAAAATCCACCCCGTGGCGCGCATCCTCGGCTTGTGTTGGTTCGGGTGTTTTGGCGTAACCCAGCCCGGTCGGTCCGTGTGTTTCGCTTGCGATCACCAGTGGTTGCACCAGTGGTCGCTCGACCCCGCGCGCCACCGGTATCTGGCTGGCGCCTGCCAGTTGCAACACCTTGCGCGCGTTGCGACTGCCATCCTGGCTGCTGCAATTGCCCGGTACGATCGTGATCCCCTCCAAATTCAGTTCCGGGGATGCCAGCGCCAGCAGGATTGCCAGGGCGTCGTCGATGCCGGGGTCTGCGTCTATCAGGATGCGTTTGGTCATTGGGTCTCAGTCCTCATCCGTAATGGTTTCGATTGTTAGTTCATCGTAACCGGTTTGCGGGTCCAGCGGGCGGCGAAAGCGCATGTCGTCCAGTTCGCCGATCACGATCTCGGCGGTGGTGTAGATCGCGCAGCCCTCCATCAGGTGCCCGCCCATCGTCTTGCCGCTTCCATCGCTGATTGCGATGTGCAGGTGCGAGCCGTCCAGTGAGAAGGTGCCGCTCAGCGCCACGATCTCGAACGGACCGTTGAACATCTGCCCATCGTTTTGGTCCGCCAACCGCAGCCTGGCGCGCGAAAGGCTGCCGGCACATGCCAGAACGCAGCCGGCTTGCATGCCGGATTGCTCGGCAAAAGTGTCCAATTTTTGCTTCAGGTCCTCGCCGGGGTGTAAACGCAAAGCGTGTGCGCGCATGCTGTTATTGTATTGAATATGGTGTTCCAGGTCAACCGCAGATGGTTGATTGACTGGGGGAATTTTCAAATCCCTGCCTGTACGAGCGCTGTCTGCTTACTACCCATTGGGATATGTAAAAAAATGTTAATGGTATGCGAATATTCAAGCAAACTGTTAGCCAAGCATTAACCGGGATGCAACTTGTCATTAAATTGGCGGGAGTAATCTTTGGGTGGAGATTGTGCATGGACATTCAGGATATTACCGTTATTGTGCCCACCCGGAACGAATCCCACAACATTGAACGTTTCCTGGCTTCGCTGCCGCCTGCGGTCAAATTGATCGTTGTGGATGCCAGCCAGGACCGTACGGTTCCCCTGATCCGCTTGGCGCGTCCTGCCAACACGCGCATCATTTGCAGCGATGCGCACATTGCCGCTGCTCGCCATATCGGTGCAAGCGCCGCCACCGCCCGCTGGCTGCTCTTTTGCGATGCCGATATCACCTTCGCGCCGGATTATTTTGAGCGCTTGGCTGAGTTGGAAGAAAAAGATCACGCCATGATCTACGGACCCAAGCGTTCTGTCGACCATTACGCCTGGTATTATCGCCTCTTCCAGTCCTGGCAGGCGGGCATGCAAGCGATCGGCATTCCGGCAGCCTCCGGCTCGAACCTGCTCATTCGCCGTTTGGACTACCACGCGGTTGGGGGTTTCGACCAGATCCTCACCGTCAATGAGGATACCGAGATCGGATGGCGCATCGCCCGGCGCGGCATGCGCACCCGTTTTGAACCCACCCTGGTGGTCTATGCCCGTGATCAACGCCGGCTGAACAAGGGCGTACTGCGCAAGACCGTTCATTCGCTCGTTCGTTGTACATTTTTATACCTCGATCTCATCCCGCCGGCGCGGCGCGGTGATGACTGGGGTTACTGGTCCGGATAGGAAAACCAACCATGCGTATCGCAATATTGACCGAAACCTTTTTGCCCAAAGTGGATGGCATCGTCAATACCCTCTGCCGCCTGCTCGATTACCTTGAAGTCAACCGGCATACGGTTCTCTTATTGGCGCCGCGTAGCGCCCCGCGCCGCTACCACGCCACGCCGGTATATCCGCTGCCAGCCATCCCCTTTCCGCTCTATCCAGAATTGCGTATGATCGACCCGTTCATCAACATCTACCCGATCCTGGATAACTTCAAACCGGATCTGCTGCATGTCGTCAACCCTTTCATGACCGGCAAAGCGGTCACCGGTTATTCCCGCCGCCGCAATCTCCCGTTGGTGGCGTCATATCACACCGATCTGCCTGGCTTTGCCGCCCGTTGGGGCTTCGGCTTCATCAGCGAGCCTGCCCGCCGCTACCTGCGCTGGGTGCACAACCAGGCAGATTTGAACCTCTGTCCCTCCAGCGCCACCCGCCAGGAATTGTTGCAATATGGCTACGAACGCCTGCGTATCTGGACGCGCGGCGTCGATACCGATTTGTTCTCGCCGGCTCAGCGCTCTGTCCAATGGCGCGCGCGTCTCTCCGGCGGCAACCCGCATGCCCCGCTGTTGCTGTATGTCGGTCGCTTGTCTGCCGAGAAACGCATCACCTGGTTGCTGCCGGTTTTGCGGGCGTTGCCGGATGTTCGCCTGGCGCTGGTTGGCGATGGTCCGCAACGCGCCGAACTGGAAGAAAGTTTTGCCGGTCTGCCGGTCGTTTTCACCGGCTATCTTAAGGGTGAAGAACTGGCAGCCGCATATGCCTCCTCTGACCTGTTCGTCTTCCCTGCCGCCAACGAGACCTTTGGCAACGTAGCGCTCGAAGCCACCGCTTCGGGATTGCCGGTCGTCGCGCCGCGGGCGGGTGGCGTGCTGGATACGGTCATTCACGGACATAACGGCTTGCTGTGCGACCCGGAAGATGAAGATGACCTGGTGGCGCGCGTGACCGAACTGGTGCGCTCGCCGCAGACGATGGCGGATTTTGGCGTCAGCGCCCGCCAATTCGCGCTCAAACGCAACTGGGCGGATGTCTTCAAACAATTGGTCAACGATTATCGTGACGTGACCTCCCGACCGCGCCGACGCAATCTGCGACCGCGTTGGCTGCCTTTATTTGAAAATATAAAGGATTGAACTTCATGAATTCATTGAAATATCGTAAAGCTGACCTGCATATGCACTCCTTTCATTCCGGTTATGCCGGGGATCCCTTCCTGCGCGCCATCGGCATGTACGACTCCTACTGTGACCCGGAGGAGCAGTACCAGCGTGCCGTTGAGCGAGGCATGGATTTTGTCACTCTGACGGACCACGATCAAATCTCCGGGGTGCTGGCGCTGAAGGAGCGCCATCCCGAGCGGGTGTTCACTGGGCTGGAATCGACCGTTTCCTTCCCGGATGGTCAGGTCAAGATCCACGTGCTGGTTTACGGTTTGAACGAGACCGATTATCACATGATCGAAAAAGTGCGGCACGATGTCTTCCAATTCCGCGATTACATTCGTGAACGCGGGTTGGCACACTCGGTGGCGCATGCGCTGTTGCGAATGGGGCGGGTCTTGACGCTCGACCATCTGGAGCAATTGGCGTTGCTTTTCAACGTCTTCGAGGGCATCAACGGCAGCCAGTCTCGCCGTCAAAATGATGCCTGGGTGCAATATCTGATGCGCCTGACCCCTGAGAAATACGATCAGATGTACTACAAACATCGTATCGAACCTTTCAATGCCACCCCTTGGATGAAATCCTTTACCGGTGGTTCGGATGACCACGCCGGGTTGATCACCGGCGGTGCCTGGACGGAAACCAAAGCCGAAAATGTGGCGGAGTATGTTGAAGCGCTCAAACGTGGTCGTTGCCACGCCGAAGGTGCCCATTCCACCTATCAAGAGATGGCGCTCACCATTATGCGCGCTGCCTACGAATGGGGTGCCCGCCGCCCGCATTCCAAGCTGGCGCTGCCGGCAGTGCGCAATCTGGTGGATAACCTTTTCGATGGCGAGCCCATCCATTGGTGGACGCGCCTGCAATTGCATGGGATGCGTTTCATCGACCGTATCCAATCCAAGCCCCTGCGCAGTCTTTCGCTCTCTTTTGTAGATGAATTGGTGCGCTCCGCTTCCAATGCTGATTCGCGCGGGTTGTATCAGCGCGTCACGCGCGTCACCGACCAGGGTTTGGCGCGCCTGTTGGATTTGAAGACCGATGGGCTGATGACTGCCCTGAAGCGTTCTGCCCCCTTTGCCCTGATGGGCGTGGCGTTATCTGCGCCGTTCTACGCCACCACCAGTGTGATGAACCGCAGTCAGGAATTGGTGCGCGCCTGCCAGGGCGACGGCGATGCCGGTGAAGATCGCAGTCCGCAGGAGTGCAAATGCCTGTGGTTCACCGATGATCTGGCGGCTGGGCGTGCCATGCCGCTGGAGCCGGGTTACACTCTGGTTACCACCCAGCAGGTACCGGATGCGGTCGTCTTGCCGACCGTCGGCGAGATCGAATTTCCTGCCGGCAGCGGCAAACGCATGCGCATCCCTTCGCTGTTGGCTTCCCTCGAACAACTCAATGCCTATGATATCGATGAAGTCTATATTGCTTCTGCCGGTCCGGTGGGTGTATTGGGTTTGCTGATGGCGCGCATCCTCAAAGTGCCGGCGGTTGGTTTGCTGCCCGGCGCGTTGGTCGAGGCTCCGATGACAAGCTCCGAGCACTCGTTGTGGACCGAAGGTTTCCAAAAATGGCTCAACGGGCAGATGGATCGTCTGGTAGTGGGTCAGGTGGTTGAGAGTGAAACCGGTATCGGCTGGCGGCTGAACCGGCTGCGCGACCCGGAGCCGCAGGGTGCCTACCAGTTGATGGGATAGTGCTGGTGCCTTTTGTTCACATGCTGTTTGAAGATTGGCGCGCTGGGCAACAGGTCAGTGTGATTGTAACCGCATCTACTACCGGGCGATTTCTTCCCCGCCCGGCTTGACCACATAAATGAGGGGCATCCCCACCAACGTGGTGGCGCCTTTTAACAGGATATTGCTGAGGACGATCGACCACACCACGCCGGGCGCTAATACACCGCCAAATGCCAGCCATGCGAACACCAGGCTGTCCAGCGGCACGCTGACCGCATTGCTGACCAGGACGCGCGTCCACTCGTATCGAGCCAGCACGTGTTCTACCCACAGGCGGTAGGCTTCGGTATCTACCAGTTCGCTGATTACTTCGGCAATGATGCTGGCGATCACGATCCGCCAGACGGGCGCCAGGACAGCGCCGAAATCTGCTTGGCTGACGGATGGATCGCCGGGCAGTCGGGCGACCAGCGCGAAAAAACCCGCCATTGCCAGGTTGGTGGCAGCCGCGGTGAAGATCAGCGTGCGCGCGGCGCGGATGCCGCCGGTCTTGTGGACCAGGTCGCGCAGTGTGAAGGTGATCGGGTAGATCAACGTGCCGGCGTCCAGCGAGAAGCCCAGTATGCTGATGATCTTGAGCGAGCCTACGTCCGCCAGCATCTGGGCAGCGATATAGGCGCTGGCGACCATTAGTAGTCCTGTCATGTTGTTGCGCGTCACTGGGAGCGCCTTTAGGGGAAAGGTGGAGAGTATAAGAAGTTCTGCATTAATCCAGATTCTTGCTCATATGCCGTTTGTAGGTCTGATAGCCCAGTGATTCGTACAATCGCCTGGCGGGTTGGTTGAACTCGTATACCGACAGGTCTATCTCGCTCAAACCCTGCTGGCGAGCCCAGTCGTCGCAAGCCAGCATCAATGCCCGTCCGATGCCCTGACCGCGCTTGCCTTCTGCCACCACCAGTGTGTCCACATGGGCATACTTCCGTGGTACTTTGATGTCGATTTCCTCGCTCTGGCGGATGACCACCTGGGCAATGCCCAGCACTTCGCCGTCCGCCTCTGCCAGCAGGATGCTGCCGCTCTCCATCACGGTCTGGAAATAAAGTTCATCGCGCGGGGCGCCGCTCACCGCCTGGAATAACTCCGGTAGCGCATCCGCGTGGTAGCGGTCTATCTGGTGCCACAGGTCGAACAGGCGGGTGTAATCTTTGTTGGTAGCGAAACGGATTTTTATGGTGTCACCTCCAGTTTTGCCAGTTCCTCCAGTGCGGGCGCATAACCGGCGTGCCATTCCAGCGCTTTACGGAAGTCTTCGATGGCGGCGTCGGTCTGCCCCAGCGCCGCTCTGGCGCGCCCGCGCCAGGTCCAGCTCTCCTCCAGCCCGGGTTCGCTGGTGGTGTTGATGGCTTTTGTCGCCAGGTCGATCACATCGTCGTATCTGCCGCTATAGAAGTATGCCGGGAAGACGCCGTGCATATACCACGTCAGCCGCCAGGGTCGGATGTCCGGGTCCAGCCCGGCATAGACCAGGAATGCCTGGTCGAAAGCCGCCGCGGCTTCGGGATATTTCTCCTGCATCGCCAGCGCCGAACCGAGGTTGTACCACGCAAAGTAGGCTTCCCGTCCGGTCTGGGTGAACACCTCCTGGTTGGCGATATCCAGCGCGTGCTGCACCGCCGCTGCCGGGTCTGCCAGCTCGCCCAGTGTGTACATCAGATCGCCTTCGTATTCCTGCGCATAGACGACAATGAAGACGTAATTGAACGAGCGCCAGTCCAGTGCCAGTTCATCATAAGGTACCGGGAAGTCCGCCATGATCAGCGAGTCCTGGGCGATGAAGCGCTGCCGGTTGTCGTCGTAACCGGTCAGCAACTGGTAGTGCCCCAGCCACCCCTCGTCCTGCCAGATCATCCCGCGCTCGATCAACACCGGGTAACCGGCTGCCAGCAGGCGGCGCAGTGTATCCAGGTCGCCGCCCACCCGCCATAATGCCCGTGCTGAAGTTTGTGTTTCGACGTATGCCACGATCTCTTCAGGCGAGACGTTCTTGTCGCGCCGGTGGGGTTTGAGCCAGTCGCCGGTGTCCCACTGGTCGCCGTCCCAACCCCAAAATGAAAGCGCCATCGAAAGGTTGGCAGGTCCGCAGTTGTTCCAGCCCTGGTATTCATGCTTCACGCCGTTCAGGTCGATGCTGGGCGGTAATGGCGTTGGTGAAGGACTCGCGGTGAAGGTGGGCGCCGGCGTCTCGGTTTGCCTGGGCGTCTCGCTGGGCGTCGGGCTGGGGCTGGCAGTCGGGTTGGGTGGCGCACCCGGGGTGGCAGTGCTGGGCAGGAAGACCACTTCCTCCGGCGGGTTGAACTGCTGGTAGATACGCGACCAGGCACTGCGCAACCGGAATGAGACCGGCTCGCGGAACAGGATCAGCCCTGCCATCAGGGCGAACAACAGTGCTGCCCCAAACGCAATCAGCAGCCAGAACCAGGTGCGTTGTCGGCGGGTCATGGCTCTGATTATAGTCGTTTCCAGCCACCCGCCGCAAAAAATG
>JABLXM010000066.1 GCA_013177815.1 Anaerolineae bacterium | reverse complement strand
CAGGAATCGCGAGACGCGCTCGAGCGCCTTGCCGCCTACAGGTTGGTTGTTGAGCGCCAGTTCGTCCACTTGCAGCGCATCGTCGAACGTCACCGCCGTGCGGGTGAAAAGCCCGTCCAGGTTCATCGAGATCGACCCGTTCATCGGCAACCGCAGGGCTTCATCCCGGTTTCCCCAGTACTTGATGAATGCGATATTAGGCGAGGCTTGCGCCAGGGCAGAGGGTTTATCCATTCCCCAAGTTTATCACGCTCGCGCTGGTCTGCTGATGTCTCATACCGTTAAACTCTGGGGCACGATTTTCGTGTAGTTAAAAAGGATGATTTTGCACAATAACTGGGAGCTATCGCAAGCATCACGAGGGTAAATTTCCCGTGATGTATCAGGAGGTAAATCACTGTACTTCATCGATCAACAGCGTCTTGGTGATGTCGTCCGCCACCAGGTAGAAAACGTTGGCGGTATCCACCACTTCACCCTTGTCGGTGTGGTAGCGCAAGTTGACGTACACGATCGCGGGGTTCGAGTCGTATTCCCCCAGGTAGGCTGAGAGCACTTCCACCTGGGTGATCGACTGCCAGTAGTTGACGTAGATCAGGTAAGACTCGTTTCCCGCCACCGAACAACAGGAAAGTTGGAAATTGCGCGTCAGCATTCCCCAGGCGCGTTCGTAATCGTTATTGTTGATCGTTTGGTAATAGTCGCGGATGAATTCTTCCGGGTTGGGGTACGCCTCACGCGGGAAAGGCGTGAAAGTGCCTTCCGGCGCCGCCGGTTGCGCCGTTTCGGCGGGCAATACCGTCGCTGTTGTTACCACCGGAGGTTGCGTTGCGACCGCTTCTGGTGTCAGTTGCGCCATGACGGTCATCGCGCCCTGCGTGAAGAGTGCTGCCGGTACTTCCGTGGCGCGTGCTGTTTTTGGCAGGCTGGAGATGATGCCGAACAGGATGAAACCCAAGATCACCACCGCAACCACGCCCGCCGGTGCGATCCACACCCACGAGGGCAGGCTTTGGTTTGTTTGTGTGTTGGGGTGCACCCGGTAATTACCGCTGATGCTTGTAGATCCACCATTACTACTCAGCATCAGCAGCAGGTCAAAGGAATAGGTCTTGTTGGGAATATCGTGCGGCGTGGAGGGTAAGAGTTTGATGCGGTGGCTGCTGGTATTGCCGCCGGCGCAGCGGAAGTTGGGCGGGTCAGCTTCCAGCCAACTCGTCTGCGGGATGATCCGCCCCGCCAGCAACCCTTCACCAGTGTTGCCGATCGTCAATTCTACTTCAGGAACCGTTTTTCGGTCGTTAGGATCGAAGGTGCCAAAATCAAGATGGTTTGGGTTGACGGTAAGACACGGTTTTTTCAGGGAAATGGTCTCTTCGGACATCCTGACCTTTCATTCTATATGCCTGATACTAACACACTTCAATCAACCAGACCGCAATATAGCCGTACCGGAATGCCGCCGTTGATGAAAGGTAGTTCACGTAAGATTGTCAAACCCGTATGTCCCATCAGCGCGCGGTCGTTGCAAAGGACGGCAAACTGCCAGCCGCATAAGGAGTGATGAAGCACGTGACCCAGTTGAGCATAAAGATTTCGCAGGTCTTTTTCGTGACTCACGCGCTGTCCGTAGGGGGGGTTGGTCACCAGCCAGCCGGGTCCAGCCGGCGGCATCGCATTGGAGAATGCCTGCTGGGTGAATGTTGTGATCGCCTCCACGCCTGCGCGCGTTGCGTTCGCTGTTGCCATCTGGATCGCTCCGGCGTCGCGGTCCGATCCCAGGATGATGGGGATAGTTTCGGTTGGTCTATGCCTCGTGGAATGATCCGGTGAAGGCTCAGATATTGCCCTGACTATCGACCAGGATTGGAACGCGAAATCTATCTGCTCCCGTGGGTTGCGACCGGTCGCCATCAATGCCGCTTCGATCGGTATCGTACCGGACCCGCAGAATGGATCCACCAGCGGTGATTTTATGTCCCAACCGGCTGCGTATAGCAATCCCGCTGCCAGGCTTTCGCGCAGCGGCGCTTTGGCGCTCGCCAGCCGGTAACCGCGCCGGTAAAGCGGTTCGCCGGAACTGTCGAGGCTGATGGTGCATTCGTTGTTGACCAGCCGTACCATGACCCGTTGGGTTGTATCCACACCGTTTACCGGCGCTGCCCCAAGCCGTTCGCTGATCGCGTTCATGACCTCGTTCGCTACAGCGCCGGTGTGGTACAACCGGGATTGGTGTGAACTGGCGTGGATCTCGATCGTTTGCCCGGGATGCAGGTAGTTCTCCCAGGGCAGGCGGCTCGCCTTACGCCGTAGTTCAACGAACTTGGCGGCGTTGAACCGAGCCAAGCGTACCAGCACCCGGGTAGCCGTCCGCAGCCCTCGGTTCACCCGCGCCAGGTCAGCCAATGAACACGCGAAGGCGACCCCGCCATGTTCGTGTTGCTGGGAGTTGCCGGGGGTCAACTCAGGTTCCTGGGTTGCTTGCGGTGCCAGCCCCAATTTTTCCAGCTCCAAAGCTGTGAAAGGTTCCAATCCGGGGGTGCAGACAGCGAAGCATTCCATACGGTCAGCCGGTGATGATTTGTTTTTGTCGATCTTTGCGCGCCAGGTTCTTCTCAACGAAGATTTTTTCCCCATTGAAGGGATCCTTCTCGGTGTAATACATCAAGCTCGAAATCGTGGAGGGCGTTGGCGTGAAGATCTGAACCTGTTGGGGATGGATACGCAATGTTTTACTGACGAACCGGCTCAACTGCCGCATCTCGGCTTCGCTGCACCCAGGATGTGCTGCGATGAAATAGTAAGTCAGGAATTGGCGTTTGCCAGCTCTTTGGTTCGCCTGGTCGAACTTGCGTTTGAAAGCCATCAGCACCCCGGGATCAGATTTGTTCATGCGGCGCAGCACGGCGGCTTCGCTGTGCTCCGGCGCCACCTTGAGTTGTCCAGAAACATGGTGGTTGACCAGTTCTTCGAGGTACGCATCTGTGTGCTGCTCGTCTGCCATTAGCATGTCGTAGCGAATGCCGGATGCCAGAAAGACCTTTTTGACCCCGGGTATTTCGCGGATTGCCCGCATCAGGTCGATTTGGGATTGGTGATCGATCTTGAGCGCCGGGCAAATTGTCGGCGTCAGGCAATTGCGATGCTCGCAAGCGCCGGTTTCGAGCTTCTTGTCGCATTCTACTGCGTACATGTTGGCGCTTGGTCCGGAGAGGTCAAGGATGTACCCTTTGAAACCCGGCAGCTTGGTCAGCGTGCGCGCTTCTTTCAGGATCGACTCCTGGCTGCGCCAGGTGACTGTCCGCCCTTCGTGCATGGCGATTGCGCAAAAGTTGCATTCGCCGTAGCATCCCCGGTGGGTCGGGATCGAGAATCGTATCGTCTCCAGGGCTTTCACAGTGCCCTTCGCCTCATAGAATGGGTGCTGGGCGCGCTTGAATGGCAGATGATAGACTTCATCCAGTTCTTTCTGTGTCAATGGCGCGTTTGGGGGAGTGTGGACCAGGTAGCGGTTGCCATGCGCTTGTTGCAGTCCTCGGGCTGTGATCGCATCCTGGTTGTGGTAGAAGGTCATGAACATCTCTGTGAAGGCATTTTTGTCCGCTGCGCAATCCTCATGACTGGGCAGTTCAAGATATTGCGCTTTGGCTTCGCTGGCGATGTAGCACAGTCCACGTATGTCCCGGTAATCCGCCCCATTTGCCAATGCAGTTGCCAGTTGACGAATGGTGTTTTCCGCCATGCCGTAGACCAACAGCTCTGCTTTGGCGTCCAAAAGGATCGAACGCCGGACTTTATCAGTCCAGTAATCGTAATGCGCCACCCTGCGCAAACTGGCTTCGATGCCTCCCAGCACGATCGGGGATGTGTTCTTGAAATATCGGCGGATCAGGTTGGCGTATGCGATCACTGCCCGGTCAGGTCGGCGGTTGTTCTCGCCGCCGGGCGTGTAATCGTCCCGTCTGCGTTTGCGGTTGGTTGGCGTGTAGTTGGCGATCATCGAATCCACACTGCCGCCGCTTACGCCCCAGAACAGCCGTGGCTCGCCCAGGCGTTGAATATCTTTGCCCGATTGGATATCCGGTTGGGCGATGATCCCAACGCGGTAGCCGGCTGCCTCCAGCACCCGCCCGATGACTGCCACACCGACCATTGGGCTGTCAATATAACTATCGCCGCTGACCAGGATGACATCCAGCGTGTCCCAGCCGCGCTGGACCGCCTCGCTTTGAGTAGTTGGAAGGAACATGATTTGGGTACCTTATCGCTTCTGAACGGTCCGCGACCGCGCTTTTATTTTACTTGATAAGCACCCGTCCGTTATGAAATCCCGGCGCCTCAAGGTGTGTTCCAGGGGCGTATGGGATTGACTTTGCTTTTATCATTCAAGTGATCTCCCGCGCCTCGACCGATGTGATGATTTTATGAAGTTCGTTGGCGGCTTCGGCAGGGAGCGGGCTGGCATGGTCGCTGTTCATCAGTTGGCGTGCGCGGGCAAGTGCCCATTCACGCGCACCGTTACGCTGCTCTTCCCAGATGGGATACGGGCGCCGGTCCATGAATCTCGGTTGCCACAACCCGCGCATATTGGCGAGTGTGTGGGGGTGCGTCATGAACGTCCCCACCGGTCCAACTTCGCGGATCGCGTCCAACGCCAGCGTGGTCTCGTTGATCACGATGCCGTGCGACATGTGGCGCACCATCGACCAGATCTCACAATCCAGCATCAACTCTTCATACGAGAAGATTCGCGAACCACTCAAAAGCCCTGCCCCCAAAAGCATATCGGACATGGATAGCACTGCCATAAAGGCGGAGAATGAATTATCGATTGCCGCTTGCCAGTTGGGTTCCGGCGCGCCGGTGGCGAATGCGCCCATTGAAAGCGGCACGTGGTAGAAGTCTGCCAGTTGGTTGGTGGCAGCGCCAAACAGGTAGTCTTCAGGACCGCCGCCGGTGTACCCACCGGTGCGCAGGTCCATGGCGGTCTGTGCAGCAGCGTAAAAAATTGGGCAGCCGGGGCTTGCCATTTGCATCAGCGCCAGGGCAGAAAGCACTTCTGCGTTGCCAACCACCAGGTCGCCAGCCATGGTCGCGGGGGCATTGAACGCGCAGGATGCCATCGTCATGAAGCCCACCGGCAATCCTGCCCGTGCCGCGATCAACCCTGCTTCCAGGCTGCCGGTATCCTGACCGAGCGGGCTGGTGGTGCATTGCATGATCGAGAGGATTGGGCGCTGCCGCAACGCGTCCCTGCCGCCGGTCAAAACGGCTGCCATCTCGATGGCTGCTTCCATCTCGTGGGTGGTCAATATTGTCTCGGTCTGTACATGCTTGCTGCTGTTCAACCAGGTGGCTTCCAGTTCATACAACGATCGCACATGTGGCGGGCAGTCCTGTGCCGAGATCGGTACCCAATGGAAGGCGATCTCATTTGTCAGGTCGACCACCCGGGCGATTTCAGCCACGTCCTGGCGCAGGGTGCGGCGTTTTTCTCCCGAGTTGATATCGATGATCTCGACGCCGCAGCCGTCCGTCCCCAGGTATGCGTGCTTCCCATCCAGGGGCAGGTCCTGGTCCGGTTTGAGCGCAGCTAATGTGTAGCTTGGGGGTGCTTTGGCTAACCATTTGTCGATCAGCCCGCTGGGAAAGCGTGCCACTTGCGTATTCCAATCGATGTGGGCGCCGTGGTCCGCAAGGATGTTCAGCGATTCTTGATGTGGAAAACGTACACCGACCTCAGCCAGCACCTCCAGGGTTGCCTGGTGTACCTTTTGGACGTCATCATCGCTGAGCACTTCCAACCTGAGTTTGGAATCTGTGATCGCCTCGATCATGAGAAATGGTCTCCTTCCACGGTATTGCGGTTATATCGGAATCTCAGGGTAACCTCAGTGGTTTCGTAATACAAGTTTAGCATGAGCTGTGTGATCACGCTGACTCACCAACATGATCACATATCGATGTTTCTCGGATCGCAAATATTTATGAAATGTTAATAAATTTTTGCTGCCTTGGACAGAAGAATGCTGTCGATATACGGTACAATCGTTATTATTTTGGATAGTTTTGCCTTTTGGAGGACCGATGAAATTGAGTGTAGGTGAACACGCTCCTGATTTTAAACTACCGAGTATCGGCGGGACTACCGTACATCTGAGCGATTATCGCGGCAAGAATGTCGTCCTGGCTTTCTTCCCGATGGCTTGGACGCCCATATGAAGCAACCAGATCCCGGCGTATGAAGCCGATAAGGCGAGATTCGCCGGGGTGAATACCCAGGTGCTGGGTATCAGTATCGACCATGTCCCATGTCTAACGGCTTGGGCAGAGACCTTTGGGGGCTTGACTTATCCATTGTTGAGCGATTTCTATCCGCATGGAGCGGTGGCGAAGAAGTATGGCGTTCTGCGAGAAGAAGGCTATTCAGAGCGCGCCATATTTTTGATCGATAAGGATGGCATCATACGTTATATCGATATTCACGATATTGACGACCAACCGAAGAATTCGGTATTGTTCGAGCAGATCCGGAAAATCGACCCGGAGTACTATGACCGGCAGCCCCAACCTATCCAAATGCCGGTTCAAGATCTGCCGCATGGTGGCATCGTAATGTACTGCACCAGTTGGTGCCCGGATTGCCGGCGAGCCCGGGCGTGGTTAGCCGAACACGCGTTGCCATACACCGAAGTCGATATCCACGCCAACCAGGCAGCCGCTGCCCAAGTGCGCGAATGGGCAAATGGGAATGAAACCACGCCCACTTTCGATATCGATGGGGAGATCGTGGTCGATTTCGATGAGGTAAAATTGCGCGCGATCCTAAAAGATCGCTTATCGAAATGATAGCTACAGCCAGATTGTCGCCGGTTGTCGTACGTTCACGATGATGGTTCGAAAGAAGCATTTCACATGACCTCTAAGAAGTTGATTGTCCCCATCAGTGTGTTGTCACTAATAATGTGGAGTTGTCCCCTGCCTGTTGGTCGTCAGATACCGGCGCTTTTACCAGTGGAGATGTTGGCTTGTTCGTGTTTAGCTTCGAGCAAACCAACGTCGAGGTGCGCTTCGATGATCTGGTCGTGAATCCGGCGCCATGAACGATCAGGTATTATCGTCGATGTTGTTGATCTCGTTATGAGCGATTGGCGTTTGTATTCTGCCGCTTCTTGAACAAGATTGATGATGACGTATGGAAATTTTCAATATAGGCATTCTTGAGATTCTCTTTATCGCTGTCCTGGCGCTGGTTTTGCTTGGACCAGATGAGCTGGTCAACAACATGCGCAAAGCTGGTCGTTGGGCTTATAAATTCTTCAAGTCGTCGTATTGGCGTACTTTTTTGGATGTGAAGCAAGAGATCAGTGAAATGCCGACCAAATTGATTCGCGAAGCTGGCTTGGAAGAATCGCTCAAGGAAGCGAACAAGACCGTTGAAGAAATAAACAAACAAAATCTGCTCGCTCACCTTGAGGCTGAACCACGAATACGAACTGCTGATCGATCCCCGCTAGATCGGCAAACCCCGGTTCATGAAGGAACGGAAACGGATCAGCAACGCATTCTTCCTCCGCTCCCGCCGGATTCCGGTGGAGATTCACATGATGCGGCGAACGGCAAGTGATGAATGAGGATTACTTCAGGGGCGAGGTTATGGGGTTATCAGGATCTCGCAATGCAAAGTATCGGTTTGGCGTGCCAGTTTGTCCCATAACATCATGATATCTGCGAAGCCGATATCTGTGCGCAAGTGATTCGGGATCAAGTCACTCCACAGTATTGCCGCTCCGCGTTGGCTGCTTTTTGATTGGATGCCCAGGCAAGTTTCCTGCCAGAGCAAATGCTCCTCGGTCAATATCATCTCATTACGCAGCGCCGGGTCATCCGGCAGCGCCAAAAAAGTCGTTGTTGCGCCGGTGATATAGTCCGATACTCTTTGCAGACCAACGTTATCTACCAGGACAAATCCGTTGCGTTGAAGCGGTAATTGGTTGAAATAGTCCCAAAATTCGGGAGCAGGATTCCCATCCGCGTCGAGGCGCATTTTGTATACCTGGCTGACTGTTTCAGTTGCTGCTGGTTGTGGGTAAAGGGATTTGAAGATCAAAGTGGAATAATCCGATGGGAACACCAGCGTGACCCAAACGGACATCAACGATGGTGATGCTTTTTGAAGGTCGTCTACCCGCAGGATGAAATAGTTCTTCTGTGCGCTGATGACCGTTGGGCTTGGCAGTTCCGCCGGTTCACTTTTCTCTTGTCTGGAGCGTATGTCTGCATAGAGTAATATTCCTAGCGTCATGAAAGCCAGGAAAATGACAGCGAACAGAAATGATCGTGCTTTGGTCATAATCGCACTTGATGAACAAGATTAATACAAGTTGCTGCCTGTTGGAACAGTGATGTCATTCTGAGCCGAAGCATAGCGAAGGTGAAGAATCTCATTATTTTTCTGTCAACTATTCGTGTCACGGATACTCATCGACCCACAAGCAGTGCCTCGGGATGACAAAGTAGCAACTTGGGTTAATTAAGATAATTATAGACAAGAAATCCGTTTTGGTCTATCCGGCAAGTGCGGGTGGTTGGAAAAAGCAACGATGAGTAATCCTTGATTGCGCAGGACAACTCCCCACCGGTTTATCCATCGTCATGCTGAACGTTGCCGAGCGCTTCATGAGGCAAGGGTATCATCGCCGCGGCTACTGCGGAGGGTTACCCCCAAGCCCTTCGATAGGGCACAGGTTGAAGGGCTGCTTTTGAGGCAGCCCTATACTTGGAGTGGATATGAATACGGCTAATAGAGTGTTAGCAGGAGATCGAAGAAGAAGGTGACGCCGATACCGAAACAGAAACCAAAGATTGCTGCAAACATCGCGACCTTGAGTAATCGTGGAAATTCTGCCGGATTGAATAATTGTCCGATGAATTGAACTGCCGATCTCACCGGGCGGGATTCGGATAACACTTCGACCACCAGGTCCCAGAATGCAAGTTCAATCCTCTGTGATGCTCTCATCGTATCTCCGATGTTTATCGCGATGTGGTGATTTTTTTGATCTTGCCGCGCTCGTCAACGACCACGCGCACGGTCATGTTGATCTTCTTCCCGGAGGCTGTGCTTTCGGATACCGAATAGATCAGTAAATTTCCTGAAGTGCCATAAGCAGACACTTTTGGTCGGACGCCTTGCATCTGTGGGAAGCGCTTGACCACCTGTTTGCTGATTGAACTGATCATCTGGTCGCTCATCTTGGTTTTCCTTAGTTGATGCGGCGCCGCAGGAAGGCTGGAATATCCATGTTGGACGATTTGGTCGAAATCTCCAATGGAATAGCCTCAGCATGTACTTCCCTTGATAGCGCAAAGGGTTCGATGTTATCAGCCGCCTCAACTCTCATCTGTGGCATAGTTTCGACGGTTCTTTCGCGCGCTTGTTCCGATTCTACGGCTGTCGCCCCCAGACCCGTGATTACCAGGATCACCTGGACGCGGTCTGCCATCAGATCATCGTAAATGACGCCCGGAATGATATCTGCATTTTGATTGGTCGCTGCTTGCAGTTGCTCCAACGCCGCCGAGACTTCTGCGAACGTAAGGTCGGAACCGCCGGTGAAGTTGGCAATGATGCCGGTCGCATTCTCGATTTCGATCGTATCCAACAGTGGGTGATGCAGCGCCTGGTCGATGGCTTGCATGGCTTTGAACTCGCCGTGACCGTACCCAATGGATAGCAGTGATCCGCCGCCGCTTTGCATCAACCGGCGTATGTGCGCGAAGTCGATGTTGATCAGACCGGGTTGAGTGATTAATTCGGCGATTCCTTGGATGCCCTGCCGCAGAACGTCATCAGCCAATCGGAAAGCCAACTCAAGCGGCAGGTCTTTGGGCGCCACCTGCAGCAGCCGGTCGTTGGGGACGGTGATCAACGTATCTGTGTAGGGGCGTAATTTTGCCAGCCCTTCGGCAGCGTTGCGGTTCCTGCGTGAGCCTTCGAATGAAAAAGGCGTGCTGACGATGGCTATGGTAACTGCGCCGATGGACCGCGCTACGCGGGCGGCAATTGGAATGGAACCTGTTCCGGTTCCTCCTCCCATGCCTGCTGTCAGGAAAACCATATCCGCCCCGGCGAGCGCGGAGTGCAGTTCTTTTAGGCTTTCTTCCGCGGAGGCTTCACCAATGTTGGGGTTACCGCCAGCTCCCAAACCGCGCGTCTGGTGTGGACCAAGTTGAATTCTCACTGGCGCCATGCAGCTCTTGAGCACTTGCGCGTCGGTGTTGACGCCGATGAAGTCAACCCCGCGTAATCCCAACTCGATCATCCGGTTGATGGCGTTACACCCGCCGCCTCCCAATCCGATCACTTTCAATACCGGTTCCCGGGCTTCGATGGGTGTCCTGTGGATTACACTGGTTTGTGGCTGTAGGTTTACGGATATGCTCATCGATCACCTCTCTGCGAGTTTCGTTGCAATACTGATGCCATCGCCGTTGATTCGTTCCACCATTGCGCCGGCATTTCTGAGAACGTCAAGCTCGTCCTCGCTGATTATTTTTGGGCTGCCAATGACCGTCACTCTTTGTGCCAGTGCCGCTTCCTCGATGGAAAATCCGACCGTCGGACGGTGTTTTTTGATGAATGGTCGGATCACGTCCAGGTGCCATTCTGCGATCCCCCATTCATAGGTTGGCAGTAACAGGTAATGTTCGATTGGATGCGGAACGGTTTTTGCCTCGCCGATATCATCGCTCGCGAATACTGTATCTTGTACCGATTCCACCGGTGTCATATCTGGTTGGGCAGGCGATTCAACCCTGGCTTCAGTTGATGAATTTTTCTTAAGTAGGTCAACTAACGCTGATGTGGTTCCATCTGCTCCAAACCAGGCGTGCTGGTTTGGCTCTTCCGCTTGGTCATCTGCCAGTAGCCAGAAGCACGATGCGATGACATTGGAAGGCAGGGGTTTCAACAATTGATCGGGATGGTCAGGATCATGGCATTCACGGTTATTGATTAATTCGATCACCGCTTCGTTGATTTGTTCACCGGAGGGTTTATCTGAAGAGGCACCATCTGCAACCGGTTCTGAACCGAAACCGCTTTGGAAAAGGATCATGGGGTAGATCTTGCCGGTCACGGCTTTGGTGATTGCATTGTACCAATCGAATATCCGAAAGCCGCGTTGGTCCTCGCTGTCGCCGTCGTTTTGATAGGGCTTGGCGAGTGGCCATCGATCCGGTCCGCCGGCGCCCCAATTCAAACAGTGACCTCCAGTCCAGGCGTAGGCGGAAAGGATCATTGTCTGCAGGATCATCTCTTGTTTGCGCCTGGTGAGTGATTCCATTGCCGTACGCAAAAAAGCTGTATCCCAATAATTCCCGCCGGGTTCCAATGTTGGAAAGATTGGCACCATCCGGCTTTTCAAAGCCAGCCCGGCATAGGGGATGAAACGATCGAGGAATTGCTCCACCAGGTCCAACAATGCCCACTGGCTCGGTTTCCACGCGGCGTGGCTGTTCGGGCGGTCAAAAAAACTGACTGCGTGCACGCCCCAGTTGGCGTAAGCTGCCAGCAGCGAGGACAACTCGCCCGGATTTGGGGGTTCCATCAATGATAGGTCGAATTGCAACACCGGCTCGATCCGGTTCTTTACCAGCGTGGAGATGAACGATTCCGGGATTGCCCGTTCTTTTGGCGCCTTTAATACCAACCAGGAGACATTCATGGCAACTAATTCGGGCAGCCATCTCTGCAGGTCGGATACGGCGTAGTGGTCTGTATCCGGGAAGTAATGGAACCCGAGGCGACTACGCGCGCGATTTGCTTCATTCTCCATATTGCTCACCTCCAAACGGACTTTCGCTGATTCGTACTCGCTTAGGTAGCAAGAAATATGCCATTGCTTCTGCCATTCAATGGTTTGTTATAATCAATTTCATGATCTTGGTGACAGGCGCGACCGGTTTTGTTGGCAGCCGTCTTGTTCGGCGCCTGGTGGAGCAGGGGGAAGCCGTTCGCCTGCTCATTCGACCGACAGCCCAATCGCCCAATCTGCCGCGGTCGACCCCGGTTGAAGTTGCCGTCAGTGTTTTGCAGGATGAAAAAGCGGTTCGTTCGGCGATGAAAGGTGTCCACTCGATCATCCATTTGGCAAGCGCTGAACATGGCGGCTCAAGGGCAGATCTGGATGGCGTCGATATTGCTGGCACCCAGGCATTGGTGGATGCAGCGCAACAGGCGGGTGTGGAATGGTTCTTTTTCTTGAGCCATCTGGGTGTCGATCGGTATTCTGCCTTTCCGGTCATGAAAGCCAAGGCAATTGCAGAAGGCTTTATCCAACGTGGAAGCGTGCCGTATACCATCCTGCGTTCTGGGGTAATATTTGGTCCGGGTGATCACTTCACCGAGTCATTTGCCAAAACGCTGCGTATTTCGCCGGGTTTTTTTCTGATGCCGGGTGATGGTGCATCCTTGTTGCAGCCAATTTGGATTGACGATTTGATCACCTGCATACTTTTGGCAATGCAAAATCATGCCATGCGCAATCAGGTTGTGACGGTTGGCGGTTCAGAGACCATCCCATTCAACCAGGTTATCGGTCGCCTGATGGCGACGATAGGCATCAGGCGGCGGGTTATCTCTATCGGGACGCCTTATTTGCGTGCGTTATCCCTGTTGATGGAGCAGAGAAGACGTCCTTTCCCTATCTCGATCTACTGGCTGGACTACCTGGCAGTTGACCGCACCTGTTCGCTGGATGCATTGCCGCGGCAATTTGGAATGATTCCCACCCGTTTTACCCAATCTTTGAATTATCTGGTTAAATAACTCAGGAGAATTTATGACCCTACGCGCTTGTTGCATCCATGGACATTTTTATCAGCCGCCACGGGAAGATCCCATAACCGGCGAGATACCTCCTGAGCCTGGAGCCGCCCCACATAAGAATTGGAATGAACGCATTTTTTACCAGAGTTATAAACCGAATGCTGAATTGGGAAATTTCTCGCGTATCAGCTACAACCTGGGTCCAACTCTGGCTGATTGGTTGGAGCAGTATGATCCTAAGATCCTTGCCATGATCATCGAGCAGGGAAGCCGTAATTATATTGAACACGGCGTTGGTAATGCGATGGCGCAAGCCTATCACCATACCATCCTGCCACTGGCAACCAGGGAGGATAAAGAGACCCAGATTCGCTGGGGTATTGCAGATTTTGAGCATCGCTATGGACATAAACCGTCCGGCTTTTGGCTGCCGGAAACGGCAGTGGATTTGGAGACGCTTGAAATTCTGGCGTTGTGCGGCATCCAGTTTACGATTCTGGCGCCGTGGCAGGCAGAAAGTGAAGACCTGGATGTCACCCAGCCATACTGGGTGAAACTGCCGGGTGATCAAAGTATAGCGGTTTTCTTCTACCAGATGGAACTGAGCGGTATGGTCAGTTTTCAACCTAACAAGACCCAGAACGCGGATGAATTCGTGACTCAAGAGATCTTGCCCAGGTACGCCGACCAAAATGATCATGACCAGTTGATCATGATTGCATCGGATGGTGAACTTTATGGGCATCACCAGCCCTTTCGTGATAAGTTCCTTCAATTCTTGACGTCTTCAGCGTTGGAAAATCATAATGTCAATCTGACCTACCCGGGGTTGTGGCTAAAAAATCACCCACCCAAATCAGAGATCCGAATTCGTGAAAACACTTCGTGGAGTTGTTTTCATGGCGTCACGCGTTGGAGCGGGGTCTGCGCCTGCGCGCTTCACGGCGAGTGGAAAGCCCCCCTCAGGCAGGGATTGGACCGCATCGCGAAGCTTGTGGATGATCAATACCTCGACTTTGCACGCCGGCATGTCCCCGATCCCTGGAAATTGCGTCATAACTATCTCTCGGTTCACCTCAGGTTGGCGACCGTTGAAGAGTTGCTCTATGCTGAGGTCGATCATCCGCTATCCCGCGAACAGATTCGCACCTTCGCCTTGCTGCTGGCGGCTCAATATGAGCGCCAACGCATCTATACCTCCTGTGGCTGGTTCTTCGATGATTTTGATCGTATCGAACCCCGTAACATCATTGCCTATGCTGCCCAGGCGGTGTGGTTGACATGGCTTGCGACGGGGGTGAACCTCAAGCAGCATGCTGAAGAAGCCTTGCGCCACGTCCAAAGTTGGCGTTCAGGTCTGCGCGCGGATACCGTATTCGATCATCAGCTTGAACGCGCCAGGCTGGTTCATGAACAAAGTAAATTAGACGGATCGTGATAGGTCGAGCATTTTTTGCACCTGGAATTGGGCTCGAATCTCTAATCGTTTGATCTGATCGACGACCTGTGAAGCCCCGATCACTGTCTCCATGGTTATGCTATCCGGGCGATTCAGGTTTGATGCCGGGTAAAAGACTGCCATCAATTGCATCCACCCGATGAATTCTTGCATGGCTTCTTCGTTGTAATAAAGCATGTCCTGGTAGCGATTGACCCCCAGCCACTTTTGAATATTGATATCCTGGAACCAGTTTTTAAGGATGGTGTGCAGTGGCTGGATTCTGGCTGATTTGTACCAGTCATGAACCCCGGTTAATAGTTCGACTTTGGCAGCCATTTGCCGGGCTTCAGAGCCGTCGCCGACGAATTGAGCGTAGGTTTCCTCCAGGATTCGCTCCAGGGTCCACTCCACCATCCAACTCTGGGTTTGGATTTTGAAATCCGTTGTGCCTCCAAGCCTGCCTATCTCCTGTGTGAAGATTAGCCCCAACATCATTAGCCAGGTTGTGCGATCATCCGCCAATTTATTCTGGATGTCGGTCAGTACCTTCGCGTATTCTGAGACTGCCTGCTTCTTCCCCTTTTTTTGCCCGCTGATTGTCAACAGGTTTCGTAAACGTTCGCGAGTATTTGCCAACACGGCATGCCGCTCGTGATCGTGCCCGCTTAGTTGTACGATGCCATCCAGGAAAGGTGCATATTTCTTCTCCGCCTCGTCTAATATCGCCTCCAGCTTTGCCTCTGACAGTGCCGTTCTGGATTGTTGCCAGAGGTGATCAAAGTACTCCAGGTTGCATATCTGTCGGAAAGGTTCAATCACAGGGCTTAAAGTTAACTCCTGTTTGGCGGCTTCGATATTGGGGACGCCTCTGCCTTGCAGCAAATCCGTCAAGTGTTTGTAATTGTGCCAGGCATCATCTTGAACTTGACGGAAGTCAAGATAAACGTGGGTTTCATAAGCGCTCAGATCGATCCGCCACCCCTCTTCGATGATCTCTTGACAGGATCGTATGAATTCCAAGCCGCTGACCTGGTCTTTATAGATCAGGAAAGTATCGGCATCCGTCGTCACTTGCAGCCCTTCGGCGATGGTTCTCTGCACCATCCTGCGGTCACCCGAAGGCTCTTTTACGGCGTATGCAGCAGAATAACGAAGCCATCCGCTGGTGGAAGCATATCGGTTATGGTAGATTACCAGGCTGCGATGGTCGCCGCATCCATTGGAAAAGGCGAACACATCCTCGTTCACCTGACCGCTGGCTGTGTAAAGATCGAACAACAAAAAATTATCCACACCCGCGAAAATGGATCTACGGTGAAGCAGGGGAAAGATTTGCCGCTGGTGACGTTCGACCAGCCCGGTATCGACCGATTCGTCTAAATAAGCCTTACGAAACTCCATGCCATATTTTTCTTGGAAGCCTTCCACCTGTCCATGCCCGAACATTGGCAAACCCGGCAGGGTAGACATTAGAACGCAGATGCCAAAATACTTGTCACCCGAGCCAAATTGATCGACTGCTGTTCGTTCATCCGGGTTGTTCATGAAGTTGACGTACCGTTTCAGGATCTCTGGGTCGAACTCCAATGTGTTCTTCATGAGTGTGCGGTAGCGGATATTATCTTCGTTGCGGAGCAGGTTCATGAAGGCGCTGTTGTATACCCGGTGCATTCCCAAAGTGCGCACGAAGTAGGATTCCATCAACCAGAACGCTTCGGCGAGCAGCAGTGTATCCGGTGCTTCCTGCGCTATGCGATCGACGACTTCGCGCCAGAATTCAACTGGCATGGCGGCATTGAATTGTTGTTTGGTCAACCCGTGTTCCGCCCGGGATGGGATATCGCCGCCGCTGCCCGGTTCAGGA
>JABLXM010000065.1 GCA_013177815.1 Anaerolineae bacterium | reverse complement strand
GAACTGCGGTTCATAAGAAATTCCTCCATTTTTGGAAAAATGTCTACCGCTGTGTGCCCGGCTAACGAAAAACCAGAGCCCGACGGACTCTGGTTTGACTTTAGTAGCGGGGAGTGGATTCGAACCACTGACCTCCGGGTTATGAGCCCGACGAGCTGCCACTGCTCTACCCCGCATCGTCGTTACATTCTATCCCATCTGCAGGCATGCGTCAAGCGGGGCAGTTAAGAATAGCCTTAGAAATGATTATTTCATCTATAATTGTGTCCATGACACGCAATCGACGGTTTTGGCTCGCAGGCATGGCTGGCTTCTTGTGGTTGTTCATCATAACCGCCTCGTACTATGTCACTCATAAACCCTTCACCGCCAGTGTTGCATTGGCGCTTATCCTCGCCATCTGGCGCGTTCTCGCTGCGTTTGGATTGACCGCGCTGGGCGGCGCGCTTGGCAAGGCCATATTACGGCTGGATGGTCTCGATCCACTGGTGCGGGCAACGCTTGAATCTGCGTTTGGGCTGGGGATGTTGGCGTTTGGCACTTTGCTCATCGGGAGCACGTTGGGTTTTTCTCGTTGGGTGTTTTGGATTGCACTGATTGCATTATTACTGTTGTTACGCTGGCAAATGCTGTCGTGGTTACGTCAATGGCAGACGCTTGGCGGTCTCTGGCATGCCTCTGATGGTTTCGGTCGCACTGTTGCTGTGCTGATCGGCTCGTGTGCTGTCTTCACGCTTACCATAGCCCTTTCGCCACCGGTAAAATTCGATGCACTGGCATATCACCTGACCCTGCCACAAACCTACCTGGAAGGCGGGCGTGTGGTCTACCTGCCGTGGCATGTCATGACCGGTTTGCCGCAAACGGTCGAGATGTTGTACACCTGGATGATGGCGCTGGCGGGCGCTGAAGGCGCTGCGGTGTTGGGGTGGCTCGCCAGTCACATGATGGTCCTGGGGCTGGTGGCTTACCTGCGCCAAAGTGTCGACTTGCGCGCCGCGTGGGTGGGCGCAGCCGCCCTGATGGGCGGGTATACCCTGGCAGCCTCCACCGCCTGGGCGTATGTCGATTGGTGGGGACTGGTCTTTGGTTTTGGAATGTTGGTATGTCTCGACCACTGGCAGCAGGAGCAGCGTACCAACTGGCTGGTGTACGCCGGATTGTTCGCCGGTCTGGCGTTATCCTGTAAATATACCGCTGGTGTTGCATTGCTCGCCGGTCTGGTTTTTGTGTTATGGCATACCAGACGTTCAATGACCGATCTGGTAAAAAGCGGCGGCATGTTTGCCACCGCCGCAGTGGTGGTCATGCTGCCGTGGCTGGTCAAAAACACACTCACGACCGGTAATCCTGTTTACCCCCTGTATTTCGACTCAGGCGCCATGACGGCAGTCCGCCGGGCTGTTTTCCAGGAGCTGCCGCACTGGGGGGACTGGCGTGACGCGTTGCTGCTCCCCTGGCGCGCGACCTACCTCGGTGTAGACGGCTACGATGGTTACAGTGTTTCGATCGGTCCGTTGCTGTTGGGATTGGGCGCCCTGTTTTGGCTGAACTGGCGGGGACTTGCTGACCGGGTGCGCCGCACGGCTGAGACGGCGGCGGTTATCGGGATGACCGGTCTGGCAATTTGGGCAGTGGGCAACCAGTTCAGCGGATATCTGATCCAAACCCGTTTCTATTATTCGGTGTTCCCGGCGTTTGCCGTCCTGGCAGCCATTGGTTATCACAATCTGAACCAGTACCACCAACCGCCAGTGCGCCTTGCCAGGTTGGCATCTGCGCTGGTGTTGCTTGTTTTGGGATTGAACCTGGTGGAAGTGGGGAGCGACGCGCTGGTCCGCAAGGCGCCACAGGCGGCATTGGGACAGGAAGCCCAGGTGGATTATCTGACTGGCAACCTGGGATGGTACTACCCCGCAGTTCAGGCAGTCAATGGGCTACCGGAAGGTTCGAAAGTATTGCTTTTGTATGAAAACCGCTCCTATCATTGCCGCCCAATTTGTTTTCCGGATGAGATCCTCGATCGTTGGCGACGCGACCGCATCGAGTATGACAGTGCCGCTGGTGTGTTGGATGCCTGGCGGGATGAGGGATTCACACATGTGTTGATCAGCCGTGCCGGCGCCGCTTTCTTACGCGAGAGCGGCGATGTTCATTCAACCGGGGATGATTGGCGCGCACTGGATGATCTCTATCACCTGCTTGGAGCCGGCGTCGATTTCGGCGGGGTATATTCATTGCATGATCTGAGACCATGATGTTTTGGTAAAATTGGCAGCCTGAGGAGGCGGAAAATGGTGGAACGAAAAGAATTCTTTCTGGGGAAGATCTTCAATCCCAAACAACCCAAAACACCTGGTGACGTGGTCGAGCTGGATCCTGCGGATTTGACCACCCATGGCGTCATTATCGGCATGACCGGTTCAGGGAAAACCGGGCTCGGTGTGGTGATACTGGAAGAGGCGGCGTTGCAAGGCATCCCCGCCATTGTCCTCGATCCAAAGGGCGATCTCACCAACCTGCTGATGCACTTCCCGGAGCAGCGGGCGGAGGACTTCAAACCCTGGATCGATCCAGAGGAAGCCAAGCGCGCCGGCAAAACAGTCGACCAGCAGGCAGTCGAGACCGCTGCCATGTGGAAGGACGGTTTGGCGGGTTGGGGCTTGGGGAAAAATGATCTGCAGGCGCTGAATGATTCGGTCGAATTCACCATCTACACGCCCGGTTCGACCGCCGGTATCCCGGTCAACATCCTGTCATCCTTCGAAGCACCTGACATGGATTGGGAGGAGAACGCCGAAATGCTGCGCGACCGCATCTCCAGCACCGTCACTGCCATTCTTGGACTGGTTGGGATGGAGGAGATCGATCCATTGCGTTCGAAGGAGCACATCCTGCTCTCGAACTTGCTGGAAAACGCCTGGAGCGCTGGCAAATCGCTGGAAATGCACGACCTGATCCTGTTGGTGCAGAATCCCCCCATGGAACGTCTGGGGGCTTTCCCGTTGGATAGTTTTTATCCTGAAAAAGAACGCTCGGAACTGGCGATCCTGCTGAACAATATTCTGGCGTCGCCCTCTTTCAAGTCCTGGATAGAAGGTCAGCGGCTGGATATCGGGCAATTGCTGTACTCAAATGATGGCAAACCGCGCCATAGCGTCTTTTACCTGGCTGCCATGGATGAAAGCGAGCGCATGTTCTTTGTAACGCTTTTATTCACAGCCATCGATTCCTGGATGCGCACCCAACGCGGCACCGGCAACCTGCGCGCGCTGATCTACTTCGATGAAATCCTGGGGTTCCTCCCGCCAGTTGCTAACCCGCCCTCCAAAAGTGTGATCCTGCGTATGCTGAAACAGGCGCGCGCCTTCGGCGTGGGTTTGCTGCTGGCGACCCAGAACCCGGTCGATTTGGATTACAAGTCGCTCACCAACACGGGCGCCTGGATGATCGGGCGTTTGCAGGCAGAAAGGGATAAGGATCGCCTTTTGGATGGGCTGGAAAGCGCTGCTGGCGGCATGGACCGCGGTGAATACAACAAATTGATATCCGGGTTGGCGAAACGCGTCTTCCTGCTGCACAGCGTCAAAAGCAATACACCCAAGTTATTCTCGGTTCGCTGGGCGATGAATTACCTGGCAGGACCGGTCATGAAAAGCCAGATCGATGAGTTGAACGCGCTTGCCGGCGCGCAAGCGCCGCGTGATCGCGTCGCTGCCAACCAGGTGACCGACAGCGGCAGCCAGTCCAAACCAGTCGGTGGTGCCAAAAGACCGTCTGCTGACACAGCAGCGGGTATCAGCGAAGCGCGCCCATCGGCGCCGGGTGGGATCGCGGAGTACTTCCTGCCGAATGACCTGCCGGTGGATAAAGCGCTGGCAGCCTATAGCCTCCCTGTCGGGAGCAAGGTGGCTGGTCTGGTCTACCAGCCGGCGTTGCTGGCACAGGCGGATGTGCGTTACTTCGCCCGTTCCTACAATTTCGAATATATCAACAACACTGCGGTACTGATGCCGGAGTTGGAACCCGGATTGGTGCGTTGGGAGGCGTACACCGGTCGTTATTACAAACCGGACGAATTGAGCAAACAACCGCAACCCAACGCCGCTTTCAAACCCTTGCCCGCATTCCTCAGTGATAGCAAAAAGATCAACAGCCTGCAGAACGACTTCGAGGATTGGATCTACCGCACCGGTAATATCTACATCAAAGCCAACAAGGAACTCAAGGTTGTTGCCGGACCGGATGTGAGCGAAGCGGAGTTTGTGAGCATGCTGCGAAAAGCAACCAGGGGCGGTTCTGGCAGCGCATCCAAACTCGGCACCGATTACCAAAAGAAGATCGATGTGCTCAAGCAAAAGATCGAACGGCAAAAACTCGAGGTCGATGAAAAAGAGGAAGAGCTGAACGCACGCCGGCTGGATGAAGCCGGGGCGGGCGCCGGTTTGCTCATGGGTATGCTGGGGGTTGGACGGAAGAAGAGTGTCTCATCGAACATCACCAAGCGCCGCATGACTGCCAAAGCCAAAGCCGCGCTGGAACAGGAAGAACATGACCTGGAAACCCTCGTTAAACAATTGGAAACGCTTGAAAAGGAACGCGACCAGGCATTGGCAGGCGGCGCGGTAGCCGATAGCGGAGGACCCCATTATGAGGAAATACCGTTGAGCCCAAGCAAAAAGGATATCTATCTCAGTCTGTATGGGTTGGCGTGGGCGCCTTATTATCGCATCGAGGCGGGAGGGGAAAAATTGATCCCGGCGTACCGGGATTGAATTTATTGGGTTTGCCGGGTCACGACCCGGATTGCATGTCCTGACGACCAGCCAGAGCGCGCAGTATGGTGCTTTGGTCGGCGTATTCCAGGTCGGAGCCCATGGGCAGCCCGCGCGCCAGACGGGTGACGCGCGCCGAGAAAGGCGCCAGTTGTTGCTTAAGATATAAGGCGGTCGCGTCGCCTTCCATGCTTGGGTTGGTGGCGATGATCACTTCGTTGATGCCGCCCTGACGTACGCGTTCGATCAGTGGGCGGATCTTGAGATCATCCGGACCGATGCCCTCGATCGGTGACAATACCCCGCCCAACACGTGGTATTTGCCCTGGTAGCCGCCGGTACGTTCGAGCGCCAATACATCCAATGGCTCTTCGACTACGCAGATGAGTGCGGCTTCTCGCCGTGGGTCGCGGCACACCTCGCATACCTCCTCGTCCGCGGCAGTAATATTGAAGCAGATGCTGCACTGACCGGTGCCGTTCTTCAAGCCATTCAGCGCCTCTGCCAGCCGTTCGGTCAAATCTCCTGGTGAGCGAAGCAGGAAGAACACCAGACGCGAGGCGGTTTTTGGACCGATGCCCGGCAGGCGTTCGAAGGCTTCGATCAAGGCTTGGACGGGTTGCGGCAGGATGGACATGGATCAGAAACCCAGACCGGGCAAGCCACCCGCCAGTGGTCCCATACGTTCGCTTGCCAGCCCTTTGGATTGTTCGAGCGCCAGGTTGACCGCGCTTTGCAGCAGATCCTGCAGCATTTCCACGTCAGCATCCTTCAATAAGTCCGGGTCGATGGTAACCGCTTTGCAAATCTGGTCGCCGGTCATGGTCACTTGAACCGCGCCGCCGCCAACACTGGCGGTGACCGTCTCTTCTGCCAGTTGCGCCTGCGCCGCCGCCATTTGTTCCTGCACGCGTCGTAATTGCTGCATCATGTTTCCCTGGCTGCCGCCTCCGCCGCCAGGTGGTCGATTAAATCCTTTTGCCATGTCTTCCTCCGATCATTATTCTTTGTCGATGATCCGCCCCCCCATGTTCAACGCGGTGCCGATCATGCCATCGCGGTCGATATCCAGGTTCGCCGGCAGGTTGCCGGCTTTGCCAGCTACGATGCATACGATGTCGATCGTGATGCCCAGCACTTCATGGATTGCAGCGCGCGTGATATTGATATTTTCCGGGGTTTCCATTTTGGATCTCACCACTTCGGTGGCAAAACCCAGCACCAGGGCGCCATCCTTGATGGCTAACCGCCGACAGGAATTGAGCAACCCGGCGGTTTGGTTCCGTTTCCGTTTGATGATCTCATGAATCTGCGCCCACGCCCGGTCGATATCCATCAAGGATACCTGATTGTGTCCCTTCGCTTCTGCGCCATCTGATCGAACGCCAGCCGGTTCGGGCGCTTCTTCATCCATCCTGCTAGCCGGTTCTACGGGGGTTGTGGTCTCGACCGGCTGCACTTCAGGCGCCGGTTTTGCGACAGGTGGCGGCTCGACTTTGGCGTGTGCTGGTGTGGACGACGTTGGCTGCGCCGGGGATTGCGACTTGTTATCTTTCATTGCCCTGGGCGCTGCCGGCGCCGGGGCGGGTTCATCATCCTTTACGACCGTCGCCGATCGATCTAAATTGGCGATCGCGTTTGCCAGCGCAATTTCGAGTGTAAGAGCGGGCTGCCAGGCGGAGCGCGGGTCTGCTGCTGCGCGGTTGAATTCGCTGAGCGCCAGCATCAGCCCCGGCAGGGGATACGCCGAGCCGTGAGTCACCATCATTTTTCGCGTGTCTTCAGGCACGTCCAGTTGATCAATCGCTTCCAGGTGGATAAGCAACAGCCCGCGCAGGTAATCCACCACCTGGCGGGCGAATTGCCGTGGCTCGGTGCCGGCGTCCAGGGCAGTATGCAGCCGCTGTAAGCCTGCCGCCGAGTCCTGCTCCAAAATGGCGGAGACCAGATCGATCACCGATTGGTTGGTGGCAGTGCCCAAGATTGTTTGCGCGTAGCCGAGGGTGATCTTCTCTCCGGTGGATGCCAGTTGGTCCAGCAGCGAGATGGCATCGCGCATACTGCCGGTTGCCTGGCGAGCGATGGTAACCAGCGCTTCATCATCGACCTGGATCTTCTCCTGCTCGCATAAGGTCTTGAGGTACCCTTTGATCTCATTGACCGGGATACGCCGGAATTCATGCCGCTGGCAGCGGGAGAGTACCGTCGCCGGGATCTTGTGCATTTCGGTTGTTGCCAGGATGAAAATGGCGTGGGGTGGGGGTTCTTCCAGTGTTTTGAGCAACGCGTTGAAAGCAGCGGTGGAGAGCATGTGGACTTCATCGATGATGTAGACTTTGTATGCCCCCTGGCTGGGTGAAAAATTGATCTTCTCGCGCAGTTCGCGCACATCATCCACACTGGTGTTGGAAGCAGCGTCGATCTCGATCAGGTCCAGGTGCCTGCCTTTGTTGATTGTCTCACAATTCTCGCATTGATTGCACGGTCGGGTTGCCAGGTCCTCGGCGGTGCAATTGAACGCTTTAGCCAGCAGGCGGGCAGTGGTGGTCTTACCCGTGCCGCGCGGTCCGGCAAACAAATAGGCATGCCCGACCTTCCCGCTCTTGACGGCGTTGCGCAAGGTGTGGATGATGTGATCCTGCCCAACGACCTGTTCCCATTGGTTGGGTCGCCATTTTCGATACAAAGCCTGGCTCATGTCGGGTCTCTTTCCTCAGGAATGCGTGTCTATGATTTTACCGCAGGATGGCGCTGGGGGACAAAGCATGTGTAAATTGTGGCAGAAACAACGATCTGGCAGTCGGTACAATGTGATGATCGAGTTGAATACCAGCCGGGATGAGGAATGGCTTGGCGGTCGATGGTGCTATGGGATGGTATATGAGTCGCGCGGGTTGCCATCCGGATCCAGCAGCAATACCGTCTCACCGGGTTCCCACACCGGGCGGGTTTGATGCCAGTATAATGCAATGACCGTGTTGCTACCGGCTTTGGAGAAAACCTGCACTGCGCCATCGGTGTTGAGCGAGAGCGTGGGAAACACAAAGGTGCGGTTGGATTCATCCACCAGACGCCAGCCGGTCAGGTCCAGGATGCCAGAGCCGGACCGTTTGAGCACCACCACTTCGTTCTCAAGATCACCTGCTGCAAAAACGTTTTCGATCTTGATGACCTTGCGGTCTAACGGTGGCAGGGTGGGTTGTTGAGTGGGTTGTTCGACCTGTGTTGCCTGCAGCGTTTGCAAAAGCGCCTGTGGGTCATCTGCCATGCCGGCGGAGGGGTTGTGCGTCGCATCCCACACCCATAAGACGATCAGGGTGGTTAACGCGGAGATCAGGATATTGAGCAGGATGAAGGGCAGGAAACGACGAAACTTATCCATTGACTTATGAATCATAGCATATTATGTGGGTAAAATGGTGTCAGAATGCGCTATCTCATCGATGGACATAATTTGATCCCCAAGATTAGGGGATTCAGCCTGAGCGACCCGGATGATGAAAGCAAGCTGGTCGCGATACTGAATGATTTCTGCCGCGTGCGCCGGCACCGCGTCAGTGTCTTTTATGACGGGGCGCCGCCGGGCATGGGCGGTACCCACACACAAGGGTTGGTGGAGGTCATCAGTGTGCCGCGTGGCAACACCGCCGATCATGCCATCATGGTGCGTCTCAAAAAAATGAAAGGCGCTGCCCGCAATGTTACAGTCGTCAGCTCCGATCGTCAGGTGAAAGCAGCGGCATCCGCCAGCGGTGCAACTAGCATGGATTCCGAAAAATTCTATGACCTGCTGTTGGAATCTTTGCGGGGAGGAGATGCCGCCTTGGATGAAAGATCATCGCAATTGAGCCCTGAGGATGTGCGCGAGTGGATGGAGATATTCCGCCGTGGCGGAGACGACGACGAAAAAGTTTAAGGTAACTCTTATCTGGATTTAATGCAAATAATACTAATATGATGTATATTATCCATAAGGCACCCAAAAACTTTTATTGGTATATGGTGTCTTCCACTGGCAAGTTGCTGGTCTGTCCCCCAAGATCAGTAAACTCCGCAAGGAGCAAAACCGGTGGCATTCCCTCCCTGAGGATCGCCGAGCATGTCCCCCCCATGCTCGGCGATCGCATTAAATCATCCACCCAGCACGCCCAACTGCTTGCCTACTTTTTGGAAGGCTGTTAATCCGGCGTCCAGGTCGTCTTTCGTATGTGCGGCTGAGATCATGACGCGGATGCGGGCTTTGCCGCGCGGGACGGTGGGAAAACCGAGCGCCATGGCGAAAACGCCCTGATCGAAGAGGTCACGGCTGAATTGTTGCGCCAATGGCACTTCGCCCAACATGATGGGGGTAATGGGGGTGACACTGTTGCCGGTGTCGAATCCAAGTGCGCGCATGTGGTCCTTGAAGTAGCGCGTATTGTCCCACAACCGGTCCACCAGTTCGGTCGAGCGCTCAAGGACGTCAACCGCTGCCAGGCAGGCTGTCACGTCTGCGGGTGTGGCTGCGGAGGAGAACAGGAAAGGTCGGCTGCGCTGGCGCAGCCATTCCACCAGGTTGGCATTGCCTGCTGCCACCCCGCCCATCACGCCGAACGCTTTGGATAGTGTGCCAACTTCAACATCCACCTTGCCGTGCAGGTTGAAGTGATCCACAATGCCGCGACCACCGCGTCCCAGCACCCCCTCGCCGTGCGCGTCATCCACCATTAACATCAAGTCGTACTTTTCTGCCACCTGTTGGATGGCGTCCAATGGTGCAATATCGCCGTCCATGCTGAAGACGCCGTCCGTGATGATCAGTCCACGGCGGAACTTGCCCTGATTCTCCGTGATCAGGCGCTCCAGGTCAGCGGCGTTGGCGTGCGCATAGCGAATGATCGGGCTGCCAGAGAGGCGGCAACCGTCGATGATGCTGGCATGGTTCAGTTCATCCGAGAAGATGGCATCCTCTTTGCCCACCAGCGCCGGGATGGTCGCCAGGTTGGCGCAGAACCCTGATTGAAAGGTAATGGCGGCATCCACTCCCTTGAACGCTGCCAGACGTTGCTCCAGCAGCAGGTGCAGGTCCATGGTGCCGGCGATGGTGCGCACGGCAGCCGGTCCGACACCGTATTTCGCGATGCTGGCGCTGGCGGCTGCCGTCAGGTCGGGATGATTGGCTAGACCCAGGTAGTTGTTCGAGCAGAAGTTCAACACCCGCTTCCCGTCCACCTCCAACCATGCACCCTGAGGCGAAGAGATGGTGCGAATGCGGTTATAGAAGCCGGTTTCTTTTAGATTGGTGAGTTCTTCTTCGATCCAGTTCAGTTTTTGGGTCATCGATCGTTCTCCACATTTCGAATTGGGGTAAGCTTATTGTATATCAGCATCCGATAGGGCGGATATTTATTCCTGAGTGATGCGTGTGAGCCAGGACAGGTATCTTAATCCAGGTCGAATTGACCCAGGTAGCCCATCTCTGCCAGTGTATGCCGCAAGTCTTTGAGCCCGCCCGGCTTGATCTCCGCCGTGGTGGGATTCAATCCCTCGCCGATGAATTTGCCCGCGCGGCTGTTTCGCAGTTCCACCAACATCTCCGGCGTTGCAACCCGTAGAATGTAGACCATTCCCGCACTGACTTGTACGCCGAACTTATCCAACCGTTCCAGCGCTTTGATCAGGGTGGATGGAACTTGACCGGAAGCCGCCCGTTTGAGCAACGTCACCAGGTGCATCGATCGCAGCCCTTGGCTGGCAGCCCGTTCCAGTGAAGCGGGCGTCACCCGGTAACGGTATTGCCCGTCATGCTCATCCAGCCATTCACAAAACCGCGCCACCTGGTAGCGCTGCGCGCGCGGAAAATGCGCCTGGGTCCGAATGTCACCCTCCGGGTTGACCCTCAGTTTGCCATTCTCTGCCGCCAACCCTTCGGGTGGTAAGTTATTAAGCATGGCTTGACCCCATTGGCTGATGCGAAAAGCGTACCAGTCGTTGCCTGTGGCAGCCGTTGCCAGGTCGATCATCCCCAGCGCCGCCATCGGCACGGTGACCAGGTAGCGGATCAGGGCGCCATCAACCGCCTGCCATGAGGAAAAACCGCGTAGATAAGCATCGTCCTCGCTGCGGCGAATGGACCAGGAGTCGTAATCGCCGGCAGGGCGTTGAAAGTCCGGTTGTTGGGTGTGGATATGGTTGATGAAAGCGTTCAGGTTCCACCATTGGTCAGGCGGCACCTGGCGCAGCCAGGACACGGTGACTTCCCGGGCTTGCAAGGGGTCGTTTTGCCATTTGCCCTCGAACACTAGACCGGGCAGGTGGCGCAAGTCGTTCAGGTTTGGGCTGTGCAGCCAAGTTTGCGCCAGTGATAGCAGGGCTTGCGCGCGGGATGATTCGAGGAACTCGCGCGCTAAGTCTGGCTGGGGTTGATTGCGGCGGTCCACAATGCCAGCGGATTGCAGCAATTGCAGCAGGGGCATGGGTGGGTAATGCCAGTTATCGGTCTTGATCGATTCGAGTGGCAGCTCGACCCGTAGGGCAGCCAGTAAGGTGGTGGCATGCTCCAGGATGGCATCGCTGGCGAGGCGCTTCACCGCCGTCTCAGCCGGTGATGCCGGTTGCCCGGGAGGGAGATCTTGCGAGAAGCTTTCCGGCGGCAATAGATCGATGAAATCCTGGGGGATGTAAGCGTATTCCTGCGGTTCCGGCGGCAGGTCCAAGAAGGCTTTGCCGATCAACGCCCGGTACCACAGCACCTCCGCCGGCGAGACCGGTTTGATGTGCGGACGTTCGCGATCGCGTCGGGCGGGACCGAAGGCGCGCACCTCGCCAAAGCGGCGGCTGAAGAGCGACCAAGGCGCTTGCCCGCCATGCTCCAGCAGGAATTGCAGTGCCTCTTTGCTGGATCTCGGCAGCGCATCATAGACCTCCTGCAAAAGATGGCGGTCGGACAGGGCTTTCGTGAGCACTGGCAGCGCCGTGGATACATCCGGCGGGTCGAGATCAATTCCCCAGGTGCTGGCGACAATGCGCAGGAATCCCAGGTCCTGACCGCGCAAACTGTGGTTCAGGTTGGTCATGGTATCCCCAGAGGGGTCGTCAGGAATGCCAATTTGCTCATCATGGCGGGTTGCTTGACCATCAATGGTGATTTTATCGCAATTGGCGCTTGTTGGCTGCTTGCCAAACATAACACGTAACCAGCCAGCCTGCCTTTCACGAATGTAAACCTGCCAGACGGTATTGTAAATTGACGGTCAATATCCCGGCTTGTATAATGAAGGATAGCCTATTACGGGCAAGCGAGGTAACGCATGGCACTGAAGGGCAACCTACGGGATTTTTCCGTCGCCCAACTATTAAACCTGATCAACCTGGCAGCCAAAACCGGGCGCCTGGTGCTGGAAAGCAACGATACAACCAGCGCCCAGTTGATCTTTCGGCAGGGCAAACTGGCGTACGCCCAGAATGGCATGGAGGATAACAGCCTGGCGGCAATCCTCTACCGCAACCAGAAATTAAGCGCCAACCAGACCAGGTTGATCAAAGACAAGGCTGCCCAAATGAGCGACAAGCAATTGGGGTTGCTGCTCATCAATGCCGGTTATGTCAGCCAGGAGGACATCCTCGCCAGCCTGCAAAATTATTTCCTCGATATCGTCCGCCAGGTTTTTGTATGGTCTGAGGGAAATTTTCAATTCGAAGCTGGGCGCGAGCCGCCGCCTGACAAGATCACGGTTCGGTTGGACCTTGAGAACTTGATCATCGAAGGATCGCGCCAGTTGAAGGAGCGAGACCGGTTACTGGAGGAGATTCCCAGCCTTGAAATGGCGCTCAAATTCACAGATCGACCGGGCACCAATGTGCAGAACCTCAATTTGAGCTCCGATGAGTGGAAGGTGATCACCTTCGTGAACCCTCGCAACACCATGCGGCAGATTGCCAAAGCCACCCACCTGAGCGAATTGAACCTGCGGCGTGCAGTGTACGGGTTGCTGCAGGCGGGGGTGGTGCAAATCGTTCGCCC
This sequence comes from Anaerolineae bacterium, assembly GCA_013177815.1. Lineage (GTDB taxonomy): Bacteria > Chloroflexota > Anaerolineae > Anaerolineales > Anaerolineaceae > JABLXM01. The sequence goes on along the minus strand of JABLXM010000065.1, from coordinate 3,460 downwards.
GGTTGGCGCCGGCAGCGTGGGCGCCGGTCGAATGTTCCCCACCAACAATCGCGAAGAGCAGCGCTCGCTGGTTAATCGTTTGATCAACCGCATTCGCTCAATCTGATGTCAGGAAAAACCAATATGCAAACAGTGAAGATCGTGGTGACCGGACCCTTCAACGCAGGCAAAACAGAATTCATCCGCTCGGTAAGCGAGATCGATGTCGTTTCGACCGAGCGCAGGATTCGATCCGAAGCAGAGAAGGTCAAGGACTCAACTACCGTCGCCATGGATTTCGGTCGCATCACGGTGGATGATGATCTGGTGCTGTACTTGTTTGGCACACCCGGGCAAAAACGTTTCGATTTCATGTGGGAGATCCTCTCGGAAGGTATGCTGGGTTTCATCGTGCTGATCGACAGCAACCGCCCCGAGACCTTCCGCGAAGCCAGGCGCATCCTGGAGACCTTTCGCGCCTACGCGCCGACGCCCTATGTGGTGGCTGCCAACAAGCAGGATGCCAAGGACGCCTGGGAGATCGATGATATGCGCCTGGCGTTACGGTTGGATGAGAACATCAAATTCTTGCCTTGTGTGGCAACCAACAAGGAGAAGGTCAAGACAGTGTTGCTGGAGCTGTTGTACGCTATCCTGGAGGAAATGGAAGCCGGGCGCGCCTGATCGGACGCCGGCATTGGAGGGACGTGTCTTCGATCACGACGGACCAGGGTGTGCTTCACTATGAGGTGTTCGGCAGGGGCAAACCGGTCATCCTGCTCCATGGTTGGCTGGGGTCATGGGGTCTGTGGCAGGAAACCATGCAAACGCTCGGAAGTTCCTATCGCACTTATGCGTTGGATTTCTGGGGCTTTGGTGAATCCGGCAAAAAGCGCAGCACTTACGATGTCCAGGATTTTGTCAGCCTGGTCGACCAGTTCATGCAGCAGATGGGCATCGAAAGCGCGCCGCTGGTTGGTCACAGCATGGGCGGCACCGTTAGCCTTTCGGCGGCTTTACGCTACCCGGCGCGGGTTTCCAAAGTGATCGTGATTGGGTCGCCCATAACCGGGCGTTCACTGGCGATGCCACTAAAACTCGCCGGCTACCGCCCCATTGCCTGGTTGCTCTTCAATCTTATGGGGTTGTTTCGCCTGGGGTTGCGTACGGCTTCCCCCCTCATTTGCGGCGACCCGGATTTTCCGGATATGATGGACCGCGACCTCTCGCGCACCACGCTGGAATCCTTCTTGATGAGCATTGCCTCTTTGCGTCGTACCGATCTGCGACCCGAATTGAACCGTATCACCATCCCGGTCATGGGCATGTATGGCAAACGCGATAATATCGTCCACCCGGACCAATGGAAGCCCCTGTTGGCAGGCGTTCCCCACACCCACGTGGAGGTTTTCCCCAACGCCGGGCATTTCATCATGCTGGATGATCCACCAGGCTTCATCGGCAAACTGCGGGGGTTTCTGGATGGTTGACCAGCCTCAAACCGTCGCAGGGCTGGTTTTGATGGGCATCCGGGATGTGGTCGGAGGCGCTGAAGTGAACCGGTTGCGGACCTTCCCGGAGGTGGCTGAATTTGCGCGCGTTACAGACCACCTGACCCCGCCGCTCGCCAGCGGTTTGCAACGGCGCCTGGAAAACGAGTTCACCCCTGCCGCTGGGCGCGGCATTTGCCAGCGCGCCGGTGAAGCGGTCGCGCTGGAATTGATACGGCAAAATGGAGAAGCCTTGGGCTTCAACGCCTTCATTTTCCGTTCGCAGCCCTGGCGCAAACGCCTGCGCACCGGCTTGGAAAGGTTGGCGGCGCATTGCAGTGACTGGTTTGGTAGTGAGGTTTCGGTGCGGTCGGATGAAGACTGCCTCATCTGGCATGTAGCGAACTGCCCGTGGTGTTGGCAGCGGCATGCGGAGAATGCCATCTGCACCTTCTTCACCGGGTTTGTCGTCGGGTACCTGGGCTTTGCCAGTGGCGGGCGCTTCTTCCGGGTCAACGAGACAACCTGTTGCGGCAGCGGTGGTGAATCCTGTGAATTCGAGATCATCAAACGCCCGTTGGAGTGAATCATGTTGAGGGTCATCTTACCGTCACGAAAATATATCGAACCCTTCAACGAACCTGCGCGAGACTTGCGCATCGGCAACAAACCGCTCTGGCTGCACCAGCGCGATGTGCTGGCGGCGTACACCACCCGCGATATCGAACTGCCCCAGGATGCCCGCTTACCCCAAACCCGCGAAGCCTGTCTCGTCTATCGTGACAACCTCTTTTTTGATGAATGGTTCATGGCTGCTTTCATCCGCGCAGCGGAGAAACGCAGTGTCCCTTCGCGCGCTGCTTTCACGCTGGCGGATCCCGCTTTCCGTGAACACTGCCTGCCGTTATCCACATCGTACACGCAGGCTGGCGAATTGTATTATGCCGACCTATGGTATTACCCGAACGGTCCTGAATCGGATGTCGAGCCGCTGGTGATCGATATGCAGTCGCGCGAGATTGGTTATTATCATATCCCGTCCTACATGGCGAACAGCGTTGGTGACCTGATCTACCAGGTGCCACTGCGTTCGCTAATTGCCATCGATTGCTGGACGCACGTTTTCATTGCCGATAGCGTTTTCAGCGTCTTTGGACGAGGTGCACGCTTCGAAGACCGCCTGGAGCGCGACTTGCCCTTCAAGTTGAGTGTGCTCGCCCACGCCATCTATGAAGGCAAACAACTGCTGGAGTGTTCCGCCGTGGTGCAGGTTGGACGGGATTGCATCATCGACCCGACCGCTGTCATCCACGGTCCCACCAGCATTGGCAACAACGTCACCATTGGGGCAGGGGTCGTGATCGAAAACTGCATCATTGGCGACAACGTCAATCTCAGCCAGGGTTGCCAGTTGATGCTCTCGGTGGTTGGCGATGGCACTTTTCTGCCCTTTCGCGCTTCGCTCTTCATGACTACCATCATGGATAACAGCATGGTGGCGCAGAACACCTGCCTGCAAATGTGCGTGGTGGGGCGCAACTCATTCATTGGTGCCGGCAACACCTTCACCGATTTCAACCTGGTATCGGATGAGATCAAGGCGCGCGATGGCGACGGCGCCCTCAAGCCCTCCAATCGCCCGGTGTTAGGCGGTTGTGTCGGGCATAACTGCCGTATCGGCGCCGGGATGGTCATTTATCCCGCACGCATGGTCGAATCGGACGTTGTGCTGTTGGCAAGCAAGGAACGCCGCGTCATCGTCCACGATGTGCGTTATGAGGATAGCGATCATCACTGCCTGGCTTCCAGCGGACAGCACCGCCGGCTGTATCCGCGCCAGGGTGAGCAGGCGCTGGAAAGTTGGTAACCCGGAATATATAGGCGTGCTGGAAACTCGTATCTATTTGATAGTTGAACGTTAATGATTGGAGGCAGGTATGGCAAAAGGTCGATTATTGATCGTCGAGGATGATCCGGATATCTCGAACATG
>JABLXM010000064.1 GCA_013177815.1 Anaerolineae bacterium | reverse complement strand
ATGAGTCCACTCACGCAGACGCGACGGAATTTCCGCCAGGGTCTCCACAACAACATCCGGCTGCACCTGACCAAAATAAACTTGATTTAACCGCGGTGATGCGCGACGATTGATCCAAATGCTACCTATGCCGGCATTCCTGGCACCGAGCACATCCGCCCCCAACAGATCCCCGACCATTACGACACGACTGCGGTCGACGGCGCCGAACGGTGCCAACGCTATATTGAATATTTCCGGGTGGGGCTTGCGAACCCCGGCATAAGCCGAGATGACGATCGATTCCAGGTAAGGGCGCAAACCCGCCATGTCCAAAAGGCGATCGAGGTCGCGCCCATAGCCGGCATTGGAGACCAAGCCGGTATGGTAGCCTGCCGCCAGGACGGTCTGCAACATCGGCACAGCATCTTCCTCCAAACGCCAGTAACGTTGGTAGACGGCATACATCGCGTCGAGCGCGGCATAGATATGCTCGATGGGTACGGTTGGATAGCCGTATTTGGCAAACAATTCCCGCAAAATGCCCTCCACTTGAATCTCGGTCCATGAGGTATCGCGTTCGAGATAGTAGTCGAATTGCATTTGGGCATATTCCGCCGAAAACGCGGCGAATTCCAACTGATAACCAAGCAAGCGAACGGCGCGCGCCAGGGCATCCGTCCCTTCAAGGGTGATCGAAGTCCAATCGGCGTCAAAATAAAGCAGCGTGCTACCCAGGTCGAACAGGACGATATCGATGGCTCGCGCCTCAGCATTGGATGACATAGATTCAGTAACCTTTTTCCGGGTCTATGAGGTTGTAGAGCGGGGTGCCATCCAGGTAGCGACGCAGATTTTCCTTGAACAAATCCGCGGCGCGTTCACGATAATGGGGGCTGATGCCGGCAATATGCGGGCTGACAATAACATTCGGCAGGTGCCAGAAGGGGCTTTCCGGCGGCAACGGTTCTTGAGCAAAAACATCCAGCGCTGCGGCGGCAATCTTTTTTTCCTGCAACGCGGTGAGCAAGTCATTGCGGTCAACGACGCCGCCACGACCGACCGAAACGAACATCGCACTCGGTTTCATATTCTGAAAGACCTCGGCTCCGATCAACCCCCGGGTTTCGCCGGTGAGCGGCAGACAAACGACGACGAAATCACACAGGCGAACCATGGACCCCAATGCCTGGATGGGATATAAGCGGTTGAAGAACACCCCATCCGCATCGCCCTGCCCCTCTGGGATATAACCGTTGTCCTGTGGACGCTTGACATCTTTTTTAGTCGCCAGGATGGTGACACCAAAAGGCTGCAACAGGCGGGCAATCTGCCGCCCGACGCTGCCATAACCGATGATGCCAACCGTGCTTCCCCGCAATTCCTGCGGGGTGAAACGCTCCCAACGATCGCGCGACCACTCCGCTTTGGATTGATTGTGGATGATATCGGACATGCGATGACCCAGCGACAACATCATCATAAGGACAAATTCACCCATCTGGGACGCCATGGCACCGCTGAGGCTGGCAGCCTGAAGACCCGGCGCTTTTAGGATGGGGTGATCGATGGCAAAATCGACCCCGCTCCAATGGAACTGGATGTATTTCAAATTCGGCACCCACTCCGGCTCCGGGAGTACAGTATCCGTATAAAGCACTTCAACCTTCGACCATAATTCCGGTGAGATATCCTCCCTGGACTGGGTGCTGAGCAGTGTCACTTTGAGACGCGGCGACAAAGCCGCGATCTGGGCAACCAGTTCCTCGGAGAATGGGATGGTGACCAACACCTGGACCTTTCTGTTATTACTCATTCAGCCTCATATACCAATATTGCATCAGTTACAACCCCAATCATCCACAAATGATGACACCCGGTCCACACGTATCGCCTAACGATACATGCGATTGGGGTCCAATTCTTCGCGCAGGATGGTCAACTCCCGCTCGCTGGGCAGATCGGTGACGCGCATCTGCGGCGACACTTGCAGATTCCAACCGGTATTGGCAATGACCTGGTCAACCATCCACGCCGGGGTGACAGGCGGTCAGAATCATTTTCCCGGAGGTGTCCGGCTCCAAAATACCCAGGTCGGTCACAACAGCTTGCGGTCCACCACCCCGCACGCCTGATTCCAGACGCTGATGTTTGCCATCCAAAAATCCGCCGGAGGTGCGAAAATCCACCCGTTGCGGGAAGCGCCGTTTTTGATGCGGGGTGATGATATAACAGCGATTTGCCCAGGCGGCGATCTCCATCGACCCACCCGAGCCGGGCAGCCGCACCTTGGGTTGGTCATAATCACCGATGACGGTGGCGTTGATATTGCCATAGCGGTCGATCTGGGCGCCACCCAAAAAACCAACATCCACATTGCCGCGCTGGAGGTAGAGGGAAAAAATCTCATACATACTGCACACCAGCGTCGATCCGCTGACCAGGGTCGGATCGCCGATCGAGAGCGGTAAGCGGTTGGGTCTGGCACCCACCACCCCGGCTTCGTAGATCATCAACAGATTCGGCGCGTGGGTGCGGCGAGCCAGGTTGCACGCCAGGTTCGGCAACCCAACGCCAACGAAGACAACATCGCCATCGCGCAACAGGCGGGCAGCATTGACGGTCATCAATTCGGACGCGGTATATTCCATAGGTTCAATACTCCCCGTAATTGATCGGTTTGCTCAAGCGCGGTTCCACCTTGAGCCTGTCATGGCATTCGGCGCCCAACTTTTCCCAGTATTGCGCACGGTCGTCCACACCGTATACCCATTCATCCAGGTAGGCGCGAGTCTGTTCAGGGGATTCGGTTATTTGATCCCAAGTCAGATAGAAGGCGTTGTCCCGGTCATAATAGCCCTGGGTATAAGAGGGATGGGCGCAAAATGGAACATGACATACCGCCGAAACCAGAAAACCCGGGATCATGGTACGGTTGGGATCAGCACGAATGATATCTTCGTCTACGATCTCCTCAGCGGTGATGATGACGCGCCGGGAGGCGAAGGCTGCCTCTTTCTGCTCGCCGATGATGCCCCAGATGTGGGCGTTGCCGTCACGATCCGCGCGCTGGACATGCACAATGGCGACATCCGGATTGAGGGGCGGCAAGACGACCACTTCGCCGCCGCCGTAGGGGTCCACCACCCGGCGATAGCGCGGGTTGGCGCGTTCCAGATCCAACGCGGCAGTCGGATTCATCGGGATGAAGGGCAAACCTGTCGCCCCGGCTTGCAAGCGCGAGATCATGCCAAAGTGGGAATACTCTTCGATCTCCAGCCGTCCTGCTTCGATCTCCGACCGCACGATACGCAGCGACCCGACGCCAGGATTGCCGATATAAGAGAAAATAATCTTGCGGGCGCAGCCAGCCGCCACCATTTGTTCATAGATAAGATCAGGCGTGGCGCGCGCCAGCACCAGGTCGCGCCGGCGCTGGCGGATGATCTCGTGCCCAACCGCGAAAGGGATCAAATGGGTGAAGCCGGCGGCATAGACACAATCGCCATCCTGTATGAACTGGCTAACAGCTTGTTCGAGGGGCATCAATTTGGACATAATTCAGGCACCTTACCCAATAAACATCCTCTCTATGGCAGGTTAGTCACGCTGGCGTTGTTCCGGCGCGTCATCGGCTGTTTGGTGCTTGTGACCACCAAACAACCCGCGCCGGGACTTTTTATCCTTGCGGGCACGCAAGATACGAAAACGATCTGAAGACGGTCTTTCCGGACGCGGCGAAACCCAGCGCAAAAGGAACCCCAAGAAAACCCCACCCGCCCCATAGAACAGGTATTTCAATTCCACCTGCCCGGCGAGGTCGGAAAACACGAAAAGAAAGATCAATAGCACGCCAAGCAGGATCAAGAACGTACCGACCCTGCCAAGAACCGAATCGTCCGCCATTACGCCTTGCGCACCCGGGTGCGGATCTGTTCGTGCAGGTAAAGCGGCAGGTAATACAAACCACCCGAGTTCTTGCCGGATGAGCCGGAACCCTTCCAGCCGCCAAAGGGTTGGAAGCCGGGCCAGGCACCCGTCGTAGCGCCCTGCGGTCGGTTGGCATAGGTGACGCCGGCTTCGATCTGGTCATAGAACCAATCCGCTTCGGCATCGTTGCCGTAGAAACCCGCCGTCAGACCGTACATGACATCATTGGCGTGCTGCATGGCTTGTTCCAACGACGCCACCTTTGCAACAGTCGTAATCGGCAGGAACATCTCCACCTGCCACAGACGGTGCCCCAGCGGCAGTTCTGCCAGAGTCGGCGCGCAGAAGAAGCCTTTCGCCAGATCACCATGCGTCAAGGTCTCCGCCCCGGTCAGAACGCGACCATCGCGCTTGAGCTCGCCGGCGAACGCCTGGTAATCCGCATAGGATGCTTTATTGATGACCGGACCGAGATAGTTGCTACGGTCCGTGGGATCGCCAATGGTCAATTGATTCGTCAGGTCGATCAGTTGTTCGACCAGCGCGTCATAGACAGGCTCTTCGATGTAAACCCGGGAACAGGCGGAACATTTTTGACCCTGTAAACCGAACGCCGAGCGCAGGATGCCAACCGCAGCGGCTTCGAGATCGGCATGGCGAGAGACGATAGCAGGATTCTTGCCGCCCAACTCCAGGATGGTGGGGCGCACCCACTTGCCGTTTGCAAAGTCGCGATAGATCTTCATGCCAACGTCGTAGGACCCGGTGAAGGTGATGCCAGCAATATCCGGGTGATCTATCAACGCCTGCCCCAGCGTGCTGCCCGGGCCGGTGACGAAGTTGACGACGCCATCCGGTATGCCGGCATCCACCAGGCACTGCGCTACCAGGCGCGGCAGCCAGGGGGTATCGGTGGCGGGTTTGATGACGATGGTGTTGCCGGCGACCAACGCCGAAGCAGCGGGGCCGCCGGTGAGGGCGCCGGGGAAATTGAATGGGCTGATCACCAGCCAGACGCCATACGGGCGCAGGACGGAAGTGTTGGTGGATACGTAGCCGGTCAGCGGGTCGCGTTTCATCTCCTTGATGAACCCCTGGTTGGCTTCCATGGATTCGCACGGGTAACGGAAGAGATCGGCAGTTTCTGCCACATCCCCCAAGGATTCCATGCGGTTCTTGCCAACCTCTAGCGCCATGGTGACGCCCATTTCAAAGATGCGGGCGTCCATCAGGTCTGCGGCTTTGCGCACCAATTCCACCCGTTTTTCCCAGGGGGTGCGGCTCCAAGCGGGAAACGCCTTCCTGGCTGCGGAAACCGCCTTATCAGACTCGGCAGCGGTGCCTTTCTGAAATACGCCCAAGACCCAATCGGTATTGATGGGAGAGCGTTTCTCGAATTTGTCCGCGGCTTTGTATTCATCGCCACCAATGATCATGGCGTACTCTTTGCCGAGGTTGGCTTTCACCGCAGCCAGCGCCCCACCAAAACGGGTGTGCAACTCCTCCGGTGGGTTGAACATAGTGGAATATGTTAGTTTAAAATTGGATTCTGTCGCCATATCGAATCTATCCTCCTGGATGTATTAATCTCATAGCGATTTAACCGGAACAACTTTGTTCTTAGTATAGTCCAGCCAACAGCCTTCGTCAAAGTGACAAACGGCTATCCCGACTATGGCTTTCATCCGGAGCAGCGCAGGGCTTGGCTATTGTCCATCAAAGCAATTTCATATACACTATTATTAATGAACGGTGATCATTTGTTCATCGGGGTCAATATATTGCCCGGAAAGCGCCCGTACGTCTACGCCGCGATGGATCGGGAACGAACGCTGGCAGCGATCGGTAGAGGCGACCTGGCAGAGCTGGTGGCGTATGCAGCCGGCAGCACCAAAGCATGGGTTTGTGTCAACGCGCCATGCGGCACCGGAAGCGGTCTGCTGGGCAAACCGGCAGTGCGGGATAGTTTCACGCCACCGCCCACGCCCAAACAACAGAAACACCTGCGCGTCGCCGACTATGAATTGTTGCTGCAAGGCGTGGCACCGGCGAGGATCTTCGAGCAACGCCCAACCCCTCCGGTGTGGATCCAGAATGGGCTGGCGTTATATGACCAATTGACAGCCAACGGATTCCAGAAAGAGCCCACTCCCGGCGTGGCGCATCTCGCCCTGGAAGGGAACGCCGAAGCCAGTTTTTTGGCGTTGCTACCCGCGAAAGCCTACCCTGCCAACAGCCTGGAAGGTCGCATCCAACGGCAATTGTTATGTGAGGAACTGGCATTGCCGGTGCCGGATACGATGGGATTGTTCGAAGAGATCACGCGTTACCGTTTGTTGCAGGGCAGCCTGTTGCTGGACAACCTGCACAGCGAAGGAGAATTGGATGCGTTGATCCTGGCGTATACCGCCTGGTTGACTGAACACGACCCAAACGCCATCATCACATTGGGATTGCCCGAAGAAAGCCAAATTCACCTGCCGGGTTTGCCGGCGCACACGCCGCTGGCACGACAGTTCCCATTGGTGAATGAATAATATCGGATCGGCATACCGTTCCTCTGATAAAATAAACTTACATATCACGACCTATATAGGATGGAAATATGAATGTCAATATGTGGATCAAAGCATTGCAGGTCATCCCGCGGCTCGACAAGGATGAATGGGATCGCCTGGATATCATCTCACGCTGGCTGGTCAGCACACGCTCGGCGGTGTTGATCATGACCTTCATATCCGCCGCCATCGCCGGCTTGCTGGCGATACGGGACGGCGGCTTCGTATGGTGGCGCTGGCTTTTGTTGGCGATCGGGCTGGTGTTCGCCCACGCCACCAACAACCTGCTGAATGACCTGACCGATTACCGCCGGGGTGTGGATACCGACAATTACTACCGTACCCAATACGGTCCCCAACCGGTGCAGCAGGGATTGCTGAGCGAGCGCGGGTTGTTGCGCTATGCGGCAGTCACCGGAATAATTGCACTGGCTGCCGGCATCCCGCTGGTGGTGCAAGGTGGTTGGCTGGCGCTGGGTCTATTGCTGGCGGGAGTGTTCTTCGTGTTCTTCTATACCTGGCCGCTCAAGTATATCGGCATGGGTGAAGTTGCGGTCATCCTGGTGTGGGGACCGTTGATGATCGGCGGCGGATATTACGTGATCACCGGTGTTTGGGACTGGAACGTGGCGCTGTTCAGCCTGGTGTACGCACTGGGACCAACGATGGTGATTTTTGGCAAACACATCGATAAGCTGGAAGCGGACCGCGCCAAGAAAATCCACACGCTACCGGTGCTGATCGGCGAGAAAGCGGCACGCATTACCGCGATCGTGATGATGGTATTGCAATACCTGTTGGTGATCTACCTGATCGTCACCGGATTCGTTTCGCCCTGGATGCTGGTGGTGTTCATTTCCTTGTTCACGATCCCGCGCGTGATACGGATGTTCTCCAAACCGAAGCCGGCGGAGCGCCCGGCTGATTATGGAGAAACCGTTTGGCCACTTTGGTTCAGCGCAGGCGCATTCTACCACACCCGGATATTTGGATCGCTCTTCGTGGCTGGAATGATCTTGGAACTGATCTTCAAGGCTATCTTCGCCTAGAAAAGTGCACTGTCGTATTCGTACACAGGCAGGCTGGAAATGCTCCCGCCTGCCTGTTTGATTGCGCCCACCCGGTCGATCAGCAGCCAACCGGTCGTCTACCCCAAGCAAAACCACACGGCGCCGTCTGCCCACACCTGGAGAACGAACGGGGGTGCAAGTTTTACCTAACTTGCCGGCGCGACCAGGAAAGCCCAGATGCAAAACAGAAGGATCATCACGGTTCCGATGCCCAACCGGGCGACAACTGCCCAGCCCAAACCTGCCGCCATGCCCCGCAGCGATACCCAGGCTTGTTGAAGATCGCGTAAACGAATAAGCTCAACCAGGAAGACGCCAACCAGGGCAGCGATGATGCCGCCGAAAGGCGGGTAGAGCGCGCTGCCCACGACACCGCCAAGCAGGGCGATGCCGATCGCCAGCCAGGATGTGCCCTTCTGACGCGCGTTGGCGCCCATGAGAACATTATCGGTGATGTTGCCGCCGATCATGAGCAAGGTGATGAGGGCGAAAATAATCCCGCTGGTCCAGTTCAATCCATCGACCAGCGCATATACCAGCGCCGCAACCCAGATGATGGTCAAACCCGGAACGATGACGGTCACCAGAGAAGCCAAACCAAAGAGCATGGTTGCCAGCACGATCACCAACAGCGTAATGTGTCCAATCTGTGACCAGTCCATGCTACCCTCCCACCTGGATGATTTCGGTACCACCCATCCAGGGTTTGAGGACCTCTGGCACCCAAACGCTGCCATCGGCGGTCTGGTAATTTTCCAGAACGGCGATGAGGGTGCGCGGCACACCAAGACCGGAGCCGTTCAGGGTGTGCGGCAGGCGCGTTTTGCCTTCCTGGCTGGTACGGTATTTGATGCCGGCGCGGCGCGCCTGGAAATCGCCGACATTGGAAACGGATGAAACCTCCAGCCATTCGCCCAATCCCGGCGCCCAGACCTCAATATCATATGAGATGCAAGCGTTGAACCCCAGGTCACCGGTGCAAATCTGTTTGACACGGTGCGCCAGACCGAGCAGCCGGCAGGTTTCTTCCGCATCCGCCAGCATTTTGTCCAACTCATGCATCGAATCTTCCGGGCAGCAGTAGATGTACATCTCGACCTTATCGAACTGGTGCCCGCGTTTGATGCCGCGCACATCGCGCCCGGCGCTCATCTTCTCACGGCGGAAGCAAGGGGTATAAGCAGTGTAACGCAGCGGCAAGCTAGCTTCATCGAGGATATCGCCCATGTGCAAACCGGTGAGGGGAACCTCGGCAGTCGGCACCATCCACAAATCTTCCTGGTGGTCGTGGTAGAGATTATCTTCGAATTTTGGCAATTGTCCGGAGGCGAACATGGTCTCGCCTTTGACCATGAAAGGGGTGTACTGTTCAGTATAGCCCTGACGGATATGCAGGTCCAGCATCCAGGCGATGAGGGCGCGTTGCAGGCGTGCACCCGCGCCGCTCAAAACATAGAAGCGCGACCCGGTGATCTTGGCGCCCTGGTCAAAGTTGAGGATGCCCAGTTTGGGAGCCAGGTCCCAGTGGATCTGCGGTTCGAAATCGAAGGTCTTGACCGCTCCAACGGTGCGCAGAGTGGGGTTTTCACTATCATCCGCGCCAAACGGCACTTCTTCCAGCGGAATGTTCGGGATGCCCGCAACCAAAGCTTGCAGGTCTGCCTCGACCGTGTGAATCTCTTCATCGAGGGCAGCGATCTTATCCCCCACCACGCGCATCTCTTCGATCTTTGCCTGCCGCACCTGCGGATCCTTATGCTGACCGATCTGCTTGGAGGTCGCATTGCGCAACGCTTTTAGTTGCTCTGCCTCGGTGAGTAGTTTGCGTCGGGAAACATCCAGCGCTTGCACCTGGTCGACGACAGATGAGTCCATGTTCCGCCTGGTAAGCGCCTGGCGCACGACATCCGGAGTTTCCCTAATTAAATTGATATCCAACATCACAACCTCCTGAGATCAATCAAATCGCCCCTTCGTCTGCAGGACGAAGGGGCGTTCGTGGTGCCACCTGCTTTCGTTGAGCGACGCTCAACCTTATTGGACGATAACGGATGTCGCCGGCTCGCTTATGGATATGATCCCTTGCACGAGCAGCCGCCCTGAATGCGGGCACCGGGGTGGATTGTTCCTTATTATCACCGCCAACTTGCACCTGCCGCTGGCTCTCTGAGGATGATTTATGGGATCGTTTCCCGGTATGGCTAGAAGGTCATTATGATCAGGTTGATTATAACGGGTGCTGCCTGGCTGTCAAGAAATATCCAAACGGTAACCTACACCGCGGACCGTCTTAATATAGCGCGGGCGCCGAGGGTCCTCCTCCAAAAACTGGCGCAGCCAACTGATATGAACATCAAGCGTACGGGTATCGCCGAGATACCCAGTATCCCAAACAAATTTGAACAATTCATTGCGGTCGATGACCTCCCCGGAATGTTCCATCAGCATCTTGAGGAGTGTGACCAAGCGGGGGGTCAACTTGACCTGGCGTTTACCGCAGCGCGCCATGCGCTGATCCACATCGAGGGAGAAGGGTCCGGCGTGCATCAGGTGTTTTGAATCGTTAGGCAACAGCGGGCGGATGCGGTTCAACAATTTTTGCAGCGTGAACGGCAGCATCAGAATGACATCGGCATCGATGCGCGCCGGGTCTTCGTCCTCCGGTTCGATCACCACGATCAACGGGATATCCGGAGCGGTTTTGCGGACGCTGGAGCAAATGCGCCTGCCGTTCGACCGCATCGAAGCCGAGTCGAGCAGTACGATATGGGGTGATTCTTCCTTAAGGTGGGCGAGCGCCGCGGCACCGCTATGAACGGAATCCACGAGGAATCCTTTCCGCGTGAGCCCAAAATTGAACGAAGGACGTTCCGCACTTTTGCCTTCGATCAACAGGATCTTCGCCTTCAATCGATCACCATCCATCCTTCACTCACCAAAAAAGTTCATTCTCTTTATTTTAAGGTCGTGAGTTATAACCCGAAGCGTCTGCGTTGGTTGCAATGGTCCAACATCTTTATCGATCATGAACTCACATCGTTGCTAGACCCCGCTACGAATCAGTCAACCTCGATACTCAACAATTGTCATTATACCCGAATCTTAAAAGATTGCCATCCATAAACAGCCATCCCGACGAAACCTTAACATTCATTAAGGTATTATTCTCGCCCGGCAGAACAATGGGCGGAGATTTAATGCAATACGGGGCATGCCCTGCAACGATTATTGATGTTATATTGGCGATTGACAGCCAGGGAAAACTATCCTAAGATTGCGTGGTCATTCGTGACAGAACCCTGATCGTGAGCATGATGATGGACGAACCGATGGAATCCCCGCTGGTCTTCCCGTGTGATTTTCCGTTGAAGATCATCGGTAAAAATGAAGATGATTTCGAAACCTTCGTGGTTGACCTGGTCAAGGAATACGTTCCCTACCTGCAACCTGAGGATATCACACGCAAGGAGAGTGCAGGGGGAAAATACATATCCATCACTTTCAATTTCATGGCAATCGACCGGCAGCAGGTCGACAAAATCTACATCGCCATGAGTGCACATAAAGAGCGTATCCTGTTCGCGTTATGATGTAGAACACCCTTGGGGGACGATGAAATATTCTATGGGGTATAATCGTTCGCATGGTGGATGACAACCGCGTGATCAATCCGCAAGCACGCCCGGATGACCGCCTGGACCAGGCGTTACGACCACACCGTCTGGACGAGGTGATCGGGCAGGATCAGGTGCGCGAGAACCTTTCCATCCTGATCGCCGCAGCGCGCAAACGGGAAGATCCAATGGACCACGTGCTATTCTACGGTCCGCCCGGGTTGGGCAAGACCACCCTGGCATATGTGCTTGCCACTGAAATGAACGTCAATATCAAGATCACAGCCGGACCGGCGGTCGAACGCGCCGGCGACCTGGCTGCCATCCTGACCAACCTGCACGCCGGCGACATCCTCTTCATCGATGAAATCCACCGCCTGGGACGGGTGGTGGAAGAAGTGCTCTACCCTGCCATGGAAGACTTTGCCCTGGATATCATCATCGGCAAAGGACCTTCGGCGCGGTCCATCCGCCTGAAACTGCCGCGTTTCTCCGTCATCGGCGCCACCACCCGCCTGGCGCTGGTTAGCGCCCCGTTGCGGGCGCGCTTTGGCGCCGTCTATCGCCTGGACTATTACGATATGCCAGCCATGCGGCAGATCGTCCACCGCGCAGCCAACCTGTTGGGGGTCGAAGTCGACCTGGCGGGCGTCGAGGAGATCGCCCGGCGTGCGCGCGGGACGCCGCGCGTCTCGCTGCGTTTGCTGCGCCGTGTGCGCGACTTCGCCCAGGTGCGCGCAGATGGCGTCATCTCCGATCAGGTGGCGACGGAAGCGCTGAATTTACTGAATATCGACACCCTGGGGCTGGACGAAGTCGACCGCCGCGTGATGGCAACGATCATCCAAAAATACAACGGCGGACCGGTTGGTCTGAGCACCATTGCCGCTTCGGTCAGCGAAGAGCCGGATACTATCATGGATGTGGTGGAACCGTACCTGTTGCAGCTTGGGTTCCTGGAACGCACGCCGCAGGGGCGGGTTGCGACCGAGATCGCGTATGAACATCTTGGTTTTCCATACAACCGCCCCAAAGAACAACCCCGCCTGATCTGACAACCCTGATGCGAACCAATGATTTCGATTATGACCTGCCGACGGAGCGCATCGCGCAAACGCCGATCGAGCCGCGGCATGCTTCCCGCCTGATGGTGATTCGCCGCGATTCCCCTGCCATCGATCACAGCACGTTCTGGGAATTGGATCGCTATTTGAGAGCGGGTGATTTGCTGGTGTTGAACCAGACCCGCGTCCTGCCTGCCCGCATCCATGCCCACAAGCCAACCGGCGGCAAGGCGGAGATGCTGCTGCTCAAGCGAATTGATCCGCTACGCTGGACGGCGCTGGTGGGTGGAAAAAGGCTCAAGCAAGGGATGATCCTATCCATCCCCGGCGGTGCGACCGCCTTGATCGAGGCGGAGCTTGAGGGCGCCGAACGGGTGATACAGTTCTCCGAGCCGGTGGAGAACTACCTGGACTCCATCGGCGAGATGCCGCTGCCGCCCTATATCCATACCCGCTTGAAGGACCGCGAGCGATACCAAACTGTTTATGCCAGCCAAAACGGCTCTGCGGCGGCGCCGACGGCTGGATTGCACTTTACGCCGCAATTGTTCGAGAAGCTGGCAGCAGCCGGAATCAACTGCGCCAGGGTCACCCTGCACGTCGGGCTGGATACTTTCGCGCCGGTGACGGTCGACGACCCCACCCAACATGCGATCCATACCGAATGGTGCCAGGTGAGCCAGGAAGCCGCGGATGATATCAACCAGACCCGCGCCAAGGGCGGTCGCATCATCGCGGTGGGCACCACGACGGTTCGCACGCTCGAGACTGCCGCGACCCATGCCCAACCGGGCGACGCAGTATCCGCCTGGCAAGGCGCAACCAGTTTGTATATCCTGCCCGGTTTCGAGTTCAAGGTCGCGGATGCCATCATCACCAACTTTCACCTGCCACATTCCACCCTCCTGATGATGATCAGCGCCTTCGCCGGGCGCGAACGTGTGCTGGCTGCTTACCGGCTCGCGATCCAGGAGGCGTACCGGTTCTATTCCTTCGGGGATGCCATGTTGATCCTATAAAATTTGTTTTGGAAGACCGACTGACATGAACGATCGCGATACGCTGCAACAGATCGAACACGAGGTAATCGAGTGCCGCCGCTGCGAACGCCTGGTCGCCTGGCGTGAAGAGGTCGCCAGGGTCAAACGCCGCGCCTACCGGGACTGGGACTATTGGGGCAGAGGTGTACCCGGTTTTGGCGACCCCAATGCCCGAATACTGGTCATGGGTTTGGCGCCGGGCGCGCACGGTTCCAACCGCACCGGGCGCATGTTCACCGGCGACGCCTCCGGCGATTTCCTCTACCCGGCATTGCATCGCGCCGGGTTCGCCAGCCAGCCTGAGTCGTCCAGGCGGGATGATGGGTTGGCGCTGCGCGATATCTGGATCACGGCTGTCTGTCGCTGCGCCCCACCGGAGAACAAGCCAACGCCGCAAGAGATGAAGGACTGCGAAGGATACTTTCGCCGCGAAGTTGCCTGCCTGCCGCACCTGCAGGGGGTGGTAGCGTTGGGGCGCGTCGCATTCGACCGGGTCCTGATGCGGTTCCACCCGCAGGCGGCAAGGCGCTGGTCCAGTCAGTTCCGGCATGGTGGGGTCTGGCAGACACAGGATCATGCTCCCTGGGTGATCGCATCCTACCACCCCAGCCGGCAAAACACCCAGACCGGTCGCCTGACTACCGCCATGTTCGATCACATCTGGGCACTCGCGAAAGATATGCTGGTGTGAACGCGTCTTATTCAGTAGATACATGCCGGGTTGAAGCAATTGGTATGGGATGCTTGTAGAATCCGGCATGGCAGTCGTGGCTTTTGAACAGCCCCGCCCTACCAGAGGCGGACGCATTCAAACAATCACCGTTTGTTAGAGTAATGCTTAGTGAAAGGAAACCATCATGGCAAGAAAGACAATGCAACACCTTGCGCAGGCACCCGGTTTCACCCTGACCGATACGACCGGTGAAAAGGTCAGCCTGGCGCAATTCCGGGGTCAGCCGTTGGTGCTGGTGCTGACGCGCGGTTTCATTTGACCATACTGCCGCGCGCACCTGGCGCAGTTGCGCCTGGACTATCACCAATTCAAGCAACTCGGCAGTGAGATCGTCGTGATCGGTCCGGATGGACCGAATTCATTCCGCAAGTACTGGCAGGAAAACGAGATGCCTTTCATCGGTCTGGCAGATATCGGCTCGAAGGTCGCCAACCAGTACTATCAGGAGGTCAACCTGTTCAAACTTGGTCGCATGCCGGCGCTTTTCATTCTCGATGGCAATGGCGTCGTCCGCTATGAGCATTACGCGGACGATATGAAAGATTACCCCGGCAACCAGGCGTTGCTCGAGATCATCAAAGCGATCCAGACGGAGAAAACGGGGTAAGCCAACTTTGTGGGTATATCAATCCTCACCCATGAATAGCGCTTTTCACCTGTACAATGGGTTGAAAGCGTCGAATTGGGTGTCGGTGAAAGCCACTGCGGACTAGAAGATGATCTACGATTACCAGCGCATTCTATCTCTGCGATTACTCGTATGGAGCGTTGCCAGCATCCTGGCTGGCATGGTTCTACTGGCGACGGGTGCGCTCTTCTGGCGCGGTTTTGGACTGCAAGCGCTCGCCTGGGGAGTCATCGACGTGCTCATCGGTGGTTTGGGATTGCGCGCGGCGCTCGCCCGCATCGACTTGCCGTTCGACCTCAACCAGCAGGGTAAAGACGCCCGGCGCTTGAAGACCCTCCTGTGGGTCAACACTGTGTTGGATGTGTTGTATATCGCGCTGGGCTGGCGGCTGGCAACCACCTGGAGCCACGGCAACCCATTCTGGGTTGGCAGCGGCTGGGGCATCGTCCTACAGGGCGGATTCTTGTTCGTCTTCGACCTGCTCCACGCCCTGGCGATACCACGGGAACGCTTCATGCCCAGGCTGGGGCTCTTTCCGTCGCCACGCCACGCTGCCTTCACATTGGAAGGCGGCAAAGGCGCAGTCTTGATGGTTCACGGCTTTCCCCATAGCCCGGACGAAATGCGCCCGCTGGCAGAAGCGCTCAACCAGCGCGGCTGGACCACCCGTAGCATGCTGCTGCCAGGGTTCGGACCCCAGTTCGACCAGCTTTTCCAGCAGCGTTACCCCGGCTGGGTAAGGGCGATCAATTCAGAATTGCAGACATTGAAGAAAGACCATCAGCCGGTCGTCTTGCTGGGATTCTCGCTCGGCGGCGGGCTGTCGCTGCTGGCTGCGGGCAAGCAAGCCCCGGATCAACTGATCTTGGTTGCGCCGTTCTGGTGGGAAAGCAACCGGCTCAAAGATGCAGCCTATCTCCTGGCACGGTTGGTGATGCCGATGGACATCGGTTTGAACCAGAAAGCGCTCTTCCGGCTGCAACGCGCCGCAGAATCCGCCGGCATTGCCCTGCAGGGCGAACTGCCTGAGGATGGAGTGAAACAAGCCATCCATAACATGCGGGTGCCGCTGATCTTTGTTGAGCAGTTCTTGCGCTTTTCCAATCACATCCGTGGGGCAGCGGGAAGTGTAACTTCTGCGGTCGTCATCATCCAGGGACAATCGGACGAGACCGTGCTCCCGCGCCGCACGCGCCAACTGGCATCCTGGCTGCCGCCAGGCGCGCGTTTGATCGAGATACCGGGCGACCACTTCTTTATCCAACGCGGCAATCCGCACCTGCCGGAGTTGATCGAAACGGTTGCACAAAACCTGGTGGAACAGTAAGTGAGCGACCTTACGAAATAAAACGAAACGTATCTGATCAATCAGATACGCTTCAGTTCGTTCCCTGCCTGGCTGTTTGGATAGCCAGGCTGACATCATTTATATCGAGAGACTCCAAGAATTAGCGGCAGCTTATCTATCTCCCTTGAGCGCGCCCCACCCGGCGTACGCGGCGCTATCGCCCAACTCAGCTTCAATGCGCAGCAACTGGTTGTATTTCGCCACGCGGTCCGAGCGCGCCGGGGCGCCGGTTTTGATCTGCCCCATATTCAACGCCACCGCCAGGTCCGCAATGGTGGCATCCTCTGTTTCGCCGGAGCGGTGAGAGGTGACCGCCCGCCAGCCGGCGCGGTGGCATGTTTCGACCGCTTCGATGGTTTCGGTCAAGCTGCCGATCTGGTTCAACTTCACCAGCAGCGCATTGGCGGCTTTCTCCCGGATGGCTTTGCGAACCCGTTCCGGGTTGGTCACCAGCAGGTCGTCGCCGACGATCTGAAGCCGGTCGCCCAATTCCGACACCATCATCTTCCAGCCATCCCAGTCATCCTGCGCCAGCCCATCCTCGATCGAGACGATCGGGTACTGGTCCACCCAAGATTTCCAGAAGGCTACCATTTGCTCACCGGTTAGTTTTTTGCCTTCCTTGCGCAGGTTGTAGGTCTTGCTATCCTCATCGTACAATTCCGAGGCTGCCGGGTCCAGCGCGATGGCGATTTGATCGCCTGCTTTGTAGCCGGCTTTTTCGATCGCCTCCAGGATGACTTCGACCGCCTCGACGTTGGACTTCAAAGCCGGGGCATAACCACCTTCATCACCGACCAGGGTGGTGTAACCGCGCGCTTTCAACACGCCCTTCAATGCATGATAGATCTCGGCGCCCCAGCGCAGACCCTCAGCGAAAGAGGGTGCACCCAAAGGCATCACCATGAACTCCTGGGCATCGGTCGACTGCCAGGCAGTGTGCGCCCCGCCGTTGAGGATGTTCATCATCGGCACCGGCAGGACGTGTGCATAAACCCCGCCGATGTAACGATAGAGCGGCAGACCGAGCGAATTGGCAGCCGCTTTGGCAATTGCCAGGCTGGTGCCCAGGATGGCATTGGCGCCAAAGCGGCTCTTGTTGGGCGTGCCATCCATTTCCAGCATGGTCATATCGATTTCGCGCTGCTCGACCGCGTCGAAACCGGTCAGCGCTTCACCAATTTCATTGTTGACGTTCTCCACCGCCTTCTGCACGCCCTTGCCAAGATAACGGGCTTTGTCACCATCGCGCAGTTCCAGCGCCTCGTGCACGCCGGTGGAGGCGCCGGAGGGCACGGCTGCCCTGCCCCAACTGCCATCCGCCAGGATCGCTTCCACCTCGACCGTCGGGTTGCCGCGCGAATCAAGGATCTCGGTTGCGTAAATTGCTTCGATCGTTGTATCCATGTTTCATCCTTCTTTATGTATGATTTCTTTTTGATCGTACCCCAAATCGGGAAAATGCCAGCCCAAGTATACCGCCATTTATCGCTGCTAACTTTCCAACTGCAAGTAGATGCGCTTGTTGATCTTGCCTTTGCTCTTATAGTCGACGATCTTCAATGCGCCCACTTCCCCGGTGGCTTTGACGTGCGTGCCGCCATCCGCTTGCAAGTCCAATCCCACCAGTTCCACCACCCGCACCTCCTGAATCTGCGGTGGCAGCAGGTTGATCTTGGTGCGGATCAGGTCTGGAATGGCAAAGGCTTTCTCGCGGGAGAGTATCTGGACCCGCACCGGGTGATTCGCCTGCACTTCCTTGTTCACCGTCGCCTCGATCACACCCACCAGGTCGCGCGATAAATTCTCGAACTCGAAGTCCATCCGCCCAAGCAGCGGTTCCATATCGCCGCCGGTGACCTGCGCCTGATAATCCCGAAAGACCACCCCGCACAGGATGTGCATGGCGGTGTGGGTGCGCATCAATTGGTATCGCCGATCCCAATCAAGCTCACCGTCGACCGGTGCGCCCTGTTCGGGCAGGGGAAACGCCGGATCGATCTCATGCCAGATGCCCTCCGCGCCTTTGCGCGCCCGCAGCATGGGCAGGGAATTGTCGTTCCAAAGCAGGACACCGGTATCGTGTGGCTGACCGCCACCGCCCGGATAGAAGGCAGTGCGGTCCAACAACACAGCGTGTTTCTCGTTATCCACAGCACTGACGGTGGCTTCGAATTTGCGCAGGTAACTATTCCGCTGGTAGATCAGTTCCGTCATAATCATTCTCCTTGTGCATGCCAGCCCGCTCACAGACTGCCCTCATGAAAGCGTCGAACAATGGGTGGGGTCGGTTGGGGCGGGATA